>JANMII010000310.1:0-4263 GCA_031375665.1 Hyphomicrobium sp.
TCGGCCGACTCGGTGGCGCCGCCGTGGACGTTCTAGAAACCGGCTTCACGTGTGACTGCAGTCTGCGTCGGAAGAGGCACGAAGCTAAATCCCAAACGCGATCGGCCTTGCGCCTGCGGACATCGCTCACTTGGCGTTAAAACTTGCGGCGCATCTCGGACCGGATACCAAAGTTATCGTCGGCGCCTTCTAGGATTTGGTACGTCGTGTCGGCCCGGAACAGCCACGCTCTGTCGATGGGTATTTGATAGCGGACGCCAAGGCCATATTGAGCTTCTTGCGCACCGATCCCGTCATCCTCGAATGGCTGAACCATAGCGACCTCAAAGACCAACTGCTGGTCGAGATTGAACAAGTATTGCAGCCCTAATGCTCCGCCCCACGCGTTGGAGCCAGTGTCATCGAGTTTGGGGTAGCCGGTCAAAGCGTCAGTTTCAAAGTTGATGCCGACGTTCTTCAAAATTCCAGCATTGTTGCCATCGACAAGTGGCTTTGGATCGCCAAAGCCAACAAAAAAATTGGCATATGGCAGAAGCGTGCTCGGCAAACTCGTGACCAAGCTGTTTTCCAAGAGGATCGCGACACCATCGCCGTTGTTGCCATTGATGCGCTTGTCACCATTGTCATCGCTAAAATTGGCAAACACCCGCGTCGAATTCGAGACCGTGTTCGCGAACCGTCGGCTGTATGCCACCGTGACATAGTGTTCTAACAATCCGTCCTGATCGTCAGCGCCTTGGACCAACCCATATCCCGCTTCAATGTAGCCTCCGAACGCATCGATGAACGTCGTGGCGCCATAGAGGTTGGCGATGTCGTTATCAATTTTGCCGTTGGCACCGATGACGCTGGCATTATCGATGTCATCGAACGCTGCGAACAGCGTGATGTCATAGTTCGACAACCCGAACATCGGCGAGTTTTGCGCCTGCAGCGTTATCGCGCCACCCAAGATGGCGTCATTGGCCCAAATCCCATTTTGCAGAAAGAGCGGAAACAGACCAACCGTAAATGGCAAATCAAAGCCCGCTTCGCGGCCTGAGAACCCCGAGTAAAGTGAACCAATATCACCTTCAAAAAAAAGCGTTTGCGGTTCAGCGTCAAACTCACTGGTGAACTCTTCGTTCGCGTTGCCGCCACTGAATTCATAGCGCGTAAAGTTCGCAGCCCCATCCTGAATGGGCGTGAAGAAAGCGTGAATTCGTTCGGTGCCAGTGATTTTAAGGTCGACGTCAATATTCAGACGGGTTGCGATCTGCCCGACGTCTTTGCCATTGTTGCTATTGTAAGCGACAGCCGTTCGCCAATCGCCATAAACTGCGAGCCCCGGCAACAGAGGATTGAGCTTGCCAAGAAGCGTGCCGCTCTGATCATAAATGCCAGAGGTGTATTGCTCGCGACCTATCTCAAGCAATGGTCGGGGCGGGTCGACAACTTCCTTAGCCCCATAAATGTTCGACTGCTCGGCAGCATCGTACTCGAACGCATACTGCGGGCCTGGTCGGAATGCGGCCGGCGCAACTTTCGCCTTTTTGTGAATTGTCGTGGTGCCGTGGTCTTGAGCCTCCGGCGTGTCGGCGTGTAGAACGGCGGCGCTCCGTTTGACGATAACAGTCTCGCCTTCGTCTTTTGGTTCAGGCTTGTGGCGACTTTGGCGTACCGCCCCATCATTTTCAGATTGCGAATCGGGCTCTGCTGCATTTGCGGAAACGATCGAATAACTTGCCGTAATCACAGCAATCATCACAGCGATCGCTGCGGCACCGCGCGCGGGGTCAAAGTCTTGGCTGTCACAGTCACGGCGCATGCAACGGCTCCCACGTCGTGCCGGCAACCCAACGCGGGTACGCGATCGGCAAGAGGAATTGGGCACGCTCCGGACCCGCTTTGAAGCCTCCGTGGGCCCCATCCGAAACACGCGGCTAGTCGGTCTTAGCCCTTGACGTTGAGCTCCACCGCGAACGCATGGAAATCCATAATCCTCTCATTCATGCTTTGCTCCATTGCTTTGGTGGCGCCCACAAAGCGCATGAAATAGATCGGCTCGGCGCGGCTGCGCATCCGGAAGGCAAGCTGGTACTTGCCGGGCTTTGTCAGCAGATGGCCGGGCACTTCGTATTTCGCGATTCTTTGACCTAACGGCGCGAGCGAATGGTTTTCCATGCGCACCAGCGGCGGGTGATTGAGCACGCTGGTTGGAATACCGGGCGGTCGTAAATGCGGAAGCGGATCGATGTCGAAGTTCACCGGGAGGTACATTTCCCGATCAGTGCCTTTGACGTTCGTGGTCAAAAATTTGGTTTGAAAATTGACCAGCATCTGGTCGGTATTGATCCGACCGGCGGCAACATCCAAGCTATGAAGGTCCGCCATGTCGCCGTTACTGTCGACGTAGCCGCTCTCCCATACGTTTCGTCCATCGGGATCGACCAGCGCGACATTGACCCAAAGCTGCGGCTGCGCACCAAGCGAACCGGATGGCAGATTGTGTCCGGTATTAGTGTTCTTGATCTTGTAGGAGAATGCGAGATCTGTGCCGACCTGTGGTGCGCCCTCGATGTAGGGGCCATCGACATGGCTGCTGTTTTCCATCACCTGCTTGCGAATTGTGTCACGCTCGTCGAGCTTGGCTAAATTCTCGTCGATGATTTTTCGAGCGTCTTCGCGGTCAAGCGCGTCAGACCAGCGCTTTGGAAAAGCAACCTTGATCTTGTTGTCAGCAATCTTGTCTTCGAACTTTTCAGTGCCCCAGCCGGCGCGCCAATCGAACTGAAGCCAGTCCTTGATGTCGATGGCCTGCGCCTTCGTGTTGTGCGGAAATATTGCGGGGTGCGCGATGGAGTAGCCAGGACCGATGAAGCGGTGATTGGCATGTTTGCGACCAGGATTGATGTCTTTTCCGCCGACGACCGCCGACGGCGCTGTTGAATATCCGCTCGGCTTACCGGGCTCCTTGCCCATATGGCAGTCTTGGCAACTGACGCCCGCTTTGCGCGCCGGACTATCGCGATATTGATCCCAGACGATTTCGAGCTTGATGCCGAGATTGACGGCGACTTGGTGGCAGCTGACGCAAAACTCAGATTTTGTGATCTGGTCGTTAGTAATCATGCCCTCGTGAATATCGTTGCCACGGCCATCTGCGCTTGTTTTGACCGAGTATGTTTCTTTGTCGGCGAGCACATCCTTGATGACGCTCTTGTCGCCGCTGCCATACACCGGCTCGTAGATTTTTCCGGGCTCCACACGCCGCTCGCCATTGACTTTGCCATATTGCTCTTTGACGCGATGACACGTGATACAGCTCACGCCCTCGCGTGAAATCTGACTGCGCTCCCAGAGTGGTGCGTCACGGGCCTCGCCGAGTTGCGTGCCAACTTGCTGATGGCAACGAACGCAAAACGTTCCGACGGTGCCTTGCGTCAGCGATTGAAACTTCTGTTCAAACTTGTGGAACATCGGTGAGATCGACGCGTAGGCGTGCTGCGACGACGACCACTCTTCGTAAATTTGCTTGTGACACTCGCCACATTGCGCGGCGGTTGGATAAAGTGAGAGGTCAGCGCCGGCATGACTTTGGTTTGCCGCGCTTTGGCCTAAGACCGCAGCCGCTGGCGTTTCTGGTGACGCCGCCTGCGCCTTCTTTGAAGCAGTTTCTCGCGTCGGTGATGGCGTCGTGGTTGTTGACCACTCTTTAGTTCGATGGTCGTCGTCGTCTTTCACCAGCACTTTCAACACTTCTGCTGATTTTGTGTCGGACGCTTCGACGCGTTGAAATTCGCCGCGTGATGGCGTGGCGGCCTTGCGCTCACCCGGTCTTTGGTCGGCAACGGCCTGCTCTGTGAAAGCATGAGCATTGGCCAAGACAGCACCAGCGAAAATGCACACAAAGTGCAAGCCAGGATTGATGCGTTTCATCGGTGGACCCCCGTCCCCTCAAACCTATGATCGGCTTTTTGCAGCACGTCCCCACGTGATGCGCGCCCATGCCGACTGAGCGGAGAAAGCTGATATTGAAATCGCTAATTCTGGAAATAGGCTTTGATAAGGCCAGCGGATAAAATCTCTAATTTTTGTCGGGCCTGTATTCGATATGTCTGCGAATTCAACCGCACTTTTAAGAGCATAAGAGACGAGAAAACTTGTGCTCGCACTCAAGATACCTGAGCCAATCTTGTCCGCTAGCACTTCCACTAAAATTCGAGTCGTACTTTTGATCTCGAAGCGCTTAGTTATGACTGATTTCAAAGCTTTACGAGCGCG
>JANMII010000173.1:0-3449 GCA_031375665.1 Hyphomicrobium sp.
CGCTGCTCGTTGGGCCTGAGCAAAAATGGCTGTCGACCACCGGCTTCCTCGACATGGTCGACGCCAAGCTTCAGGCTGCGATGTCCTGACAGCGGCCATGCTGCATTTCGTGGCCGCTGTCGCTTCAAGCCCGACGATTGCCACATCGCGCCGCGTCGTGTGACGCCACATCACACCGATGCCGAAGATCACTGGTCCCGCGGTGACCGCACCGGCTATGCGAACAACAATGCCAGACCTAAAATATTGGGATCGAACAGGACGGCTGCTGGCATCAGCGCCGCAAGCCCCGTTTTGCGGATATTTTTCGACGCCGTCGGCGCAACGAAACTTGCCCGGCTTGCATAAGCTTCCGTCTCCGCCGCAACACGCTTGCGCAGCATGTTGAGCTTGTACCGATTTGAAATCGCGTTGATTTTTGGGCTGATGCGCTCGATCGGGATCAACGTCTTAAAGCCGATGCCGTCGATCATTACGAAGTGGTACCCGCGCTCAGGCGTGTGCGCGTAGACGAGATTGTTTGGGTGCAAGTCGGCGATGATAACGACCGACGCAATCACCTCGTCGATGAAACGCTCGAACGCTTGCACAGCCACATCATCGTAGCGACCGGTTTGGATCAGGCGGCCGAGTGTCGGCGCATAATCACCATCGCGACCAAGCACGGCATTCACAACGAGCCCCGGGCCAATGTCTGTTTCGACGAAGCCGACGATCTTTTGCAGAAAAGACGGATGCGCTAGGCCCTCGGCCTGCAGTGCGATCTGCTCACGCACTTCCCGCAGCGTGCCGATCAGGTGGCGATAGCGCCGCTTTTTCAATTTATGCCAGCGGCGGCCACTGCCAAACTTCAAGTCGATCGTCGAACTCCGTACGACCTTGATTAGCAATGCCGGGTCGCCGGGATGTCGATAAACATCGCGGATGGCACCGCTCGCCACCGGTACGGCTTTGCTGAGCGCAATCGTTGCCTGCAAAATTGATCGACCCCCAACTGCGCCGAGCGCATGCACACCCCGTGTTCGCGAGAGTCTACACTGTTCGTAATAAAGTTGTCACGCTTCTGAAACATTTGCTCGCGGTTTTGCTCTGGTCGACGCCCAGCGTGCAACAGAGTTCCGTATTTGAACCGCGATAAGTGAAACGGTTGGATGGCCCGCACGGCGATGGTCCGTGCAGGTCCACCCTGATTATGGAAAAAAATCGTGGCTCAGCAGCGTTGACTGCGGCCGGGTTGCGACACATGCCATCAGAAGCGCGCGGCTAACCGCACTGCGTTGGCGATAGAAACATTTTCCAGCTCGTCGCTTGCTGGGCTACACGCCCGACTGGCACGCCCGAGCGGGCAACTTTGTGAAAAAAACACGGCTGATTGACAGCCGTGCTTTTACATTCAAGCAGCAGAGATGCGCGCTGGTGCTTACTTCTTTTCGGCGGCGATTTTCTGGTCGACGTCAGCCTGCATGCGGGCCGTCATGACGTTAAAGTCGTTGCGCAACTTATCGCAGGCTTCTTTGCCGCCCTCGCAAACGATTTCCATTTTCACAACCATCGCGTCGCCGTCTTTGACGATGCGGCGACACACAGCTGCCGGGTGCGCCGGATGACCCTTGATCGTGAATGTGTACATCTTGGTGGCGTTGGTCTTGTCGTCGGCCAGAGCGATATAATCGACGCTCTTGTAAACTTCTTTCAGCGCAGTATCGCTGCTGTAGCGCATCATCAAATCATCAGCCTTGCCTGTCGCATCACCACAAAATTGCTGGGCTGCGGCAACAGTTGGTCCAACGGATGGCATGGGCGTTGCCGCTGGCTTGACGATGTCATCGACGGCCAACGCCGCCTGTGAAAACGCGAAAGCTACCACGAGCGCGCTCGCAGCGCGGACCAAAGGTCGCGCAAGCTTCCGGGCGAGCGGTCGGCCGAAACGGGGGGCAGTCATCAGGCAAATCCTCCACGACGAGATTTTTGCCGCTTATAGCGCTCCAATCGCGGCCGTCTCATGAAAACTTTGAAAGGTGGCGCTATGCATCGTGGCGCTATCCAGCCAACGCGGCTTCGATGGCAGCTAACGCCGCTGGCGCCTTCGAGCCGTCCGGACCGCCCGCTTGCGCCATGTCGGCTCGTCCACCGCCGCCCTTGCCGCCGAGCGCCTCGGCACCGGCCTTAACCAGATCGACCGCACTCCAAGTTTTGGTCAGATCATCCGTAATGCCAACGGCCAGTCCGGCTTTGCCATCTTCAGTGACGCCGACGACAGCGACGATGCCGGAGCCGACCTGCTTTTTGCCGTCGTCGATCAGGCCGCGCAAATCCTTCGGATTGAGCCCCTGGACCGTCCGCGACAGCAGTTTGATCGCGCCGATGGTTTTGATGGCTTCTCCAGCTCGCTCGCCGTCAGCCGACTTCGCGCCGCTGCCGCCAAGTGCCAGCTGACGTTTCGCATCCGCCAATTGCCGCTCTAGCGCCTTGCGTTCATCGACCAGCGCTTTCAATCGCTCCAGCACATCATCGGGTCGCGTCTTGAGAATGTTGGCTGCTTCACGCAGGCGGCTGTCTTGCAGCGCGAGATAGGCGCGTGCGCCCTCACCGGTCAGAGCTTCGAGACGACGCACGCCAGCCGCACTCGCACTTTCGCCAACGACTTTGATCAGCCCGATATCGCCGGTGCGCTGGACGTGCGTGCCACCGCACAACTCAACCGACCACGCCTTATTCGCGGATGCGTTGTTTAAGCCCGCGCTCGCAGCGCCAACGTGTTTGATCTCGCGTCCCATCGAGACGACGCGCACTTCATCACCGTATTTTTCGCCAAACAGCGCCATCGCGCCTTGCTCGCGCGCATCGTCAAGCGCCATCAACCGCGTCACCACTTGTGTATTCTCAAGTAGGACCGCATTGGCCAGATCTTCGACGGCTTTGACCTCGTCAGCGCTCATCGGCTTGGTATGCGAGAAATCAAACCGCAAGCGATCGGGAGAGACCAACGATCCCTTTTGCGCCACATGCAAGCCAAGGGTCTGTCGCAAGGCTTCGTGCAGCAAATGCGTCGCTGAATGGTTGGCCCGCGTGGCTGAACGCGCAGCATGATCGACCGTCAACTCCACAGGCTCGCCAACGGCAATCGAGCCGCGTTCGACGGTGCCGATGTGGACGAACACAACACCAAGTTTTTTTTGAGTTTCAGTGACGCGGAACGCGGCGCCGCTGGACGTTTTAATGATGCCAATGTCGCCGACCTGACCACCGCTCTCACCATAAAACGGCGTCTGATTGAGGATCAGCGCGCCCTCGCTGCCAGCGTTGAGCGACTCTGCCTCCTTGCCGCCCGCGACGATGCTCGCAACCACGCCCTCGGCTATCTCGGTATCATAGCCGAGGAACTCGGTCGCGCCGGTCTTTTCCTTGATCTCGAACCAGACCGTTTCGGTCGCGGCTTCACCCGACCC
>JANMII010000314.1:0-4644 GCA_031375665.1 Hyphomicrobium sp.
AAGCAGTCGCTGACGCGACTTCGCGCGCCGGCTCGGCTGCGCGTGTCACCGGTTCAAATCGCACTGGCTCGACGTCGACCACGCGGGCGCTGTCGTCCGCGCGGGCCGCCGCCAATGCGCGAGCACGAGCATCGCGCTCCTCGGTTGAAAGTGTTCTTTGTTGCGCGGCCGATGAAGCAGCACCAGCGCCTGGCGTGGCAACGGGTCTGGAGGTTGGGCGCGGCTTTTCAACAACGGGCGCGGCCGCTTGCACTGGAGCTTCTGGCGGCATCTCAACGCCACCTGGACCAAGCTTGCGGGTCTTCTTCTTTTCGACCACCACCGACTTCGAACGGCCGTGGCTAAAGTTCTGCCGCACGTGGCCGGATTCGACGGTTCTCTGCAGCGAAAGCGGTTTGCGCGCCCCAGCTCTCAGTGTCTTGTCCGATTGGTCGTTCGAGTCAGTCATGCGGTTTCCGTTCAACCTTCAAATTGGGTGGGCACTGCTGGTTCGTCATCAGAAAAAACCTGATCGGCTGCCTCTGGTGAAGCCCGGTAACGCAAGATGCGCTCCGCCTCCTTCAGAAACCGATCCGTCAGCCCTCCGGGTATAAGGGCAGCGTGTACCACAGAAGAGCGGCCCATGGCCAAGCTCATTTCTGAAATGGTGAGGACATCGACGACCGGAGCTGCGGCTTCGCGGTCACGCTGGATGGCTTTGAATTTACGATCAATTTTACCACGGCCGTCGGCTGCAGCGTCCGACCCATGCAAGACGGCACGAACTTGGCCCTTTTCCAGCGCGGCATCAACCTGCTGAAAACCAGCCACCGCCAGCCCCGCCTTGTTGGCAAGAGAGAGGGTCGCAACCAGCCGCCGCAGCAACAGCCCGTCGACACGGTCCGCAAGGCCATCGGGGACTTTGGTTTCAGCCTTCAGGCTCCGGGCAAATGCCTTGGTCTTGATGGCCTTCTCGACTGTCTTGCGGTCACACGTGACCCAAACACCGCGCCCGGGCAGGCGCTGATCGAGGTCTGGCACCAATTCGCCATCCGGAGAGCGGCCAAAGCGAATGAGCGCGTCCGGCTCAAGAGCCGCGCGCGTGACAACGCATAACCGCGTCGATCCGACATTGCTGTCAGACCCGCCGTCATCGTCTGTTGGCCGGTCGTTTGATGGCCGATGTTGTCGCTTCGCTGCCACTACGCTTTGGTGCCTTCCACGTCATCACGATCAAACCTGCGGATCGGCCGGTTCGCCGCCGGTCGCCACGTCTTCGTCAGCGTCGGCTGAATCTTCGCCGACCAGCTCGACATCTTCGGCGGCCGGTTCCAGATCCTCGGCTTTGATCCAGCCAGCGTGAACGCGGGCCGCCATGATCATGCCTTCGACATCGGCGCGCGAAAGCTCGAAGCCGTCGAGAAAGCCCTTGTGGCGGACGGCCTCGGCGTCTTTTTCTTTTTTGCGCTCAGTCCAGCCGACCAATTCGTCGGTGGCGCAGTCGGCAAAATCTTCGACCGTTTTCACACCGTTTTCGCCGAGCGACACCATCATGGCCGTCGTGATGCCAGGGATTTCAGCAAGCTCATCGGCAACACCAAGCTCACGACGTTTCGCGTCACGATCAGCTTCTTGCTGTTCGAGATATTCGCGCGCGCGCGTTTGAATTTGCTCGGCGGTGTTTTCGTCGAAGCCTTCGATGTTGGCGATTTCGCCAAGGTCGACGAACGCGACTTCCTCAACCGACGCAAAGCCTTCCGTGACCAGCAACTGGGCGATCACCTCGTCGACGTCGAGCGTGTCCATTAATAGCTGCGTGCGTTCGCCGAATTCCTTCTGACGGCGCTCGCTCTCTTCCTGCTCCGTCAGAATGTCGATGTCCCAGCCGGTCAGCTGCGAGGCAAGCCGCACATTCTGGCCGCGACGGCCGATGGCGAGTGAAAGCTGCGCCTCTGGCACCACGACTTCGATGCGGTTGCTGTCTTCGTCGAGCACGACCTTGGTGACTTCCGCTGGCGCCAGGGCGTTGACGATGAAGCTGGCCGCATCCGGGTTCCACTGGATGATGTCGACCTTCTCGCCCTGCAATTCGTTGACGACGGCCTGAACGCGCGCGCCGCGCATCCCAACGCACGCACCGACGGGATCGATCGATGAATCCTTCGAAATCACGGCGATCTTGGCGCGTGATCCGGGGTCGCGTGCAACAGATTTAATCTCGACGACGCCGTCATAGATCTCCGGCACTTCCTGCGCGAACAGCTTGGCCATGAATTCAGAGCGCGCGCGGGTGAGGAAGATTTGCGGACCACGCTGCTCACGACGCACGTCATAAATAAAAGCCCGGATGCGATCGCCGAGGCGAACGTTTTCGCGCGGGATCATTTCATCGCGCCGAATGATCCCTTCAGCTCGACCCAGATCGATGATGACGTTGCCGTATTCGACCCGCTTTACGGTGCCGTTCGAGATATCGCCGATGCGATCTTTGAATTCGGCAAACTGGCGATCACGCTCGGCTTCGCGAACTTTCTGGACGATAACCTGCTTGGCGTTCTGTGCAGCAACGCGGCCAAACTCCAACGGCGGCAAGGTTTCAGCGATCATGTCGCCGACTTTGGCATCGGGGTTGCGCTTCTGCGCGTCGGCCAGATTGACCTGTGTTGAATCATTTTCGACTTCATCGACCACGGCCAGCACGCGTGTCAGCTTGGCTTCGCCGGTTTTCGGATCGATCTCGCAGCGAATATCGTTTTCAGCGCCGTAGCGAGATTTCGCGGCTTTCTGGATGGCGTCTTCCATCGCCTCGATGACGATCTTTTTGTCGATCGTCTTTTCGCGCGCAACAGCATCTGCGATTTGCAAAAGCTCAAGCCGGTTGGCACTGATGCCTGCCATAGCCATAGGTCAATCCTCCAGGTCGTCTTGATCGATTTCGGCCCCGTCACCGGGGCGATTGTTGTGACGTTTTTTAGCGCGCGTCAGGGCTTCGCGGATCAACTCGTCGGTCAGTACCAATTTGGCTTCTTCAATCAGCGCGACTGGAAAGCCTAAGTGCTGCACGCCGAGCTTTCCGGCTTCAGCGGCAACCCGAACTTCGCCGTCTTCGAAGCCCTCAAGCACGCCCTTGTAGCGCTTGCGGCCATCGACGGTTTCTTTCAACTCAAGCTTCACGTCGTATCCGGCCCAGTCTTCAAAATCGCTCGGCCGCACGAGTGGACGGTCGATGCCGGGTGATGAAATTTCCAGCCGATATTTTCCGGTGATCGGGTCGGCGACGTCCAATACCGGTGACAGTCCGCGCGAAATCGCTTCGCAATCATCGATCGAAATCGAACCGTCGGGGCGCTCGGCCATGATCTGCAGGATGCGATCGGTTGCACCCAGTACCGTCACGCGCACCAAACGAAAGCCGAGGTCTTGCAGCACGGGTTCAACGACATCAGCCACCGACGCCGCTAGCCCGGTCTCGCGCGTGAAGCGCGCTGTACTGACCGACGTCGTGGCCGAGGATGTGGCCAAGGTCGATGCAGGAACTGGATTTGGATCTGTCGTCATCAAGTTGGCTTCGAACTCGTTCAGCTAAAGCTGTTCAGGAGCGGGCCATGCGGTCCACTCGATCTTGCTCAGGCTTGTTTGGATTAGGCTGGCATAGTCGAGATTTGCGACACGCGCAAGGCGCTGTGGTCAGCTTTCAGCCCGTCGAAAGCGTAAATAATAGCGTTGCCGACCCGCGCCTTCGGCTTTGGCTTCGTACCGCGTCGGCGGCCAGTCATTCGGCCTGACACGCCAATCGCTTGGGCCTTGCGCCTGCCAGACGAAGCGCGGCTCGCCTGCAAAAGCTTCCAACATTGTGCGCGCGTAATCGCCGATATCGGTGCCAATCCGCACTTCCCCACCCGGCGCAAGGACGCGGGCAAGGCTGTCGAGCAGCGCCGCGTTAACCAAGCGACGCTTGACGTGTTTGCGCTTGGGCCAGGGGTCTGGAAACAAAATAAAGCAGCGGGCGATACTGGCATCGGGCAGCGCCCGCAGCACGTCTCGCGCGTCGCCCATGTGCAATTTGATATTGCCCATCCGCTCGACTTCAAGCGCCGCCAGGACTTTAATGACGCCATCTTCGAACGGCTCACACCCGATGAAATCGATGTTGGGATGTTGACGGGCCTGCCACAAGAGATGCTCGCCGCCACCAAAGCCGATTTCGAGCCACGTTTGGCCGCGCGGCGCGATCTGCTGCGATAAATCGAGACTGAGCTCCGGCAACGACGTTGCCAGTAGGGCTGCTTGTCGATCCGTTGGTTTGCGACCACGCCGACGCCCGAACGATTTCAGCTCTGTCTTTGTCGGGTCAAACATCATGGGCGTTTGTGCCGTTGCGGTCGCGCTGTGTGAGGCCACAAAAACGGCCGCTTGCGCGGCCGAAATTGTATTCGCAGTTGTCCTGTCAACCTGCAGTCGTTAGGCGACGGCCTTGGCGATCTTTGCTGCCAGGTCGGTTTTCTCCCACGAGAACCCGCCGTCAGCGTCCGGTGCACGCCCGAAGTGACCATAGGCTGACGTGCGTGCGTAGATTGCTTTGTTGAGATCGAGATGGCTGCGAATGCCGCGCGGCGTCAGATCCATGACATCACTTAATGCCTTTTCAATCACCGCCTCATCGAC
>JANMII010000174.1:0-4167 GCA_031375665.1 Hyphomicrobium sp.
GTCAGTACCGCTCTGGATCTCGCTTTCGAGGTCGAAACGCTCGCCGCGCAGTACATCAAGGTTTTGCAACTGGGCGCCGTCAACCTGCTCAGTGACGCCGAGATGGACGTCATGATTGAAAAATTCAAAACTTATGGCAAAAAAGCTGATCAAGCTCCCTAGCCAAATTCCGTTGCCATCAGATAAACTGATTGAATAAGAAATTCTTATAAGAATAACTAGGCGATGCGATTGGCCTTCGAACCATGGCTGGTGCTCTACACCAAGTATCCCGTATCTGGAGCAGATGATGACTGACAAAAAACAACTGACGACCACGGCCGGAGCGCCGATCGCCGACAACCAAAACTCGCTGTCGGCTGGCGCACGCGGGCCGCTGCTTCTGCAAGACTATCAGCTGATCGAAAAGCTGGCGCATCAAAACCGCGAACGAATCCCCGAGCGCGTGGTCCACGCCAAGGGCTGGGGCGCGTTTGGCACGCTCACGATCACCAACGATGTTTCGCAATATTCGGTCGCCAAGATTTTCGACACCGTCGGCAAGAAGACTGACCTGTTGATGCGATTCTCGACGGTTGCTGGCGAGCAGGGTGCAGCCGATGCCGAGCGCGATGTGCGCGGGTTCTCGATCAAGTTCTACACCGAGCAGGGCAACTGGGACATGGTCGGCAATAACACGCCGGTGTTCTTCGTTCGCGATCCGATGAAGTTCCCGGACTTCATCCGCACCCAGAAGCGCCATCCCAAAACCAACCTGCGCTCACCGACCGCCATGTGGGATTTTTGGTCGCTATCGCCAGAAAGTCTGCACCAGTTGACGATCCTGTTTTCAGATCGCGGCTGCCCGGTTAGCCCGCGGTTCATGAACGGCTACGGCTCGCATACGTTCTCGTTCATCAGTGCTGGCGGCGAACGCCACTGGGTCAAGTTCCACTTCAAGACGCTGCAGGGCCATAAGCATTACACCAATGCGGAATCCGCTGACGTTATCGGTCGCTCGCGCGAGACCTATCAGGAAGATCTGTTCGGCTCGATCGAAGCTGGTGATTTTCCAAAGTGGCGGATGTTCGTGCAGATCATGCCAGAACTCGATGCTGACAAAACAGCCTACAACCCCTTCGATCTGACCAAGGTTTGGCCACACGCCGACTATCCGTTGATCGAAGTCGGCGTGGTTGAACTCAACCGCAACGCCGACAACTACTTTGCGGAAATCGAACAGGCAGCGTTTTCACCGTCAAACATCGTGCCGGGCATTGGCTTCTCGCCCGACAAGATGCTGCAAGGTCGTATTTTCGCCTACGCCGACGCCCATCGCCATCGCTTAGGGACACACTACGAAGCGTTGCCGGTCAATGCGCCGAAGACGCCAGCCGTGCACTATCACAAGGACGGCGCGATGCGCTTCTTCCGCAACGACACCGGCAACCCCGACGTCTACTACGAGCCAAACTCGTTTGGCGGGCCGAAGGAAGTCAGCACCTATCGCGAACCGCCGCTAAAAATTTCAGGCGACGGCGATCGCTATAACCATCGCGATGGCAACGATGATTATACGCAGGCTGGCGACCTGTTCCGTCTGTTTACGACAGAGCAGAAAGAGCGATTGTTCGGCAACATCGCCGATGCGATGCAGGGCGTGCCAAGCGAGATCGTCGAACGCCAAGTTGCGCATTTCGCTAAGTGCGATCCAGCGTACGGCGCGGGTGTGGCCAAGCGCATGGGCGTTTCGGTACCGGTGTTAATGGCCGCCGAATGATTTTCGGTCGCACCTGATTACAGAAATACCTGATCAAAGAAAAAGGGCTCCGCGTTTTGCGCGGGGCCCTCTTTAATACGTTTCGAAGTCGCGCAACCGTTAGCTCTTCTTCTCGGCACAGCAACCGCATCCAGCCATTTTAGCAGGTGCTGCACCCGGCTTGGTCATGTCCATGTCGGCGTGCGATCCAGTCGGTGGTGATGTGCTTTGGTTCGGGGTCGGTGTGGCTTCAGCTTTTTCTCCGGTGGTTGCCATCGGCTCCATACACTTCATGGCGGCCTTGGCACCGTCTTTCGCCTTATCGCCGCAGCAATTGGCCAGCGCCGGACTGGCCGCCGTCAACATCAGTGCAGCAATGATCGTCGCAGATTTATACATGCCGACTACTCCTGTTTGCTGAACCGTCACTCGGTGCAGCGACATCCTGGGTCAATTATAGACCATTCGCGGTGATAGCCCAGAGCGTTACAGGCCGACACGGCGGCATTAACCGCGATCACGGCCATTAAGACGGGGGGATTATAGGCGGGGGCTTAGTTGGCAAACCGGAAGTGCATGACGTCGCCGTCCTGGACCACGTACTCTTTGCCTTCGAGCCGCATCTTGCCAGCTTCCTTTGCGCCGCTTTCACCATTCAAGCTGGCGTAATCCTGGTAAGCGATGGTTTCAGCGCGAATGAACCCTTTTTCGAAATCGGTGTGAATGACACCGGCGGCGGCGGGCGCTTTGGTGCCGCGCGTGATGGTCCAGGCGCGGGCTTCTTTCGGCCCAACCGTGAAGTACGTGACCAGATCGAGCAACTCGTAACCAGCCAGGATCAGGCGATTGAGACCCGGTTCCTTCAAGCCCATTTCCGCCAGAAACGCATCGCGATCTTCAACGCCGAGCCCAGCGAACTCGCTTTCGATTTTGGCTGAGATTACAACCGCAACCGCGCCTTCGGTCTTGGCGCGATCTTCGACCTGTTTCGAATACGCGTTGCCGGTCGCAGCTGATGTTTCTTCAACGTTGCAGACATAAAGCACCGGCTTTGATGTCAACAATTGGAGCCCGCGAAACGTCGCTGCTTCCTCAGGTGTAATGGCAGCCAACCGCGCCGGTTTGCCTTCGCGCAAGAGCACCAGCGCCTTGTCGATGACGGCGATCAGCGCCTTCGCGTCCTTGTCACCGGCTTTGGCTTTTTTCTCGATCGGACCGGCACGCTTCTCAAGACTGTCGAGATCAGCCAGCATCAATTCGGTTTCGACCACATCGGCATCGGCCAGTGGATCGATGCGGTTTTCAACGTGCGTAATGTCGTCGTCGACGAAGCAGCGCAGCACATAGGCCACCGCATCGACTTCGCGAATGTGTGACAAGAACTTGTTGCCAAGGCCTTCACCCTTCGACGCGCCGCGCACCAGACCTGCGATATCGACGAACGTCAGCCGGGTCGGAATGATCTCGCCGCTTTTGGCGATGCCAGCGAGCGTGTCCAAGCGCAGATCCGGCACGCCGACTTCGCCGACGTTCGGCTCGATCGTGCAGAACGGATAGTTGGCGGCTTCCGCCGCAGCGGTCTGCGTCAAAGCGTTGAACAGGGTCGATTTGCCAACGTTCGGCAAACCAACGATACCGCACTTGAATCCCATCGCGACAGGTGTCCTTCATTGATCAGCCGCTCGCGTACACCGGCCGGGCGGCTGGAGCAATGGGCAGCGCGACGCGGGCGGCGTCGGCGAAGCGTGGTGGGTGCGGATTTGCGGCTGCTTATCGCGTCGGCGCGGGTTGTCGGCTGAACTGCGACGCGCGGCGCGCTACTTGGTATATTTCGACAGCGCAAACGTCGAATACCGCGCCGGGCTCGGCAGATTGGTTTTGTTCGACATGGCGTCACCAAGCGCTTCACCGATGTTGGTGCCCGCATCAGCCCGCCGCACTGCGACCACGATAAACGGCCGCTGCCAACTGGTGTCGGCATCTTCGCAATCGCTGCATGGATCAACATAGCGCCCGAGATTGAGCGTCCACATCGGCACCGATGGATCGACCACACCACGTACCCACTCGGCGATGCGGTTGGCGCGCAATCCACCGCGCTGGACTTCACGCTCGATCTCGCCTTCCTGGCTCGCCAGCCCGACCGCGATCAGCGACGCAGCGCCCGCAAGACCTTGTCGCAACTGCGGAGCCAGCACTTCGTTTTCGATGTCTTCAGCCGTCAGCCGTTGATCGCCGCGTTCGAGTTCATCGGTCGAGCCGCGCACCCAGCCGTAGTTTTTCGTCAGCACCACCACATCAAACAGCGCGCGCCGTCCGTTGCCATCGACGCCATCGATCGGGAACACCAGCGTGCGATCGTTCCAGCGTTGCGCCGTGACCGTCAGCCATCCGCTTTTAGCCCCCGACATGGCGTACAGCGCGTCTTT
>JANMII010000341.1:0-8976 GCA_031375665.1 Hyphomicrobium sp.
CGCGGCATCACGATCCTGGCCAAGTGCACGAGCGTTGTCTGGAAGGATGTCCGCATCAACATCGTCGACACGCCAGGGCACGCCGATTTCGGTGGCGAGGTTGAGCGAATTTTGAACATGGTCGATGGCGTGGTCGTGCTCGTCGACGCATCGGAAGGTCCGTTGCCACAAACCAAGTTCGTTGTTTCAAAAGCACTTAAGCGCGGCCTTCGTCCAATCGTTGCCATCAACAAAATCGATCGACCCGACGAACGTCATCTCGATGTCTTGAACGAGATCTTCGATCTGTTCGCAAACCTGGACGCGACCGACGAACAACTCGATTTTCCCGTGCTGTACGGATCGGGTAGAAATGGCTGGATGGCGGCGTCACCCGAAGGCCCCCAGACCGATCTTGCGCCGATGTTCGATCTCGTGCTGTCGCATGTACCCCCGCCCGCCACCGACGAAGGCCCGGTGCGGATCCTTGCCACCACGCTCGAAGCCGATGCGTTTCTGGGCCGCATTCTGACGGGCCGCATTACGTCAGGCACCATCAAGGCCAACATGGCGATGAAGGCTCTGCGCCACGATGGCTCGTTGGTTGAAAATTTTCGCGCCACCAAAGTTTTAGCATTTCGCGGCCTTGAGCGCGTACCCGTCGAAGAAGCCCACGCTGGAGAGATCGTCGCGGTCGCTGGCATGACGGAAGCAACTGTCGCCGATACACTGTGCGACCTGGTTGTCGAGGTGCCGCTCGTCGCCCAACCGGTCGATCCACCGACGCTGTCGATGACGTTCCGCATCAATGATGGCCCGTTTGCTGGCCAAGAAGGCAGCAAGGTTCAAAGCCGCGTCATTCGCGATCGATTGATGCGGGAAGCCGAGCGCAACATCGCGATCAAGGTGGCCGAAAGCGAAGACAAAGAATCGTTCACGGTCTCAGGCCGAGGCGAATTGCAGCTCGCTATTCTAATCGAAAACATGCGCCGCGAAGGTTTTGAGCTGACGGTGTCGCGGCCGAAAGTTGTGTTCAATACGGACGCTGAAACAGGCCAGCGACTTGAGCCGATCGAAGAGGTCATCATCGACGTTGATGACAATCATACTGGCGTCATCGTGTCGAAATTGTCGGAACGACGTGGTGAGCTGCTCGAAATGCGCCCATCGGGCGGTGGCCGCACGCGGATGGTTTTGCATGTGCCAACACGCGGTTTGCTCGGCTACCAATCTGAGCTCTTGCAAGACACCCGCGGCACCGCCGTGATGAATAAACTGTTCCATGCTTACGCACCCTACAAGGGCGAAATTCAAGGCCGCCGAACCGGCGTTTTGATTTCGAATGGAACCGGCGAAGCAACAGCCTATTCGATCTTCAACTTGCAAGATCGCGGCTCGTTCATGATCGGCGCTCAGGCGCGCGTCTACGAGGGTATGATTGTCGGCGAACACACCCGCGACAATGATCTCGTCGTGAACGTGGTACTGGGCAAAAAGCTGACAAACGTGCGCGCCTCGGGCAAAGATGAAGCCTTGACCCTGACCCCACCAATGCGGCTCACACTTGAAAAAGCGATGAGCTACATCACAGACGAAGAACTGGTTGAAATTACGCCGGAATCGATCCGCTTGCGCAAGCGCTGGCTCGATCCCAACGAGCGCAAGCGTCAAGAACGCAAGCGCGAATCAGATCGCGAAGCTGGCGCTGCATAGTCCATCACTGCTCCAATTGCTGCGACGAATACAGCTCGGGAAAATTTCCCGGGTTGCGGCAAGTCCGCAGCGCTTCCACCTATGGGGCACCGATTGAGCTACCCCATACATGGAGAAGAACAATGACCCGCTTTGCACTGATTGCCGCCACTGCCGCGGTGTTCGCCGTAACGCCAGCGTTCGCGGACACGAAGCCAACAGATGCGGAAGCTAAATCCATCACAGAGGCGCTGGCCGCGCTTGGCTACTCTGGTGGCGAGATGGAAAAGGAAACAGAAGGCACCGGCGTTTACGAAATTGACGATGCCAAGGACAAAGGCGGCATGCAATTCGACGTTAAGCTGGACAAAGATTTCAAGGTCCTGAGCGTCACACGCGACTAACCCGTCGCTTGATCGTTCAGACTGTTAGGATTGAGCGGGGTCAGCATGCTGGCCCCGCTTTTTTATATCGCCCCACGAGGTTGACCCCGATCGACAAATCGCTAGCGACACGACACAGATACGCCAGCTCGCGTTGCATGTCGCGACGCCGTCACACCTGGTCGACCTGAAAGAGAGATGTTTTGCCGACGCCCGACTTTCCAACACCCGGCGCGGTATCAACAGCTTGGCCAGATGGCGTGGTTGCGACCAGCGAATTCTTGGCTGCGGCCAAGTTCATGGCGCAGCCCGGCGGCCATCTGTTTGTCACCGGTCGAGCTGGGACTGGCAAATCCACCCTGTTGAAGGCCCTGCGCGACGCCGCCACCGAGCGAATGGTGGTGCTGGCGCCGACCGGCCTTGCCGCCATCAATGTCGGCGGCCAAACCATTCACTCGTTTTTTGGATTTCCGCCACGGCTGATCCAAGACAGCGACATTCGCCGCAGCCGCAACGGCCGCCTGATGCGCAACTTGGAATTTCTTGTCATCGATGAAGTCTCGATGGTGCGGTCTGATTTGATGTGGGGCATCGACAAAGCCCTGCGGGTCAATCGCGGGCGTTTGAAAGAACCATTCGGCGGCGTCCGCCTGATGATGTTTGGTGATCTCCATCAGCTGCCACCCGTCGTGCCGGATGGCGACGTGGCGGCGCACCTCGACGATGCGCACGGCGGGCCCTTTTTCTTTTCCGTGTCGTCGCTGCGTGAAGGCCAAGGCACAACACTGTTAGAACTCGAACAGGTTTTTCGGCAAACCGACGATGCCTTGATCCGCGTTCTGAATGCGATCCGCGAAGGTCAAGTGACGTCCGCTGAACTTGAGTTGCTCAACACGCGCGTCCACCCGATCAAAACGCTGACCGAGGGTGAGCCCTACGTTATTTTGACGCCAACCAATGTCGCAGCCCGCCGCATTAACGTGGCCTACCTTGATGCGTTGCCGCGCGATGTCCAGCGGTTCACGGCTGGCATCACCGGTGATTTCAACGAGAATGTTCAGCCCGCCGAAGCAGCCCTCGACCTCAAGCCCGGCGCTAAAGTGATGATGTTGCGCAATGACGCCGACCGCCGTTGGGTCAACGGCTCGATCGCCCGGATCTCAAGGCTAACCGAACGCCAGGTGTGGATCGAACTTGGCGGCAAAGAATATGAAGTTGAACAAGTCAGCTGGGAGCACCGGCGCTATGCCTATGATCAGGCGGCTGAAAAAATCGTCGAGACCGTGGCTGGAACGTTCAAGCAATTCCCACTGCGGTTGGCCTGGGCGCTGACCATCCACAAAGCGCAAGGTCTGACACTGGATAAAGTCTATGTCGATCTCGGCCGGGGCACATTCGCGCATGGCCAAACGTATGTCGCTTTGTCGCGATGCCGGAGTTTGGACGGACTGGCGCTCGCCCGGCGATTGTCACCTACTGACGTCATGTTTGACCCCAGCGCACTTGGCTATCGCGATGTTTTCCCTTTGCTGGAAAGCACTTAAACCGGCGCACGATTGGAGGGCGCACCTTCGCGATTGCGAACGGCCCGCCGGCGGCTTAAGTGGTAGCCCGCGACCTCCCGATACTAAAATCCGCTCACAATCTAGGCAAAAAACTGAGCATAAGCCCATTTTTAGGGTTATCTGCGAAGATTTATATTGCACTGCACAACGACATGGCTTATGTCATCGTCATCGCTTCCACGACGTCGACCCCCCAACTGCCAGCCGATGGAGTATACCATGTCAAATCAGATGAACGACGCTTTCACCAAGCAAGTCCAGGATTTCACGCGCCAGGCGCAAGAGATTTTCACCGCCGGTAAAGACGCCAAGGTACCGGAAAATGTTTCGGCCTTCGCTGAAGACGCCGTCGCCAAATCGCGCGACGCCTACCACAAGATGGCCGCCGCTGCCAAAGACAACGCCAAGGTTGCCGAAGACGTCATGTTGACGACCCAGGCTGGCGCAAAGTCGATTGGCGAGAAGATCATGGCAAACACGCTCGCAAACACGGAAGCCGCATTTGAAGTTGCGCAAGCGATGGCACGCGCGCGCACGTTCCCGGAAATTGCACGCTTGCAGGCCAACTACATGCAGCAGCAGTTTGCGCTGGCTGGTTCGCAGTCGAAAGAACTGTTCGAGCTTTCAAGCAAGGTTGCCAAACAGGCCATGGAAACCGTTGGCACAGCGACCACGAAGTCGTTTGAGCAGCTCAAGTCAGTCGGCTAAACCTGACGGCTGCACGCGACGGTCGCAGCTGATACGCAATTTTGAAAAGCGCTCACGGCTCTAGCCGGGGCGCTTTTTTTCGTCGCGGTCGTCGTGGACTGTCTCGGCAATGTCCGAGTTGCGCTGCCCTCAAACCGGGTGACGACAAATATTTTTTCGCTGGCGTGCAGTTGGCCCTGGCGGCCGTTACGCGGACGGCTACACTGGCCGTATGATTGAAGAAGGCCGAGTTGCAGTTTCGGTTCGCAAAGCGACATCCGCCGACGCCGTCGGCCTTATGGATGTGTTTCGAGCTGCGTGGCAGTTCGCCTATTGCGGTATGATCCCGGCGCTGCATTTGGCCGGACTGATCGCACGACGAGATCCCGCCTGGTGGCGCAACGCCATCCGCACCGAACGGCACCTGCTTGTTTTAGAAGTCGCTGGAAAAATTGTTGGCTACGCAACGTGCGGAAAATCCCGCAGCCCCAAAGCCAACTGCGGCGAGATTTTCGAGCTGTACCTCGATCCGGTTTACCAAGGCATGGGTCTTGGCGAACATCTCTTCGAGGCGTGCCGTGACCGGCTTGATCGCGATCGGCTGAACGGTCTGGTGGTCTGGGCCCTGACCGAAAATGTCCAGGCGCGAGAATTTTATTGGCACCGGGGTGGACGGCCGTTCGCCCGCGCCAAAGAGCGTTTCAGCGATAAGGTGCTTGAGAAGATCGCTTACGATTGGGCTTAGAACCCGGCCGATGATGTTGGCCTCGCCCAACGACACTGACGGCGAGATGCGTCCCAGTCGCCTTGGCCACGGTTCCAAGTATCACAGTGTCGCGATCGGCCCGTTTCGATCCGCGACGCGTTGTGCGAACCGGATTTTTGGGCCATGTGACATGCTGGGCGCCACCTCGTGTAATCAATATCTTCCCTGTCCCAACCCCAAAAGCCACCAAGGACCGAGCCATGCGTCTCGACGCCATTTCCTCCGGCAATCACCCGCCTGACGATATCAACGTGGTCATTGAAGTGCCGGTCGGCGGCGAGCCCATCAAATACGAAATGGACAAGGCGTCCGGCACGCTGTTCGTCGATCGCTTTCTTTACACCCCGATGCGCTATCCTGGGAATTACGGCTTCGTGCCCCACACGCTGTCGGCCGACGGCGACCCGATCGATGTATTGGTGTGTAACACACGCGCAATTGTACCCGGCGCGGTTATCAATTGTCGCCCAGTCGGCGTGCTGGTGATGGAAGATGACGGCGGCGGCGATGAAAAAATTATCGCGGTTCCATCGAGCAAACTGACGAAGCGATATGATGGCGTCAAAACCTACACCGACCTGCCGCAAATCTCGATTGAGCAGATTGAGCATTTTTTTGCCCATTACAAAGATCTGGAACCCGGAAAATGGGTCAAGATCGATCATTGGGGCCACGTCGATGAAGCCAAGGCTTTGATCACCGCCGCGATGGCGCGGGTCGCCGACCCGATGGTCTAAGCCGTCCTGCTTGCGGGCGCGCGTCGCGTCCCCAAGACGGGTTCAAATCGATTTCGGCTGCGTTGGCCTTTCGCTCATTGATCCGGGTTGCTATACCCGCGCGCACCCGCAGGATCCGCTACCACCCCTCCCCCAATTATTCGTGTGGAGACGCCATGAAAATCGCCGTTATGGGCGCCGCCGGCCGAATGGGCCAGGAGCTCATTCGCGCGATTGCCGCGCAACCGGGATGCCGCGTGAGTGGCGGTCTGGAACATGCTGGCGCTGCAGCGCTCGGCCGCGATCTGGGGCTCGTCGCTGGTATCGAACCGGTCGGAGTGATGGTCACGTCGGACGCGGGTCAGGTCATCGCCGATGCCGACGCGATCCTTGATTTTTCAACGCCGAAAGCAACAGCCGAATTCGCACAGCTTGCAGCAGTACACGGTACAATCCACATTATCGGCACCACTGGCTGCGATGCAGCCACCACCGCAGCAATTGAACAGGCCGCCGCGCGCACAACAATCGTGAAAGCCGGCAACATGAGCCTCGGCGTCAATCTGCTGGTTGCCTTGACCAAGCGGGTAGCAGCAGCGCTCGGCGAGGACTTCGATATCGAGATCGTTGAAATGCACCATCGCTTAAAGGTCGATGCGCCGTCCGGGACGGCATTGATGCTGGGCGACGCGGCAGCCCGTGGCCGAAACATCGATTTAGCTGCCCACTCCGTCAGGTCGCGTGACGGTCACACCGGACCGCGCACGGTTGGCGACATCGGCTTTGCGACCTTGCGTGGCGGCAGTGTGGTCGGCGATCACAGCGTGATCTTTGCTGGCGATGGTGAGCGCATCGAACTCACACATCTTGCAGCTGACCGCGGCATTTTCGCTCGCGGCGCGGTCAAAGCCGCGATGTGGGGAAAAGGCCGCGCACCGGGACTATATTCGATGCTCGACGTGTTGGGTATCTGACACCGCAGGGTTCGCGCTTTTTTCGGGGATCGTCCAACACGACATGACAGACGCCCTTACCGACAATGTTCTTGTGTTGGTGCGCCACGGCGAAAGCGAGTGGAACAGGCTCAACCTGTTCACCGGTTGGCGCAACCCTGACTTGACCGAAAAAGGCTTGATTGAAGCCCGCGTCGCCGGCCGCATGATTAAAGACCACCGCATCAAATTCGACATTGCATTCACCAGCGGTCTAAAGCGCGCGCAGAAAACCCTCGACATCATTTTGGCTGAGCTCAATCAGCCAGACGTGCCGATCGTGCGCGATACGCGGCTGAACGAACGCGATTACGGCGAGCTATCGGGCCTAAATAAAGACGAGGCCCGCAAAAAATTTGGCGAAGCGCAGGTGCTGGTGTGGCGCCGCTCCTTCGATATCGCGCCGCCAGGTGGCGAGAGCCTGAAGGATACTTTGGCGCGCGTTCAGCCTTATTACGAAAACGAGATCTGGCCACACATCGCGCAAGGAAAAAATGTCATCGTCGCTGCCCACGGCAATTCGCTGCGGGCGATGATCATGATTCTAGAAAACCTGTCGGGTGACGAAATTTTGCAGCGTGAACTCGCCACAGGCGCGCCGATTTTATTTCGTCTCGGGGCTGACGGTCAGTCGATTGACCGCAAAGACTTGCTGCCGGCGCGCTCATTGGCGGCCGTGCCAGAAGATCATATTATTTAGGCCATGTTTTCGTTGGCCATACGGACGACGGCCATCAAAACTGCCGCCCAATCTGCTTTTCCCAGGAGCCACCCATGGCATTCGACAGCGCATTGCATGACACACAAGCCAGTGGCGCGCGTACGCGGGACAAAATGATTGGCGTCTACATTGGCGTCCTGGCCGTCATTCTCGCGATCTGCAGCATGGGCGGCGGCAATGCGAGCACCGACGCTGCATTCAAAAATATTGAAGCGTCGAACACGTGGGCTTTCTTCCAAGCCAAAAACGCGCGTCGGCACGCCTTGCGTCTACAGACCGACAGCCTGGAAATGTCGCTGACAACCACGCCCGCACTGACCGACGAGGCACGGAAAGTCATTGAGGCCAAGCTGGTCGATTACCGCGCTCAAGCGGAGAAACTAACATCGGATCCAGAGAAGCAAGAAGGTCTCGACGAGCTTTGGACCAAAGGCAAGGCACTTGAAGCGGCGCGCGATGTCTCGCTTCAGCGCAATCCCTATTTCGACTACGGCCAGGCGCTTTTGCAAATCGCAATCGTGTTGGCGTCGATCGCGATCATTTCTGGCGGTAACGCGCTGCTGATCGGCAGTGCAGCGCTGGGTGCGCTTGGCGTCATTGCCACCATCGGCGGTTTCACGCTGGCTTTCCCACTGCCGTTTGCAGCGTAGCGAACGCTCACTTCAAAGTTTGTGACGTCAGGCGCGTTGCGATTACACCACCGTCACGCAAAACTTCGACACGTCCTTCATAGGTGCCGGGCGCCCAGGACGTCTCTTTGCGTTTTTTGCCAGCGTACGATGTGTAGCTGGCCTTATTGCGCTCGAGCGGTTCAGTCGTGGTCTCAATCAACGAACCAAGCGGGCCGGTGATGACCATGCGAATACGATCGCCGCGCAGCATATTGATGATCCGCCCAAACACAACAATCGCTGGCGATTGAATGGTGATGGGCTCGATTTGGGTATGATTGCGCTCAAGATTGGCATGCTCGGGCGGCACTGCGACCAGTTCCGCGCCAATGATCTGACCATTGCGGTAGGGAAAAGCCGCCACCACCTGCCGTTGCCACAGTGACTGCCGGGAAGGTGTTGCACCGGGCGCCGCGCCGAGCTCATCGCGCTGACAACCACCAGGTGGCGGCGATGGCAGAAACGGATCGACCACTTTTCCATTGTGGCGAACCGACAGGTGAAGATGAGCAAAATCAGCCATGCCCGAGAAGCCGACATCACCGAGTTTTGCGCCACGCGCGATGCGCTCGCCGTCACCAACAACCACGCTGCCTTGCCGCAAATGGCAATATTGCGTTTCCCATCCGCCGCCATGGTCAAGCACAACACCGTTGCCGCATTCGCGCCCGGCCACCTCGGTTTTTTTCGATTGTCTGAAAAAGATGTCGGCGACGCCATCGCGCACGCCTTTGACCGTGCCATCAGCCGCAGCCAACACCGGTACGGACGCCGATGGTACGGCTGACAGAACGCGAAAATCGA
>JANMII010000066.1:0-2569 GCA_031375665.1 Hyphomicrobium sp.
ATGCCATTGCGCCAAGTGCTCGGCGCTGTCAGCACTTGATAGTTTCCGCTCGCCGCGAAATTCGTAAGCACGCCTGGTCGAACGATCAGCCAATCGAGATCACTGGCAACGATCAGCACCTCTTGAGCCGTTTTGTCGTTATAGGCGTTTTGCAGGAGCGCTTTGAATGGGAGTCGCTGAAAAATATTGATCGCGTCGTTGCTGTCGCCAGCCCCGAAGCCCGTTACGCAGACAAGCTTCTGGACCCCCGCTGTCTTCATGGCTGGCAATAAAACGCGGGTTGCAGACGAGAAAAGTGTCACCGGCCATAGGATGAGATCAAGCGATGGCGGAACTCCTAACGCCATGACCACAACATCCATCCCCTCCAACGCGCGGCGGACATCTTCCGGGTTGAGAGCATCGCCTGCAAACGGCTCAATGAGTTTTGCATTGTCACTAGGGGCGGTGCCACGACGTGACATGGCGCGCACACGGTGTCCACCGCGTGCGGCAGCAGCACAGACGGCATGGCCAATGCCTTGGCTCGCACCGATGACCAAAATTCTTGCCATGCATAATCCTCCCATTCCGCGTCTCGATGCCAGCGGTCAACATCTGCGTTTCGCGCCGACTGTCACGACCCATCTACTACTATTGCACTCGCTTCAAACAGGCGGCCTGCAACAGTGTTCGCGGGATGATCCGAAATCCAAGAACCCCGTAAATGTCCACCACACGCTCTATCGCAGCGATATCGAACCGACTGTCCGCCGGATCGATATCACGGGCATGCTCTATGTCTTCGAGCACGCTGGGCCCAATTTTTGATGCTTCGGCGATCTGAAATAGAGATTTGCGGCTTGCGCCGCGGGCGGCGGCGAATGTCCACCCCTCGAAAACGGTCATAGTGTCCTCAAACTCCAAAGCGCACGGCAATTTTGCCGTGACCGTTTACCGCTCAGTCTCCCAAGGCTTGTCTGCTTTTGGGTTTTGGCCGTGAACTCTGCGCGCCAAGTGCTGGACTTGCACGTTAGCGCAAAATTTCGCCTAGAATGCACCTGCTAACGAAGCATGTTGCCGCGCTATCCTCGAAACGCAGTTTAGCTAGTACGCACTCGCCATTGAGTTTGATTGACGTGCACAAACACCGCCCTGCGGTGAATGCACTCAGGCTACTGTATCGTTTCCCTTCGTTGGTGAAGAACAACAAGTGAGGAGCAGTGAAGGCCGAGCAAGAGATCCGGAAGAGGGTCGGCTCTTGCCGAATAACAAACGGCGTCTAGAAGCATGCCCAAAATCGATGCGGTTAAAGATCTGCCTAAGTCGGACGCATCGCGCGTTATCGAGATGGCATGGGAAGATCGGACACCGTTTGACGCCATCTTGGCAGCTTACGGACTCACCGAGGCTGATGTGATCGCGCTGATGCGCGGGCAGCTCAAACGATCAAGTTTTAAGATGTGGCGGGAACGGGTTGGTGGTCGGAATACCAAGCACGCGCAGCTTGCCCCGGCTGGCGCGCCCCGGCACAAAGCCGACAACCGGCGGCATCGGGGCAATTGAATTAACGGCTTGGAGCTGTCGGCACAGCGCGAGCCCACCATCGGGTGTGGCACCCTGGTGCCGGTCTGGCCAATGCCGCAGCGAGTTTCTAACTGGTATCAATAGTAAAAAAGCGACTGAGCGCGTTTCACAGGTTACTCAGCCAACTGCGCATCGCATTTGGTCAATTGCTGCAGCTACGTCGCACGCTTCAGCAGATGTGTGGTAGCGACATTCAGCCGGTCTCAGTGCTTTATATCAGGGCTGATCTGCTGAAGCTCTAAGCCGCCGACCGATACCTCCGTTTCGGCGTGTTCATGAACGACGAAAGCAGTCGCGCCTACGTTAAGCACGTCAATGCCTGCGGCGGTTTGACCCTTGGCCGCAGTAATCAAGGCCATGGCCGTGGATTAGTCGAGGTGCGGCGTTCAACCGAACGAGTTGCCTGCTTTGAACGCGCAGTCCCCATGAAAAGCGACTGGCGCGGGTGCGGGCCCTGCTTGGTTTGATGTGCACTGAGCGTCGTGGCCAAGCTGCATGCCGAAAGCGTCGTTGCCATGATCGCTCACACAAACACAGACATGCGCACCATTGCTGCCAAGTCGGGAGCCGCCATCGCCGCTCATCATGACGGCACGACCGCAGAATGGCTGGTCAACCGGACTGATGGCATTGGCGCGAGCGCCCTGCGTGACGCGCGTTTGTACCAAATCGCAGGGCTGTCCTGCGCACCAGAAGCGAAGTCCAAGGAAGCATTGCGAGCGTTTCCATTACGACACTTAAACCAGCACTGGTGATCGATCGTGCCAAAAAACCCTGGCATCACATTCCAGACGAACGAGCTCCCTGAAGATGGAACGCTCATAGTTGTCGACGACGATGCTGTCTTCCTCGAACGCTTGAGCCACGCCAAGGTGGCGCATGGATTTGAGGTACGCAGCAGCACGACTGCAGCAAATGCCCTGAGCTTGCTCAGCGGAGCGCCGCCAGGCTTCGCGGGCGTTGATCTCCGGCTGGCTGACGGAAGCAGTCCCGACCTGATCGC
>JANMII010000178.1:0-1606 GCA_031375665.1 Hyphomicrobium sp.
CAAGCCTGCGGCAAACAAATAGACCGAAAGCGACGCCAACAAACTCTGATCTTCTTCCATACCCCAACTCCCCCGCACACTGACACAAAGCAACACCGCAACCCACCGGTGTTAACTAAGCTCAGAGCACTAGGGTCTGTACAGAGCGTTTTTGGATGAGCGATGTTCAGCTAAAGCGAACGTCAAACGTCGTTTGATGTGGCTGCGCGCGTCACATCCAGCATTGCGCTAGCACGACATGCGCAAGCGCCAACGCACACTTGCGAATTACCACTTACCGAAAAAAGACAGCAGGCCGACACTGGGTGGGGCTTTGAAGTCAGCCATCGCACTGGCAACCTCGGTGTAGAGCTCGGGCACCCATTTCGGTTTGCTGGCCGCCACTTGCGGCACGCCGTAGCGGCGGAAGTCGGTTGGCGCGATGACCAGCTTGACGTTGTCGATGCCGGCCATCTCAGCCAGCACAAACAATTCTTCCGCCGCAGCGTCGCCCATGGCGAGACAACCGATGGAGGCCGCCTTGCCGTGGATCATGATGTCGCCGCCGAGATCCTTGCGGCCATCTTTTGCAGCCATTCGGCGATCAAAGTCGTTGGGATAATTCACCCGCAACGCAACGTGGTATTTGCTGTTGGGATTGAGAAACGAAATGCCATAGACGCCTTCCGGCACTTGTTTGTCGCCTTGGCGCAGTTTGGGGCCGTCTGCACCGCTGGCTGCCAGCACGCGGTATTGATGAACGAGCTTCCATTCTCCGGCGTCTGCTCCGGAATTGGCTCCTGCACTCGATCGCGCATGTAGCTCAACAACTTTGCTATCCTTGATGGCGACGAGGCCAATTTCAGACGGCGGAAACGCTACGCCAGCCGCCAGAAACTTCGCGACCAGGCGCTTGCGGGCAGCTGGAGCGATTTCAGCGATGCGCTCGCTCAGTGAATACGATTGCGCGGGTGTCGCGGGCGCGGCTTTGCGCCAAGGCAATCTGTTGGAAGTTGGCGCCGATAACGACGCCGATCGTTGTCCCAGGCCTGGGATCGAAAGGGTTGCCGAAATGCGCGGGCCGCGTTCAGCAGATACGCGCTCGCGCTTGATGGCTGCGACGTCGCGTCGAGTTTCGGTCGTCCAGTCTTCAAACGCGATGTCGTCAGGCGCTGCCTCGGCATCACTCAGCTCAGCGCCGACATCTGCGTCGGCCATCGGGGGCAGCAACGCCGCCACATGGCGCGGAACGAACGCCAGATTGGGCTCGTGGCCTTCAGTGTCAAAATCTGCGTCAGCCGAGCTGTCGGGAGCCATGGCTTCCATGACCTGGGGCGGCGAGGCTTCGTGATCTGACTGGCGCAAGACAGCGATGTTGAGATCTGTCGGTCCGACGCGTGATGACGCTTCACGTTCGCCGTCTTCGATGATCGACGGTTCGGTCGATGCAAGCGTGACGACGCCGTACCGATCGAGCGCCAACACACCCCAGGCGCTGACCGCAACGGTCGCCAAGCAAGCTGCCAGTAAGGTGAAGCGTTCGACAAACGTCATGCGATCTCGACTACCGTCTGATTTCGAAAATGTTCGGAACGCGGCGACGACACTTGGTCGGAGCTTGTTCAAC
>JANMII010000182.1:0-22748 GCA_031375665.1 Hyphomicrobium sp.
GCCTTGGCATTTTTAGCCGGAGCTTGTTTGGCGCCCGCAGGCGAAGAAGCGGGCTTCACCGCGCGCTTCGTTCGGGACCCGGTCATTGGGATGCCGCTGCGGCGACTACCATGCTTGTCTTGGATCGCATCGGCTTCACGCGCAGCCTTTTTCGTTTTGCGCACGGACCAGACCGCGTCGCGAGCCGACTTTGCCGACGCGATGTGATCGACGATAGGTCGCGGATAGGCTGATGCGAGTTCAGTGTCGAAGCGATCCCAGCGCCATGGTTCATGGATGAAGCTGTCGGGCACCGCTTCGAGTTCGGGCAACCACGTGCGAATGAACACGCCGTCGCGATCTTGGTCGAGGCTTTGCTTAACGGGATTATATATCCGCAACGTGTTGATGCCGGTCGTTCCCGACTGCATCTGCACTTGCGGCCAATGGATCCCCGGCTCGTAGTCGGTAAAGGCCCGCGCCAGATGCAGCCCCGTGGGCCGCCACGGCAGCCACAATTGGTAGCTGGCGAATGACATCAGCATGGCGCGCATGCGAAAGTTTAGCCACCCCGTCGCGTTGAGCGCCCGCATACAGGCGTCAACAAATGGAAACCCTGTCTGACCGGTTTGCCAAGCCTCAAGCCGCGCTGCGTCGGGCGCGGCTGGGCGCAGATCACGATACGCGCGGTGCAGGCTTTCGAATTCCAGTCGCGGCTCGCTTTCCAGTTTCTGCATGAAGTGGCAGTGCCAATGCAGCCGACCTGAAAACGAAATCATAGACCCGCGCCAATCGGCTGTTGTGCGGCGCGTCGTTGCGTCGTCGGCCGCAGCCTGATCCCGCTTTAAGTCGCGCATGCGTTGCCATGTCATTTGGGCTGCTTCGCGCATCGACAGGCTGCCCCACGCCAGATGTGGCGACACTCTTGAGCACGCGTCGAAGGCCGTCACGGGGCTCGACATCTCAAAGCGATAGCGCTGGCCGCGCTCCGTGAGGAAACTGTCAAGTGTCAGGGACGCAGCCGTTCGACCGCCGCGCTGGCGTTCTGGGCAGTGATCAGGCGCCAGCGGCAAATCGCGCAACGCGGGCAGCGCGCCAAGGTCAGATATCGCAAGCGGACGTAACGATGTTGGCGGCGTGCTTACGGGCTCAGCCATCAGCGCGTCCCAATCGCGCGCCCATCCGTGGCGAGACGGTAGACGCCTTGTAATGCCGTGCTGGCGCGGCTGATGCCACGGGAGACCGTTCCGAGCAGCCCACGCAGCGACGCGATGATCACGTGCAAACGTCCAGGCGTTGCCGGTCTCCTGATGTGACCACAGCGCCGCGATCCCGCGCTGCACGTGCAACTCGTCTAGTACCGCAACGGCATCGCCTGACCGAATGACGAGGGGCTGCCCAAGCGCTGCCAAATCTTCTCGAAGTTCACTCAAGCATTCGAGAGCAAACGCCCACTGCCGACCCGATTGATCGGGCTCAGCCAACAAATCCGGCTCGATGATGAAGAGCGGAAGCACGGGCCCCATCGCTGCCGCCTGCGAAAGCGCGGCATGATCATCAACGCGCAGATCGCGCTTAAACCAGACGACATGGATGGGGTCGATGCTTGCCATGGTCTATCAACGCACAACCCCCCTGATCCGATTGCTTGTGATGCACAAGATGGTGGTATCGCTGCATGCCGCGCATGAGCGCGGCAACATGCGGCGTGCCATCAGCATCGCCCGTATCTAACTTGCGACTCGCGAATGACGGCGCGTCGATCGTAGACCATGGCAATGACAAAAGCGTTCTCGCCTTATAGCTACCGAAGCGATCCCAGCGTGCCGCACTTCGATGATCGTGCGCCGCTGATCATTTTCGATGGCTTGTGCGTGCTGTGCTCGTCCGGCGTGCAATGGATGCTGGCCCGTGACCCCGACGGTACGAGCCAGTTTGCCGCCATTCAGCAGCCACTGCCGCGCGCGCTCTATCGCCACTACGAGCTCGATGTCGACCGGTTCGATACCTTCTTGGTTGTAGCGAACGGCATCGCCTACACGCGATGGGCTGGGGTGCTGGCTGCTGGACGGACGCTGCCGCAGCCGTGGCGGACATTAGCTTCGATGGCGCGTATCGTGCCACCGCCCATCGGGGACTGGGTCTATGACATCGTGCAGCGCAATCGCTTGCGATGGTTTGGCAGTCGCTCGGTCTGCATAGCGCCGACGCCGCAACAACAATCCAGATTCGTCGCCGCTGCGTGAACGACGTTAGGGACAAGCGCCCGATCGAAAAAGGGGCCAGCAGTGCTGACCCCTTTGGCGCTAAACCAAGCTCACGAGACCTTAGTAGCGGCGATACTTGCGATACAGGCGCGGCGGCGGGCAGGCGATCCGACCACCGAAACGGCCATGGCGATGCCAACCTGCTGGACCGCGACCGCAGTAACGATGAACGCCGTGGGTTTTATCGACAATCGCTTCACTTGCGATGATGTCCTTGAGGCCCGAGCCGACCATTGGCGCTGCTTGTGCTGTTGCAGCCATGCCACCAAAGGCAAGCGCGGCAACCGCGAAACCTAATTTCGTCATTGATGATATCTCCCTGACTATTCTTGACCCCCCGGCGTCGCGCGGGCAGTCGAACCCGATAACGCGCGAGGCCGCGCAATCCGTTCCACCGATCTGAAGTTTTTTGCGTGCTCAGCGTGATCACGGGTGCGCATCAGGGTCGGCACGCAGTGTTCAGCCGCGGCCGCGATATGTCGCAACGCCCTGGTCGGGCAGCCAGACCGAGTTCGGCAATGTGCCGGTTTGCCAGAACACGTCGATCGGCATGCCGCCACGGGGATACCAATAGCCACCGATGCGCAGGAAATGCGGATCGAGCAGCGTGGAAATACGTTTGCCGATCGCGACCGTGCAGTCTTCGTGGAACGCGCCGTGATTGCGGAATGACGCTAGATAGAGTTTCAGCGACTTGCTTTCGACGAGCCAGCCGTTGGGCACGTAGTCAATCACGAGATGGGCGAAATCCGGCTGGCCGGTCACCGGACACAGTGACGTGAATTCGGGTTGCGTGAAGCGCGCCACATAGGGCGTATCGGGATGGGGATTGGGCACACGCTCAAGCAGCGCTGCCTCCGGGCTTGGCGGCAGCGCTATTTGGCGGCCAAGCTGCGACACATCCGGCGGCGATTGTCGATCAGGATCTTGGTTATCCATGGTCGTTGCCTGTCTTCGGTGACGCGGTGATAGCTCCACGCGCTCCAATGTGGGGGCCTGCATAGATGCAACCCTCGTCACAACTGTCGCGCGAGACGTGAACCTCGGCCAAGCCCGGCACTTTGTTTGCGAGCCGGTTCCATACCCACATCGCGATCCGCTCTAGCGTTGGCGCGGCCAGCCCTTCGACGTCGTTGAGCAGCCGATGGTCGAGGGCGTCTTGTGTATCGGCGAGGGCCACTCTCAAATCATCGAAATGGAAAACATAGCCGGTGTCAGCATTGGGCTCGCCGTCAATCACAACGCGGGCTCGAAACGAGTGGCCGTGCACGCGCGCGTTCGCCGTGCCGAGCTCGGCGTTCGGCAAAAAGTGGGCGGCCTCGAACTTGAAATCTTTGTAGATGCGCATGGCGCTCGCATAGGGGATTTCGCGCGCCAATTCCAGCGTGCCCGCGCCGCAGGCTGTAAAAACGCGCCGCAGGCCGTAAGAGCGCGCCGCAGGCCGCAAGAGTGCGCCGCAGGCCGAAAGCCAGCGCGGTGGGGACCGCTCATTAATAAACGCCCAAGTCCGACAGGGGCGCCAGATTACCCGCCAAATTAGGGTGAGGAGCTTTGCCCCAACACCCCGGAATAGGTTTGCCGCCAGATACGCCGCCATAACTAAAACTCCATGTCTGTGAGCTTGAGTTTAGGTGCGTGGCGCTGGGGCGGGGATAGATTTATTTTCGCCAGGACCACCAGGTCGCTGACCGGGTCGCATGGTTAAATTTCGAGACCGATCCGGCCCAGAGTTCAGCCCAGAGTAAGCGTATTAGATCGCGATCGCACTTAACGGATGCCGAGCGCTTTATGCGTTTGCACCGACAATCGCCACGGCGGGTTGGCCAAGCAAAAGCGAACAGCCGCGTCGGTATTGGCGCCGCGATCTGGCCCATCCATCGGTTGCAGAAAGCGGTGCTCGAATTCCAACGCGTCGAAATCTTGCGGGCTGATGCCGGTCTGCGGATACACCAGCTTCAACTCATCCCCATAGGTTTGCACCAGAGTCGTGCCAGCCTTCGGGCTAACGCACACCCAATCGATTGAATCGGGCACGGCCATCGTGCCGTTGGTCTCGATTGCGATGTTAAATCCGCGCGCATGCAGCGCATCGATCAGCGCATGATCGACCTGCAACATTGGCTCGCCGCCGGTCAGAACCACGAGCGTCGGTCCGACGGTTGCCGAGCACACTTGCCGGCAGGCCCGCGCCAATTCGTCGGCGGTCTGAAATTTACCGCCACCGTCGCCGTCCGTGCCGACAAAATCGGTATCACAGAACTGGCATTGCGCGGTCTCGCGATCGGCTTCGCGACCCGTCCAAAGGTTGCAGCCAGCGAACCGACAGAACACTGCCGACGTGCCCGCGTTCGCACCTTCGCCTTGCAGTGTGTAAAAGATTTCCTTGACCTGATACATGGCCGGATGAGTGCTTGCGTTGGCTCAAGCTGTCAAGTCACAGCAGCCTGTTTCATCATCTTCAGCTCGCAGGCGATTGTTTGTCAGCAAGCTACTGTCTGTCGACGACCTTGGCTTTACGTTTGGAAACGACCGCGATGACCCCCAACGCCGCGCCGCAAGCCGATACTCATGTTCCAACTCCGCCGCCAGCGCTCCGGGTTTACCGATACTACGACCTCGTCACGGTCGCATTCGTCGTCGTGCTGGTGTGCTCCAACCTGATTGGACCAGCGAAGGCTGCAACCCTCGATCTACCGCTCATCGGCGCGGTCACTTTCGGCGCGGGTGTATTGTTTTTTCCGGTTTCCTACATTTTCGGCGACATCTTGACCGAAGTGTATGGCTACGACCGGGCGCGCCGAGTCATTTGGACCGGGTTCGCCGCGCTCATTTTTGCAGCTGTCATGGCAGCCGTCGTGGTCGCATTGCCGCCAGCGCCCGGCTGGCCGAACCAAGTGGTGTACGAAATTGCATTCGGCAATACCTGGCGGATCGCGGCGGCGTCGATGTTTGCCTACTTCTGCGGCGAGTTCGTCAATTCCTACGTGCTGGCCCTAATGAAAGTCGCGAGCGAAGGCCGCAACATGAGCGCGCGGTTCGTCGCCTCGACAGTCGCCGGTGAAGCCGTCGATAGCACGCTGTTTTACCCGTTGGCCTTTTGGAATTCCGGCATCATGCCGAATGAGCTCGTGATGACGCTGATGGTCTCGCAATTCATCACCAAGACGGCGGTCGAAATCGCGTTCTTGCCGGTCACGACCCGCGTCGTCACGGCGCTGAAAAAAGCCGAGAACGAGGACGTGTTCGATCGCACGACCAACTTCAATCCGTTTAAGCTCTGAGGGGAATAGATTGGCGAAGATGTGCGGCCATCTAGGCAGCAGTCGCTGACGTCATCTCGATTGGGCGCAGCGTCAGTTTTTTGCTGATCAGTTCAATGGCGGTGCGAACGCCAGCGGGTTTTTGTGGCATCTCACCGTGCAGCGGCGCCATCATCACCAGCAGTGCGATGCCAACGATGAAGTTGATCGGTGCTAAAGTTTGGCTGGGAGAAGTCCGTGTCACGGTATCGCCTCGCGTCGCCGCCCCAGTCTGGAGCATGACGTGAAGACTAGGCCGGTCGAGGTTGGTGAGATGTTCCAGCGGTGACAGCTGCTAGACTGGAAATCGATGGCACCACATCGCGCCAGTTAGGACACCCGAACAGCAAGCGTCGTCGCGCGCCATTGGGCATAACCGGTGGCGCGCAAGTCGCATGCCGGGCACGCGCTGCAACCATAGCCCCAATCGTGTCGCTGCATTCTGTCGCCGAGATAACAGGTGTGCGTGTCGTTGATGATGATGCTGACCAAATCGTCGCCGCCGAGCGCGTGCGCCATCGCCCATGTGCCAGCTTTGTCGATATGCATCAGCGGCGTCGCAATCGTCATTGGCCGATCGAGCCCGAGTGACAACGCAGTGCCCAGTGTCTGGAGTGTCTCGTTGCGGCAATCGGGGTAGCCTGAATAATCGGTTTCGCACATCCCGCCGACGAGGGTGTCGATGCCGCGCCGATAGGCCAACGCTGCGGCATACGTCAGAAATAGAATGTTGCGGCCCGGCACAAAGGTCGTTGGTAAGCCAGCCGCGCTGTAGGCGATCGCGCTGTTTCGCGTCAGCGCGGTGTCGCTGATGGCTGAAAGCGCTGGCATTGCCAACACGGTATCGGGCCCAAGTTGATGGTTCCGGGACATCGATGTCCGGAACCGATCGAGCACGATCTGCCGCTGCTGCAACTCGATGGCGTGGCGCTGGCCATAGTCAAAGCCGATGGTTTCGACATTGTCGAAGCGATCGAGCGCCCAAGCCAAGCACACGGTGGAATCCTGCCCACCCGAAAACAAAACCAGGGCGGCACGCGGTTCGGTCGGCGGAGCTGTCATTGCGGCAGGGTCTTTCGGCCGATTTCAGTGCGTCATGGCGGCGGCTCCCAGCATGTCGCGTTTTCTGGGAGGCCGCCCCGTTCGGGTAGGTCGCGCCCGCCCGGCAGGACTTTGCGCTTTTATGTTTCAGGTCTACAACCCCGACAGTTCCAAGGCGAGGGCTGAACGTAAAACCGTTTCGAAGCCCGCGCGTGACCCTCACTCCCCTCAGTTTGTGAAACGGATTTTTCCATGACGGCGATCGTCGATATTTTGGCCCGCGAGATTCTCGACAGTCGCGGCAATCCCACGGTCGAAGTCGATGTCATTTTAGAAGATGGATCGGAGGGTCGGGCCGCCGTGCCGTCGGGCGCGTCGACCGGAGCACACGAAGCCATCGAACTGCGCGATGGCGACGCCAAGCGTTATCTCGGCAAAGGGGTTTTGAAGGCCGTTGATGCCGTCAACGGCGAGATTTTTGACGCACTATCGGGCCTCGATGCCGAGGATCAACGCGGCATCGATGCAGCCATGATTCAACTCGACGGCACGCGCAATAAGAGCCGCCTTGGCGCCAACGCCATCCTCGGTGTGTCGATGGCGGTTGCCAAAGCCGCTGCAGCTGCCAGCGGGTTGCCGCTCTACCGTTATATCGGCGGCGCCAACGCGCACGTCCTGCCTGTGCCGATGATGAACATCATCAACGGCGGCGCGCACGCCGACAATCCGATCGACATTCAAGAATTTATGATCATGCCGGTGTCGGCCGAGACGTGCGCTGACGCCATTCGCATTGGCGCTGAAATCTTTCATACGCTGAAGAAAAATCTCAAAGACGCTGGCCACAACACCGCTGTCGGTGACGAGGGCGGGTTCGCGCCGAACTTGAAGAGCGCTGACGAAGCCTTGACCTTCATCATGCGTGCCATCGAGAAAGCCGGCTATCAACCGGGCGTCGATGTCATGCTGGCGCTCGACTGCGCGTCAACCGAATACTTCAAATCCGGCACGTATGATCTCGCCGGAGAAGGCAAGTCGCTCGATAGCGCGGGTAACGCAAAATATCTGGCCGATCTCGTCAACCGCTTCCCGATCGTATCGATCGAAGATGGCATGGCCGAAGATGATTGGGCGGGATGGAAAGCGCTCACCGATCTGATCGGCAATCGCTGTCAGCTGGTTGGTGACGATCTGTTCGTGACGAACACCGAGCGGCTCGCGCAAGGCATCGCATCGGCCACCGCGAATTCCATTCTGGTCAAAGTCAATCAAATCGGCACGTTGACCGAAACCCTCGACGCCGTCGCCATGGCCCAGCGCGCCGGTTACACCGCTGTGATGTCGCATCGCTCGGGCGAAACCGAGGATGCGACAATCGCCGATCTTGCTGTTGCAACCAACTGCGGACAGATCAAAACAGGATCGCTGTCACGCTCGGACCGGCTGGCCAAATATAATCAGCTGATCCGTATCGAAGGTGAGCTTGGCGAAATTGCCCGTTACGCGGGCAAAAGCGTCGTCAAACGCGCCAGCGCCTGACGCTTCAAAAGATTTTTGCAGAAAACGAAACGGTGTTTTACTTCGCCTTAAGCGCTGCGTGGCACTCTCTCGTTCGTGTCCTTCACTTCTCCCGTAGACACGGTTTAAGTTGTGCGTTCCCCATTGCATTACGATCGGCGAAATAGGTCCACGATGCGTGTCCGACAGGTCATGGTGTTGCTCACCTGTCTGATGGCTGCGACCTATTTCGCCTATCATGCAATTTATGGCCGTCATGGGCTGTTGGCGCGACAGGCGTTGGTCGAACGTCAAGCGCTTGTCGAATTTGAGATCAAAAGTCTCGATAGCGTTCACGCCAAATTGCGCCGTGACGTTGCGCTCTTGGCACCAGAACTTCCCAATCCCGACATAGTCGAAGAGATCGCCCGCGATGTGCTAGGCTACGTACACCCGTCGGATCGAATCTTGCCGTCAATCAGCCGTTAGCTGGGCCGACCGTTGAAGTGGTTGACCGCCAGATTGGTCGACCGCCAGTGTCGTCGACCATGAGAGTCAGTCTACCGTGAGATCGGTCGGACGCTTGGTCCAACGTTGAACTCCGCAACCCTCCTTCGATCGAACAACGACATTGACCGTGCCAGCGATCGATTGCGCCAGTCTATCAGTCGCGTCAGTCGATCAATCGCGCCAGCCTATGGGCTAGCTCTGTGGGCGCAACGCTCGGTAACAGTTTCCTTGACGTCGCGCGGCTCGTGCTTATCTGCTGCGAGCGGCGCTTATCGATCGTCGGCGGCGCGGCGCCAGGAGCGTGACTGCGGTTAAGTCTGCCCGAAAGGAATGGTTGCGATGTCGAAAATAACGGACGCGGCGTTGCCTCGCCTTGAACTCGATGTCCCCGATACAGCTCAGGCAGCCGCTCAAGCAGTCGAAATCATCCGGGCATTTATTGCTGACGGTTCGCTCGCCGTATCGATCAACCCAAGCCCGTTTGGCGATCAGATTCAGGATTGGGGTCGCGTGCTTGCCCAACTGGCGCATCACGCAGCCCGCGCTGCCGCGCTTAACGGTGCCATGACGGAACACGAAGCGCTGGGTGCGATCCGGCAGGGCTTTGAACACACCTTCAGCAGTGCTCAACCGACCATGTCTGGTACCGTGCAGGGCCGCGTTCGGCACTAGGCCCATCCGCTTTCGGCGCGACACGGCAGCTTGACTGCGTTGCAAGCGTTTAGTCGTGGTCAGGGTCGCTTTCGCGTCCGTAAGCCTTCCTGATCAGCGGCTTGCGTTGTCTGTTTTCACGATCCCTCGGGCACAGATCTTTGCGCAAGCGCGGGGAGCGATGTTGCGCATTTACATCAGCGGCGAGATGTCCACAATTTCCAATTCGCATGCTACGAATGGTCGTGGATGAACGATGATTGGTCACTTGCCGCCGGATTGGGCACCTGAGTACACCCTGGTCACGTGCGTTTGCGTCTTAAACTGAGGTATTGAGATCCGGGGGACGTCGAATGACTACGCGCGCAACACTGACAGCTTCACTGCTGATTCTAGCCGGCTTGGGGCAAGCCGCATGCTCCAACACCGGCGGACCATCCCTCGCCACCGCATCGGTCGCAAATCAACCGGTGACAACGGCCGCTAAGATTGACCCAGCGTGCAGCACGCTCGCCAATCAGATCGAAACGTTGCGAGCCGAGGGCATCGCAGACCGGGTCGAGAAAGCGTCGACCGGCAAAACAACAAATGTTCAGGTCAAGCGGGCCTCACTCGCCAAGCAAGCTGAGTTGAACAAGGCCCATGCCGATTTCCAGACCCGTTGCTCCGTGGCAATACCACGTGCGCAGTCGGCTGCTGTGTCTTCAACGCCGGCTGCGTCGTCAACGGCAGCACAAGCCGCTGCAAACGGTGCCGCGACTGCTGCTACCGGCGCGAAGCCGACCGCTGCGTCAACGGCCAAGGCCGCGATGGCGACGCAAAACTAACTCGGAGCGCTTTTTTCGCCGTTTCGGGCGGGCGCTGCAGTTTCCAATCGGCCTCGCCGTGTCCAATGCGCCTTGCGGTTACGCGTTGCCTCCAATGTGATGCGAGCGGGCATTCCCCCGGATGGCAGCCGCGACACATGGCTATGGAAACGTAGCTCTGGAAACGTAGCTCTGGAAACTGGGCGCTGGAAACTGGGCTGACGCGCAAACGTAATTTTAGCAGGGCCACGGAGGTCTTGGCGCGTCGCGGGTGGTTCTGGTCCGCGCGCGTGGCGGTATCACAATTCGGAAGTTACAAGTTTGCCGACGATGGCAAATTTTTCAGCGGCGTCTTGGGCGACATCGTCAACACCGCCATGTCGCGTGCCGGCAATTGCGGCCCCCAAGCCACACTGATCTCCACACTGCTGCCATATGGGGTTGCGAAGCAAAACTGTGTGTGGTCAGTGATGGTTATCGGGTCGCCTCGGGTGACAGTTGGCATACATCTTTGGATTGATCTTGCCGGATCAGTCTTATGAAATTGGTCGCGGGCACAGCGGGATATTTGAAATGCGGGGCCACTACAGCATCTTACTTCTGGCCGCAGCGGCGGTCGGTCTTCAGGGGTGCGGCACGGCGACTGGTGGCGGCGATCCTGGCGCGCGGTCATTGCCGATTGGACAGTCGTGCCAATCCATCCGCGGTGAGTTGAACAAGCTCGATTCCCGCGGCGTCCCAACCCAGGTCGAAAAAGCCAGCAACGGCGGCAAGCTTTCAGCGTCCCAGCGCTCGGACGTCGACAACTACAATCGATTGTTGAGCCAGTATTTGGGTTCGCGCTGCCACGTTTAGTTGACGGACTTGCAATCAGCGGGCCGCTAATCTGCCATGACCGAGCAGCATGCAGATGCAAATCGGCCTTGTGACGCCGCGTCACTATCAACTTGAAAAGCTAATGTGCAACGAGCTTGGTGCGCTCTAGGTCAGCACCTTCAACCCAAGAGATGGCGAACGTGGACGAAAAAACGCGTGGCCTCGTTATGTTGGCCGTGATCGGCTTGATTGCAGGATACCTGGCGGCGATCGTTGTTGGCGGCGGTGGCCTCATTCGGTATCTGGTCTCCGGCGTTATCGGTGCTTTTGTCGGCGGCTGGTTGCTGCAGACGTTCGGTGTCAATCTTGGCATCAAGAACCAATTTGCATCGCAAGTCGCGACAGCAACACTGGGGGCGATCGTCGTCGTGCTCGTTGCCCGCCTGATTACGTAGACGAGTGAGCTTGCCGATGGCGCAATGGCCTCCGTGGCTCTAGCCGCGATGGGCATGGCGATTGCGTTGCTACCAATGACACTCCAGTCCCAACCAAGGATCTTCGTCATGGCCGATCTACAACCCTATATGCCCTACATCGTCATGGCACTGAACGGGCTGATTGCTGGTTGGCTGGCTGGCATGCTGCTGGGTGGCGGCGGGCTAATCCGCAATCTCATCGTCGGTGTTATCGGAGCTTTCGTTGGCGGTTTTCTCGTCAACGCCGGGCTGCTCGCACTGCCGTTCACCACCGGATCTGCCTTCGGCGATCAGATTGTGGTCTCGACCATCGGCGCCATTCTCGTCGTTATTCTCGCGCGCATCCTTGCCCGCTAACGCGAACGTCAATTGCCCATGCCAACATTCACCACCGAGCGACGGGTTCCGTTTTCAGCCGAGCAGATGTATGCGCTGGTCGCCGATGTTGAACGCTATCCAGAGTTTCTGCCGCTCTGCACCGGGTTAACGGTCACGTCGCGATCAACCGTTGGCACGGACGAAACGCTGATTGCAAAAATGAGCGTCGGCTATAAATCGATCAAAGAGAATTTCACGACCAACGTGACGTTGCATCCAGCGGAAAATCGCATCGAAGTTCGCTATCTCGACGGCCCATTTCGCCACCTCGAAAACCGTTGGCGATTTGTTGACGTTAGTGGCGCGCCGTCTCAATCGATCGTTGATTTTTACATCACCTACGAGTTCAAATCAGCGCTGCTCGGCGTTATGGTCGGCGCAATGTTCGAACAAGCGTTTCGCAAATTTGCCGAAGCTTTTGAACAGCGCGCAGGCGTGGTTTATGGCCGACCAACCGTGGCATCGGTCTAGCCCAATCAACGCGTCATCAGCGGATCATACGATCGGCATTGCGGGCGGTACTTAAGCCTTTCAGCGTGTCCAACCCTGTCGCGCCCGAGACGATGACGCCCGATAGGTCAGCGCCGGAGACGTCTGCGCCGGTCACATCGGCGTCGGTTAAATCAGCGCCCGTTAGATCCGCATCGCGCAGAACAACGTCACGCATATTGGCGCGCCGCAAATCGGCAAACGTCAGCAGCGCATGAGTAAAATCTGCGCCCAATAGGGTGGCGTCGGCCATCCGCGCATTGGCGAACTCAGTGCGCCAGATGTGCTCGATAAACCCGGTCTTGCCGAACGGCGCGCAGGTCGCCTCCGTAAAATCGGCACGCTCGAAATTGGCATATGAAAAGCGACCGAAAAGGCGAACGCGGCGCAATGACGAGCCGACAAAGCTCGGCGCTTCAACCGCTGTCGGCTTTAGAGATGAATAAGCCGAGGGCCGTAGCAGTGTTGCGCCGTCGAGAGTCGCACCATCGAAACGGGCAGCGACTAGGATCACTCGATCGAGTTTCGCACCTTTGAGATTGACACCAGTCAAGTTGGCACCGCTAAAATCGGCGCCGAACAAATCGGACGTCGACAGATCGGCTCGCTTGAAATCAAGATTGGTCAAATCGAGACCGGCAAGATTGAGCCCGCGCAGGTTCGGGGTCGAGCCAGCGGCTGCGGCGTGCAGCCGCCCGGTGATTTGGTAGGCCGTTAGGTCCGCAGCATGTGCCCGAGGGCTTGCAGCCGACACGCCAACGGATACCATGACCGCGAAAACGGCGGCAGCCCAACGAAAGCGCGCCCCCCTAGACCTTTGCAACAAACGTGGCCTCATTCGGTTTGGCATTTGCGGTGCTCGGATCGCCTCATCGTTCAATCAGCTACCGCCGCGATCAACCCCAGAGCGTGCCGCACGGCGTTGAGCCGGATTGTATCACGGCCAACGTCGCCGAATGTGCATGTGATGTCGCGGGCGGCACCGCCCCGTCGCCGCGCCGCCAAATGGACGAGGCCAACAGGCTTGCCAGCGCTGCCACCGCCCGGGCCCGCAAGGCCTGTGATGGCAACGGAAATGTCGGCGAGCGATCGCTGCAACGCGCCGTCGGCCATGGCGGCTGCAACTTCCGCACTCACGGCACCAACGCGCGCGATCAAATCTTTGGGCACGGCGAGCATGTCAGATTTGGCGGCGTTGGAGTAGGTGACGAACCCGCGCTCAACGACGTCCGAGGAGCCAGCGATCTCCGTCAGTAACGCGCTAACAAGGCCGCCGGTGCAGCTCTCAGCGGTGGCAACGGTCAACCCTTGTGCGCGAAGTTTAGCAAGTACTGCAATAGCCTCAACGCGCAAGTCAGGCGTGAACATAAGCCTCCACCGAAATAAACCCAGCGCCGCTGAGTGACAGCACAACGACCGATCGCCACAAATGTTTCGGGGAGTGCTTTGGGCGAAGCACTCCCCGTAAGGCTATCTAGAGAGAGGAAGATAATCAAATCACGGCGCTGATTAAGCCGCGACGAGCCTTTCGGCCTGGGAGAGGAGGCCATCAAGGACACTACGACTGTCGGAACCCATGGCCCCGACGGTCTTGGTCTGCGCATTTTGCCAAATCGGGAAAGCATCCTTCAACACGGCTTGACCTTTGGGCGTCAGGTGCAAGCCGCGGCCACGCCGACCGGCGGGCGGATCCATCACAATATGGCCGAGAGCCAGAAGGCGCTTTAGGTTACGCGATAAAGTCGACTTCTCAATATCGAGGTCGTGACCAATTTCGACGGCAGTGATCGAGTCACGGGCCGCAAGTTGAGCCAGCAGTGTGTATTGGCTTGCCGTGATACCAAGTGGGCGCAAGGCATCATCATAAACCCGCGTCACGATCCGCGACAATTGACGTACGCGCGTCGCAAGACATGTCTCGGACGTGGCTTCGGCGATGGCGCTAATGGCAGCATCGGCGGGCAATCGATCGAGATTGTGTGGCATGATGTTCATGTCGGCTCCCACGTAGGTCGTGGCAATACAACCACTGGTGCGAGTGATGCCGCGATTCTGCCAGTTGGGTCAACGTCTGCGACTGTGTCCTTCAGGTTCGTTCGTCGGTTCAGCCAGCGTCTGTAGAAGGCATCAGCACCGTTGCAGTTGCAGACGCGGCGATGCCTTCCCGTCGGCCGATGGCGCCGAGCCCTTCCATGGTGGTCGCCTTAATACCAATGCGGCCCGCCGTGAGGCCAAGAGCTGCCCCGATGGCCGCTTGCATTGCCGCCCGATGAGGTCCGACCTTGGGCGCTTCAGCTAAAATCGTCACATCGACATTGATGATTTTGCCGCCGCGTGCGCTGACACGACGATGGGCGTCTTTTAGAAACAAGATCGAGGCTGCACCTTTCCACTGCGGGTCTGAAGGTGGAAAGTGCTGGCCGATGTCGCCGTCGCCGATGCAACCCAACAGCGCGTCGGTCAGAGCGTGCAGCACCACGTCGGCATCCGAATGGCCATCGAGGCGCGCCACGTGCGGAATGCGGACGCCGCCGAGCCAAACATGATCACCGTCAGTAAATTTGTGAATGTCGAAGCCAGTCGCCGTGCGGGTTTCCATGTCGGTCGCGTACGACGGCGTATTCACAAATGTCTGTGCCATTGCCAGATCCTCTGCCGTCGTTATTTTGGTATTGCGCTCGCAGCCACGGCTGACGGCCACCGGGAAACCAGCCCATTCGGCCAGGGCCGCGTCATCGGTAAAGTCTGACCGGCCTTCGTTGGTGGCCCGCGCGTGCGTGGCTTTTATGACGTCGAAGGCAAACCCCTGCGGGGTCTGCGCGCGCCATAAATTTGATCTGTCGATCGTGTCGGTCACGACGCCGTCGCTTGACGCCCGCTTAAGCGTGTCGACGACCGGTACTGCTGCGACGACGGCCGGATGGTTCGCCAGTTTTGCGATCACGCGCGAGATCACATCCTGACTGACGAACGGTCGGGCGGCATCGTGGATCAAAACCAGATCGCCATCGCGCGCTGGCCCCCATAGCGCTGCGACCGCGTCGAGGCCGCGAGCGACCGAGGCTTGCCGCGATGCGCCTCCGATCGCGGGTAATCGCAGTTTCGGGCTTGCTGAAACCGCGCGAGCGTACTCGTTCGTGTCGTCCGAATGGATGACCACGACGATGTCGGTAATGGCCGGGTGGTCGGCAAACGCTTCGATGGCGTGGTCGATGATCGCCCGACCGCCCAGCCAATGGTATTGTTTGGGCCTTGTCCCGACCGGGCCTCCAAACCGGGCACCCCGCCCCGCTGCCACGATGATGGCCGCCGCTCGCACCGATCTTCTCCAATCGAATTCAATTTGTTGGCCCGCCCAGCGTTAAGGCGGGCGCGGCAAAACGGCAATCGCCAAGTCTCGAATTTTGCTTGCGAGTGTAGCAATCAATGCCTAGCTTGCTCAAACTAAGGGCACGCTAATTTTTAGGCTAAATAATAGGCATTGATGATGACGACGGGCCACAATGACCCGAGCAGGCGCGGCGAAGAAGCTGCGCGAGCTTCGATCTCGACCTTGCGCGACCTGATTTCGGGCCGCGCGGCGTTGCCACAAAACCCGATTGTCGCTTTGGCACCGATGTCGGGTGTATCTGACCTACCATTTCGTGCCATCGCGCGCGAACTGGGCGCACCGCTGGTCGTCTCCGAAATGATAGCCAGCGAAGAGCTCGTAAAGAGCCGAGCCGATGTGTTGCGTCGTGCTGAAGGCCGCCATCTCAAGCCATTCGTCATTCAGCTTGCTGGCCGTGAAGCGCACTGGATGGCTGCAGGCGCGCGGATCGCCGCCGACAAAGGCGCTGACATCATCGACATCAACATGGGCTGCCCGGCCCGCGAAGTCACAGGCAAACTGTCCGGCTCGGCCCTGATGCGCGACCTCGATCACGCCCAATCGCTGATTGCCGCCGTGGTTGGCGCAGTCAACGTGCCAGTGACCCTCAAGATGCGTCTCGGTTGGGATGACGCCAAGCGCAACGCGCCCGAGTTGGCCCGGCGGGCTGAAGCGGAAGGCGTCACCTTGTTGACCGTGCATGGCCGCACGCGCTGTCAGTTTTTTACGGGCGCAGCCGATTGGGCAGCCGTCAAACCCGTGGTTGAAGCAACGCGGCTGCCGGTGCTGGTCAACGGCGACATTCTTTCTCCCGTGGATGCGCAACGCGCGTTGGAGCAATCGACGGCTGCTGGCGTCATGGTCGGGCGCGGCGCTTACGGTGCGCCCTGGATGCCCGGCCGCATCACGCAGGCGCTGGCAACGCAAGAAGATCCCGGCGATCCCGATCACAGCACCCAGCGCAACATCGCGCTTCGCCATATCGAGGCAATGTTCAGCCACTACGGCCGCGTGCTTGGCGTGAAAAACGCGCGCAAGCACATTGGTTGGTATCTGACATCGAGTGGCTGCAGCGACGCCAGCATGAAAGCTTGGCGGCAACAGTTGTGCACGGAGACCAATCCAACAGCTGTGCTGTCTGGGCTCGCTGCGTACTATGACTGCGCCGTCAATGGCGACGGCCACGGCGACCCCAACGGCAACCGCAACCGCAATGGGGCGCTCGCCGCATGACCACGCGATTGCCAAACAGGCTCGCGCGCACCGGAGGGCAGCCGCCGTCAGCCGCGTCCGTCGTGCCGGCCGCCGCCGCGACCATCGATTGCGAGATGTTGCTCGGCGCGTTGCCGCATCCGATCCTGATCATCGACGACAAGCAGTCGGTTCTGTTTGCCAATGCCGCCGCTGAATCGTTTTTCTCGATGAGCGTGACGGTTTTCCGGCGCAGTCAAATCGGCGAAATTTTTGCCTTCGGGTGTCCGCTGCTCAGTCTCGTGCAGCACGTTCAGGAAACCGGCGCGACGGTGAACGAGTACGCCATCGAGATCTCGACGCCGCGAATTTCTGGCAGCAAGCTGGTCGACATCTATGGCGGCCCGATGCCGGACAATCCGCGCACTATGTTTTTGATGCTTCAGCAGCGCTCGATGGCGCAGATGATCGAACGTCAACTGACGCACCGCGCCGCCGCCCGCTCGGTGTCGGGCATGGCCGGCGTTCTGGCGCATGAAATCAAAAATCCACTGTCGGGTATCCGGGGTGCAGCTCAACTGTTGGAGCCCGCGCTCAACGACGAAGATCGTGCGTTGGCGCAACTGATTGTTTCTGAAACCGATCGAATTCGAAATCTCGTCGATCGCATGGAAGTGTTCGGCGATGAGCGGCCGCTTACACGCGATGCGGTCAACATTCACGACGTGCTCAACCATGTCCGGCGGATCGCTGAGCACGGCTTTGGTCATGGCGTGCGGTACGTTGAGGATTACGATCCGTCACTTCCGCCAGTCTTGGGCAATCGCGACAAGTTGGTGCAGGTGTTCTTAAATCTGATCAAGAACGCCGCTGAAGCCATCGGCGATCGCCGCGACACCGGGCGCATTTTATTGCAAACCGCGTTTCGCCCTGGCGTTCGATTGTCCGTTCCCGGTTCCGACACGCGCGTCAGCCTGCCCTTGATGATTTTGATCGAGGACAACGGCGGCGGCATTGCCGAGCATCTCAAGCCGCATTTGTTTGATCCATTCGTGACGACCAAGCCATCGGGCACCGGTCTTGGCTTGGCGCTGGTCGCCAAAATCATTTCCGATCATGGCGGCGTCATTGAATGCGAAAGCGAACCCAAGCGGACCGTGTTTCGCGTGTTGCTGCCAATGGAACAACGTCCCCGACCAACCAAAACACACCAACTAGACCCCCACGCTGATCAGGCTTCCCCGAAGCCGGGTCGCGTCTAAAGGAGCATCCATGGCCCGAGGCACCGTACTGATCGCCGATGACGACACCGCTATCCGCACGGTCTTGAACCAAGCCTTAGCGCGCGCTGGATATGCGCCGCGCGCCACGGGCAATGCCGCCACGCTGTGGCGCTGGGTCAGCCAAGGCGAAGGCGATGTGGTCATTACCGATGTGGTGATGCCCGATGAAAATGCCTTCGATCTGATCCCACGCATGAAGAAGCTGCGTCCCGATCTGCCGATCATTGTCATGAGCGCGCAAAATACGCTGATGACGGCTCTGACGGCTGCTGAAAAAGGCGCGTTCGAGTATTTGCCAAAACCTTTTGACCTCAACGAAGTCGTGGCCGTGGTGTCGCGCGCTTTGTCGGAGCCAAGCCGCAAGCGCCAGCCGATAGCCAATGATCGCGATCAAGAAGAACTTCCGCTGATTGGCCGCTCGCCGCCGATGCAGGAAATCTATCGCGTGCTGGCGCGGCTCACGCAAACCGATTTGACAGTGATGATCAACGGCGAAAGCGGCACGGGCAAAGAACTGGTCGCGCGCGTGCTGCATGATTACGGCAAGAGGCGGCAGGGGCCGTTCGTACCGATCAACATGGCGGCGATCCCGCGCGAGTTGATCGAGAGCGAATTGTTTGGCCACGAAAAGGGGGCCTTCACTGGCGCCCAGTCGCGCACGCCCGGACGCTTTGAACAAGCTGAAGGCGGCACACTGTTTCTCGATGAAATTGGCGATATGCCGCTTGAGGCGCAGACCCGATTGTTGCGCGTTCTTCAACAGGGCGAGTACACCACCGTCGGCGGCCGCACGCCGATTAAAACCAACGTCCGCATTATCGCTGCAACCCATCGCGATTTGAAAAATCAAATCCAGCAGGGCTTGTTCCGCGAAGATTTGTTCTATCGCTTGAACGTTGTGCCGTTGCGGCTGCCGCCGCTGCGCGAGCGCTTGGAAGACGTCGGCGATCTGGTTCGCCATTTCTTGCGCCAGGCTGGTCGCGAGGGTCTGGGACAAAAAGCGATTGAGACCGGCGCGATCGATCGGTTGAAGGCGCACCCGTGGCCGGGCAACGTGCGTGAATTGGAAAACGTGGTTCGGCGGCTGGTCGCACTGTATCCGCAAGACACCTTATCAGCGCAGGTCGTTGAACAGGAATTGGCCGGGTCAGCACCGTTGCAAAGTAGCGGTTCTGGCAATGACGGCGGCGATCTGAGTGAGTCGGTTGAGCGTTATCTCGCGCGTTATTTCGGAACCTTCGGCTCTGAATTGCCGCCGCCGGGGCTCTACGACCGCATCATTCGCGATGTTGAAAAGCCGCTTCTCAGCGCCGCGTTAGCGGCCACCCGCGGCAACCAAATTCGAGCCGCCGAATTGCTCGGCCTTAATCGCAACACGCTGCGAGCCCGGATCCGCGATCTCAACATTCGCGTTTTGCGAACCGTTGAAGGCTAATCGTCCGCGTCACCCCATCACCATCGCCCTCGACACCCGCGCTGGGCCACCATTGCGGGTGTTTTGTTACGTCCTAGGGCCCGTTGTCGAGCCGCCGCACGGCCCAGTTTCGCACTTGTGATTGTCACACCCGTCGCGAAAATGTCACAGTTGGTCTATTGGGTATTGAGCGGTGTTGCACTGGTGGCACCGACGCGGACGTCGCAGGCAATGTGCGGCGTCAATCTGTGGCCCGCTGTGGGGCGGAAGAAGCTCTAAGATCAGCATGTTGTCGGCAAAGGTTTGCATCGGATGAGCGACGGCAACAGCGCCGATCCCGCAGCGATCGTCGCGACGGACACTGCGCCTGTCGAACCGGCTGGAAAGGTGCGCCCCGCCCAATCGGCAGCCCAACCGCCAGCACGTTCACCAGACCGTCTGCCAGACCGTCTGCCAGCCCGATCGCCGGCCCGTTTGATCGAAGAAGTCGAGAGCGCGCTCAACCCATCCGACCGGGCATTTTGGATCGGCTTTGCCGTTGTCTGCATGTCCATCGTCTCAGCCCTGGTCAGTTACCTCATTCTGACCGGCCTGACCGCGATTACGCCGCGCAACGAGTTTGTGTGGGCGGCGCTGGCGGTCAACTCGGTTTTGATTTTGGCGATGATCGGCATCATCGTGTGGCAGGCGATTGGGCTGTGGCGCGCGTGGACACATCATATCGCCGGCGCTCGTCTTCACACCCGCATCGTCGTGCTGTTCAGTGTCATTTCAGCGTTGCCGGCGCTGCTGCTGGCCGTAGCCGCGACCACAACATTTTCGCGCTCACTCGATGGCTGGTTCTCGACCCGCACACGCGCCATCGTCGAGAATTCCTATGACGTCGCCAAAGCCTACGTCGAAGAGCATGGCCAGATTATCCGCACGGACATTGTCAACATGGTGCGCGATATCAACGGTAGCGCTGAAACGCTGAAGCTCGATCCTGAAGCGTTTCAGAATTTTCTCATCGGCCAAGCCGGTCTGCGCGACCTGACATCCGCCTACATCATCGATACCGACGGCGTACCGCTAGCGATGGCGTTGAACGATCCCAAACTGCCCTATCACGTGCCGTCGTTGTCGACGATCCGACAGGCCGAAGCCGGACAAGTTCCGCTCGTCGTGCAGTCGGACGACTATCGCGTTTCAGCCGTCGCGAAGATCGACAGTTTCCCTGGCCGCTTTTTGTACGTCGCGCGCGGCATCAGCGCGAAGGTGATCGGGCACCTACAAAATACCGAACAGAACGTCACTGAATACAACCGGCTGCGGCGGGCTAAAAGCGGGCTTAAGTTTGCCCATGGTCTGATCTATTTCATGATTTCGACCACTGGATTGCTGGCTGCGATCTGGGCGGGCATGTGGTTTGCGGGCCGGTTTGTCGCGCCAATCCGTCGCTTGATCGCCGGCGCGCAGGAAGTTTCGCAGGGCAATCTCGCCGTCGAACTGCCAGAGAAACGCGGCGAAGGTGATTTGCGTCGCTTGTCAGCAACATTCAATCATATGACGCGTGAATTGAAGGGCCAGCAGGACGCGCTCGTCACAACCAATGCGCAACTGACCGAGCGGCGCAATTTTATAGAAGCTGTTTTGTCGGGGGTGTCGGCTGGCGTCATCGGGCTCGATAGCGCCAACCGCGTGACGCTGCTCAGCCGCTCGGCTGAAGGATTAATCGGCGTCACCGCTGACGGGGCCATCGGCAAAACACTGGCCGAGATCGCACCGGAATTCGCCGACGCTTTGCAAGCGCGCGACGACGGCGCGCTCAAATCGAAGGGCCAGCTTGAAATCAAGAAGCAGGTTGGTGACGAAGAACGCACGTTTGCAGTACGCGTGACGCGCGAGCGTGCCGGGGAAGGCGATGTCGGCTCGGTGGTGACGTTCGACGATGTCTCGGAGTTGGTGCAAGCCCAACGCACCAGCGCCTGGGCTGACGTGGCGCGTCGCATTGCGCATGAGATCAAAAATCCGCTTACGCCGATACAACTTTCAGCCGAACGCTTGCGCAACAAGTTCGGCCGCCAAGTGACTGAAAATCGCGAGTTGTTTGAGACGTTGACGCAAACCATCGAACGCCAAACCGGTCAGATCAAAAGTATGGTCGACGAGTTCGCGTCGTTCGCGCGGATGCCGCAGCCGATCATGGCGGACCAGGATCTGCGGCTGGCGGTACAAGAGCCCGCGATCCTGTTTCGTGAGAGCAACAAGGATGTCGATATCCATTTGTCGATTCCGAGCGCGCCACTGCGGGCCCGCTTCGACATCCGTTTGATTTCGCAAGCGGTCACCAACCTGATTAAGAACGCGACGGAAGCGATCGAAGGTTATGGCGACGCGCAAGGCCGACCCGCGGACTATCGCGGCGATATCGAAGTGCGCTTAGTCGCCTTGCAAGATCGTGTGGCGATCGAAGTCATCGACAACGGTGTTGGGCTGCCAAAACAAAATCGCGCACGACTGTTGGAGCCGTATGTGACGACCCGCGCCAAGGGCACCGGGCTCGGCCTCGCCATTGTGCAGAAAATCGTCGAGCAGCACGGCGGCACCCTCGCGCTTGAAGATGCGCCGCTAACGCCAACACGCACACGGGGCGCGCTGGTGCGCATGTCATTGCCGCTTAAAGCTACATCGAGCGCGGCATCGCCCTCTGCATCGATTGGGCCCAGCGGGTCAACCGCCAAGCCCGACGTTCAACAAGAAATTTCTAGCAACGATGATCACGCCATCGCGCGCAGCGCGCAACGGGTGTGATAGAGAACCAATTGAAAATTGAGGGAGCCCGCAATGGCAGCAGATATTCTCATCGTCGATGACGAGGCCGACATTCGCGATTTGATCGCCGGCATTCTGCAAGACGAGGGCCACAAAACCCGCATTGCCCGCGACAGTGACGAAGCGTTGAAAGCGATCGAAGATCGCCGTCCGCATCTCGTTATTTTAGATATCTGGCTGCAAGGTAGTCGGCTCGATGGTCTGGAAGTGCTGACCGTGATGAAGCGGACGCATCCCGATTTGCCTGTCGTCATTATTTCGGGCCACGGCAACATCGAGACAGCGGTGACGGCGATCAAACGCGGGGCTTACGATTACATCGAGAAGCCTTTCAAGTCCGATCGCTTGAACCTTGTCGCGTTGCGTGCGCTCGAAGCCTCGCAATTGAAGCGCGAAGTTCGCGAACTGAAAGAACGCACCGTCACGTCCGCTGAGATGATCGGCAAATCGCCCGCCATCAATCAGCT
>JANMII010000055.1:0-2769 GCA_031375665.1 Hyphomicrobium sp.
CTCGTTTGGTGGCTGGAAGCGATCGCTGTTTGGCGATCACGCGATCTACGGCCCGGAGGGCGTGCGATTTTACACGCGCATCAAGACGGTGACGGCGCGCTGGCCGACCGGCATCCGCAGCGGTGCTGAATTTAATTTTCCAAGCTTGAAATAATCAAGCAACCACGCGCAAAGCGTGGCAGCCGGTTCAACCTTGGTTTAACCGGCTGCAATTCAGCATCAGGCGACGAATTCTCAAAAAGCGGAGCTCAACTTACTCGGCGGCGACGCGCAGCGCTTTAGCGCCGTCCAGCGTGTCGAAGCCGAGTGATGCTGCCACCGCCGTGTGCGTGATCCGCCCCTTTTGAACATTCAAACCAGCAGCGAGATGCGGGTCGCGCGCCAATGCGCCGATGCCGTGGTCTGCGAGCTTGATCACGAATGGCAGCGTCGCGTTATTGAGCGCCTGCGCCGATGTCATCGCAACGGCACCTGGCATGTTGGCCACGCAATAATGGATGATGCCATCGACCTCGAACGTCGGCTCTGCGTGCGTTGTTGGCCGCGACGCTTCAAAACATCCGCCCTGGTCAATCGACACATCGACCAAAACCGCTCCGCGCTTCATCTGTTTCAGCATCGCGCGCGTCACCAATTTAGGCGCACTGGCACCCGCAACCAGGACCGCGCCAATGACGACGTCGGCGCACAACACTTCGCTCTCGATGGTTTCCATCGTCGACGCGAGCGTGCGGACGCGGCCTTCGAACAACTCGTCGAGCTGCCGCAAGCGCGGCAACGACCGATCAAGGATCGTGACTTCGGCGCCAAGACCTGCCGCCATCCGCGCAGCATGCGTGCCAACCACACCACCGCCGAGCACAACGACCTTTGCCGGACGAACGCCTGGAACGCCTCCCATCAGCACACCGCGGCCACCCGTCGGTCTGCGCAGCGCCATGGCCGCAGCTTCAATCGCCAAGCGACCAGCAACTTCACTCATCGGTGCAAGCAGCGGCAATCCGCCGGATGCGTCAGTGACGGTTTCGTATGCGATCGCGGTTGCACCTGACTGCATCAAGCCAATCGCTTGGGGGGCATCGGGGGCGAGGTGCAAATAAGTGAAAAGGATCTGATCGGCTTTGAGACGCGCGATTTCGACGGCCTGCGGCTCCTTCACCTTGACGATCATGTCTGCTTCCGCGAACACTGCGTCGGCGTTGGCTGCAATTCGCGCACCGGCTTTTTCGTAAATCCCATCATCGGCGAAAATTCCAAGGCCTGCGCCCGACTGCACGATGACCTCGTGACCGCGCGCGACGAGCTCGCGAACCGACCCCGGCACCAGCCCAACGCGAAACTCATTGCTCTTGATTTCCGTCGGCACACCGATGCGCATGGCTCTCTCCCGTCAACAGTCGCGCTAAGTCTACGGTGTAGAATAACAAACTCCGGCGCCGTTTCAGACGAATTTTACTCGCCTATTCGACAGATTATGATGATAATCTGCGTACAATTATCTAGTGACGCAGGAATCCAGTTGTTATGACCCTAGATGCGTTGGATAAGGCCATATTGGCCGAGCTCGTTCATGATGGCCGGCTAACCCAAGTCGAACTGGCAGAGCGCGTGCCACTGTCGCCAACCGCGATTGCGCGGCGCATCCGATTGCTTGAGGAGCGTGGGGTCATTGAAGGCTATCAAGCGCGGATCAGTCGACGCGCGCTTGGTCTGACGATGACCGTGGTGGTGCAAATCAGTTTGAAAAGCCAAAGCGAGGAGCTCCTCGCCCTGTTTGAGAAAGCTGTGTCGGTGGCGCCATCGATTGTGTCGTGCCATCTGATGTCCGGTGAGGACGACTACATCCTCACCGTGCTCGCACGCGATCTGGCTGATTTCGAGAAAATCCACAAAGAGCAGTTGTCGCGCTTGCCGGGCGTTGTGCGACTGCGATCAAATTTTGCCTTGCGCGAAGTTGCGAGCAGAACGCTGCCGTCGTCGAGTTTGTTGCCGTAACGCTCTTCAACGACCGACGGCTGCAGAAATCAAATCGCCCGACGTCGGCGCACGGGATCGAGCACCGATCGGAGCGGCCTTGATGGTGCTCATTTTGCGCTTGCGCACAGTGCGCGTGGCGATTGCTGGTACGCTCTCTGACGCTACACCTGCCGTCAATAAAGCTTGTTCCACGCTTGGCGGCATTTGCGGCTGGGCTGAAGCTGCACCTTGTAACGTTAGTTTCGAATTAATCGTCAGTCGTTCTGCGATTGCAACGACATTGGTCGCATCACCGAGTTCGAGCTCGCCATTCCACAACGCGAGATAGTAGCCGCCGTCGCTGCCATCGATCGCGTAGCGTCTGCCGCGCTGGCTGCGGATTTCAGTCAATGCATCGACAGTTTTGATGCCGGTCCGCAATTGCCATTCCGAAAACAGCTTTTTATTTTTATCTCGCCAGATCGTCAGCTTGCCCGTGAGTGCCGGCGGCGAGGTCAACCATACCCCGATCAGAGCCCGTTGATCGCCTGCAGCCTCTGCGCGGAACGCGCGCTCTTCTTCGAGCCGCAGTCCGCGGATGGTCACACGAGCATCTGGCTCAAAATCAACGTCAGCCCAGGCTGGAGCTGAAAGCGCCATGGCGCTCAGAAAAAATTTTATCGATTGCGGCTGCTTGGCAGGTGGCGCTTTGGTTCGAATGTCGTGGGCGAGCGCTTTGACGTCAGCCTCGCTCAATCGGTCGTCGAGGCGGACGGAGAATATCGCAACGCCATCGCGGATGTCTTCACTCAC
>JANMII010000078.1:0-1801 GCA_031375665.1 Hyphomicrobium sp.
TGATTTATCAAGGCCCAGGGCTCATCGGCCAGATCATGCAGCATCTGAGTCACGCTGTGCGGCGCTCGAACGCAGCCAACATTGCGACGTTGACAGGCCGCAATGCCGATACATGGGCGAAACGGCCACTCCAGTAGAAAAATCGGCGACGTTAGTCGCGGGGATCAGACCGCGAGCGCAGTAACCGCATCAGCAGCCAAATTGGCACCACCAGCATGGCCCCGAGCGCCAGATATTCCAACACCCAGACAACGGCATCGAAGCCCATATCGTAGACAGTGCGGGCAAAGCCATCGAGCACATAGAAAAAGTTGCGCGGCGTGATACCAAAAATCGATAAGATGAGGCCAACGATAATCGAGATGATCGCTAGCCGGATGAACACAGCGAGCGGGCTTCCACCTAAAAAATCTCGTAAGTTCATGCTGTCCTTTCTGTCGTACAAACGGTCGTGACACGGGTAACGGCGGCAGCAAACACAGCAGACCTCGTGTCGTCGCCGAACGGCGAGGCGGCAGGGCAAGCCAAACATCCGGCGCGAGCGTACCCATTGTAATGGCAGTAGCACGGCAGACAACCAAACGCGTACGGCCGTCGACCAAGCGCACGGACGCGACGGTTAGGGCGCCAAAGCGCGCCAAGCCAGCGTTAGCGGTGAATGAAACGCTGGCCCATGCAACGTCACCGGGAAGCCCACCCGCCGCCCCTTTGCCAGCATCGATTGCTGACTGGTTTGAAGCCAAAGGTTGGCACCTCCGCGATCACCAGATCGCTTTGCTCGACGCGGCTGCACGCCGCCAATCGACCCTGCTCGTCGCCCCGACCGGCGCTGGCAAAACGCTGGCGGGATTTCTGCCGAGCCTCGTCAAGCTCTCGGGCGCCAAACGCCACACACAGGGTGCTGGGCTGCGTGTGCTCTACGTTTCGCCCCTCAAAGCCCTGGCGTCCGATGTCGCCCGCAACTTGACGATACCCATTGTCGAGATGGGTTTGAAAATCCGCACCGAAACGCGCTCGGGCGACACCAGTGCAGCCCAACGTCAGCGGCAACGCTTGAAACCGCCGCACATTTTGCTAACGACGCCGGAGCAGGTTGCTCTGCTGGTCAGCCACCCGGATGCTGGCTTCTTGTTCGCCGATCTCGACACCATTATTCTCGATGAACTGCACGCCCTGGCGGCATCAAAGCGCGGCGACCTGTTAGCGCTCGATATTGCCCGGTTGCGATCACTGGCACCCGATGTCATGACGATTGGACTGTCGGCAACCGTTGCGCGGCCAAGCGAACTTAGAGCTTTTCTCGTTGCCCAGCACACGCCCGATATTGCAACTGGTCTTGCGCATCTCGTAACGGTTGCTGGCGGCGCGCAACCTGACATTCGCATTCTCGAAGCCAACACGGCCGTGCCATGGTCGGGTCACACGGCGCGCTATGCCATGCGTGAAGTGTACGACGCCATCCGCGCCCACAAACTCTCGATCGTGTTCGTCAATACGCGGATGCAGGCCGAGTACGTGTTCCAAGAGCTGTGGCGCGGCAACGATGACAACATTCCCATCGGCTTACACCACGGATCGCTCGACGCAGCGCAACGCAAAAAGGTCGAAGCGGCGATGGCGAGCGGCGCGCTTCGGGCCGTTGTCGCAACATCGACCCTCGATCTTGGAATCGATTGGGGCGACGTCGATCTGGTGATCAATATCGGCGCGCCGAAAGGCTCCAGCCGACTTTTGCAACGTATCGGCCGATCGAACCACCGATTGGATGAACCGTCGCGCGCGTTGCTGGTGCCGGGCAATC
>JANMII010000089.1:0-2104 GCA_031375665.1 Hyphomicrobium sp.
CTCAATCCGCAAGCCGAGCGGTTGCCGACAGCTGTTAAAGCGATGGCGCAGTTTGGCGTCTTGCGCGACATGGATCAGGCTGGCGTTTACATTGGCTTCACGGCTGGCGTCATCGGCTCGAACCCTGAAACAGCCGAGCGCTTGATCGGCGACATGTTTCCGATGTCGACGGAAGATCAGGTGCTGATCATCAAGGCCATCGCTTACTCGGGGCTGGCCGACTGGAAGCCGCTGCTGACATCCTTCGTTGAACGCATGCCGGCCCGCAAAGTTTTGATCGACCGGTATTTGTTCGCCAACAAACCCGTCCTCGCCGATCTCCCTTTGTCGGAAGATCAATCGGCAATCGATATCAACTGGGGCTACTATTTCGCGACGGGTTCTGAAGCGCCTGTTCGGCGGATCGTTAAAGTGTTGGCCTGGACGGACGACAAGAATGAAGTCGAAAAGCTGACCATTGGCGCGATGGCGAAATGGACGCTTGCGCAGAACGCATCGCGCGACGCCGATTTGCTGGCGATGTTGAAGAGCGTGGCCGCGGAAGAAGACGGCAACGTTCGCCGTCCGCTTCACGATGTTATCGAGGCCGCTGAAACGCTTGAGTTGTCGAAGATCCGCAAACAGGCGTTGGCGTCGATCGAGGAGCTGAAGGTTAAAGGGCCAGAGCGTGTGCGCAATTACAATTGGTGGGGCCAGACGGGTCAAACGGTATTGGCGCTGGGATGCGTTGCAGCAGGCGCGCTGGGACAAGTGGCATTTGGCATTCCATGCGTCGTTGGCGGCGCTTTGTCGACGGCGGCGCTGAAATACTTTTCACCGGGTCAGTGAAGACTTGTCGGCGAGGGCAACGCGTTCTGACCCAATGCGACTAACTCAACGATTTCATCGATCGCAATTCATATGCGCGTCTCGCAAAGCGTCGGCTTGGGTGTCATAAGCGCTGATCAATTCAGCGCCGGGCGCTGCCGCCTTTGCGTAGGTTTCAAACATCGATCTTTCGAAACCATCGTGCACCGTTAGTGCTGTCAATCGCATTTGCCCATTGACGGTGGAGCGCACGAGCAAGGTCTTGCGTCCGCCATAACTGGCAGTTACCACGCGGCACGCGGGCTTTGGTGGTGCAGCGTCGTTCAGAATTGGAATAGGTCCACCGAGGCGCGACGGCGGTGGGGTGGGTTGCGGCGAAATTCGGAATGACGGTAGCGAGAAGAACGAGCTTTCATCTGGCGCTTCGGCGCGTTCGGGCGGCGATGTTGCGGCCTTGATCGCTGGTTGAAGCGGTTGACTTAATTCTGCCGCTGGTGACGGATTTGCGCTGCGCCTGATGCTGCTGTCGCGCGTCCAAATCGTTCTGACGACGGGCTTGTTGCCCCGGGTTTCGTTGCCCTGCTGCACGTTTTTAATTGCAGGCTGTCGGTTGTTTGCAGGTTTTGGCACAAACGCGCCCGGCTTTGGCACAGCTGTGCCTGGCTGCAGCAGCGGTGTTGTAGCGATAGATTTTTCCGGCGTTGTTGTGGTCGCCCACGGAAGTTCTTCGGGATCTTCCGTTTGCGGGCCAGCGAGCCCGTTCCGTTTTGGCCCACCAAGACCTGACGGCGGCGCGAAGGTGTCACGTCGTTGCCGCTTGGCTGGTTGTGGTCGCGGCACAGACCCGGTTCGCACATCGTTCGTTTGCTCCGAAGATGCCGCAACATTTCCGGCGCAATGGGCGGCGCGGAATTCGGCTGCTACCGCATCAATCGAGCGGGCGTAATTTCGGTCGACGGCCCACCGGCGCGCTAAATCGCCGAATGTTACGTCGCGGCGAAGCGCCTTCGATTTAGAAATGATGTCATCTTGCGCGAGTTCGGTGCGCGGCGCGATGGGCTGTGCGAGACGTTCACCCGAATAGGCGACCAGATGCTGGATTTGCGCATGCACGCCGGTCGCCATGTCGACGAAACGATTGCCTGGAACACCGCCACCAGTCGCACCAATCCCGGCAAAATTATTCTGGCGCTCGTGGACATCTCCACGCTGCCCGTTGGGACGTCGATAGCTGAGGTAATTGGTTTCCAAAGCCATTTGAAAAAACGCGTAGTCCCACCGCACGCGCCACGCTTCA
>JANMII010000103.1:0-7198 GCA_031375665.1 Hyphomicrobium sp.
GCGCGACATCGTCAAGGCGCAGGCGACCAAAGCCGAGACCGCCCAGGCCGCGTAATTATTCTCCGTCTCATTTCATCACTGTAAAAACTTCAGCCCGGCTGTGACCTCTTTGAAATCAGAGAGCCTCACCGCCGGGCTTGCTATTTGGCTTTGACCGTTTGGGTGTCACTCACGTCAAATTGCAACACCACAGTGCGCTGCAAATACGGATTGAAGTTGTCGTCTGATATGAGCGTCAACCGCACGCCGCCGCCGGGTCGTTGGGTTGCGGCCAAGCCTTCCATGTTGTCGATTTCATTCTCGAGCGTTGCCTCGATCAGCGTGTCGCCGTCGATCGTTTGGCCTGGCGCGACTTGCTCGGATGAAATCCGCCGGATCCGCATCTTGACACCTTCAAGCCAACGAAAGCGTCGCTCCAGTATGAACAGCGTGCCGTCTGGCAAGCTCGCCACGTCGGTGACGTCGAAGTCGCCAATGTTGGTCAGCGTGAATGGCTTAATGCCAGCGTTGGTCCAAATCCATCCCCGGTGGTTGCGTTTGGCATCGTAGAAGCGTTCAGCGATTGCGATGGTCGTGCCAGCGAAAGGACCACCAGCCATCACGGTCATCGCTTCAAAACCGCCGTTGCGACGCATGGCGCGGGCGGCATCGGGCTTGGCCAAAAAACTTTTGCTGGCCGATAGCCCAGCCGATGTCAGATCGTAACGGGCAATGCGCGCGTTTTGCTCAAACGAGATTTGCACTGCGCCGCGGCGGACATCGCCAGACACCAACGCGACGGCCTCAGCGTCGCGGTCGCGCGGGCGATTTAACGGCCGACCGTCGTTGGCAAGCAAGGGTCCGGTGCGCGCATCGGTAACGCCGCTCAAAACACCGCCACTGTATGCAAATGCGCCGGTCAGCCACGTGCCTGCATCAGAAACCGCAACGAACTGCCTGCCATCTTCGTCCAACACCCATCCCGACCAGCCGCCGAACGTCGGCGTGGCGGGCGAGGTCAGGACGAGCCCGCCGCGAAAATCGAGCTTGCCAAACCGCGTCTGCGAGCCACCGGCTCGCACAAAAGATGTGATGGGTGACGTGGAAACAGTGATGGGCCCAGCCGTCATTTTGGCCGGATCGGGCTTGGCATCGGCGCGGGCATTGCCAAGTTGCGCGATAACGCCAATGCTTGTTGCCATCACAACGCCGATCGCGACGGCCAGCGGTCGGGAGGCGAGATGGTTCGTCAATCGGTTGCTCCTAAATTTCCTATCGCGTCGCATGCCAAGAGCGAACGGCGCGACGCAGCTCGTCCGGGACGGCAAGCGTTACCCGGCGCGGCGGCCACGTCGGCTGACGTCCTTGCCACCACGGCCAACCGCTTCGTCTTCAAACAGTTCGACGAGCTTCTCGGTCATGGCGCCAGCCAGTTCGGACGCATCCGTAATGGTGACAGCACGACGATAGTAGCGCGTCACGTCATGGCCAATGCCGATGGCGATCAACTCGACCGACGACCGGTTCTCAATCTCGTGAATGACTTGCCGCAAATGCTGTTCGAGATAATGCCCTGAATTGACCGACAGCGTTGAATCGTCAACCGGCGCACCATCTGAGATCATCATCAAAATGCGACGCTGTTCGGGCCGCGCCAACAGCCGTGAATGCGCCCACGCCAAGGCTTCGCCATCGATATTTTCTTTCAGCAAGCCTTCACGCATCATCAGTGCCAGCGCGCTTTTCGAGCGCCGCCAGGGTGCGTCGGCTTTCTTGTAAATGATGTGACGCAAATCGTTGAGACGGCCGGGGCCGGTGGGTTTGCCCGCAGCCAGCCATTGCTCGCGCGATTGGCCACCCTTCCACGCCTTGGTCGTGAAACCTAGAATTTCAACTTTGACACCGCAGCGCTCAAGTGTCCGCGCCAGAATATCGGCACAGCATGCAGCCACCATGATGGGCCGACCGCGCATCGAGCCCGAATTATCGAGAAGCAGTGTCACCACAGTATCGCGGAAATCGGTTTCCCGCTCGCGCTTGAACGACAGCGCGTTCATTGGATCAGTGATGATGCGCGTTAAACGCGCGGCATCCAGCACACCTTCATCGAGATCGAAATCCCAACCGCGATTTTGTTGAGCCAGCAAGCGGCGTTGCAATTTATTGGCAAGCCGCGCCACAACAGCCGACAGCGTTTTCAGTTCTTTGTCGAGGAATGCGCGCAACCGGTCGAGTTCGTCTGGCGTTGAGAGGTCTTCCGCTTGGACCTCTTCGTCGAACTCGCGGGAAAAAATTTTGTAGCCGAAGGCTTCCGGATGATCGAGCACGGTGGTGTTGGGTCGCCACGGTGCGGGGGCATCGTTGTCATCAACGGGATCCTCGTCCATGTCGGTATCGTCGGTTTCACCGGCGTCCGTCATTTCCTCGGTGTCAGACATCTCGCCGTCGGAATTTTGTTCCTCGTTCGGCTGATCCTGGCCCTCGGACGCATCATCTTGCGATTGCTCGGCTTCGGCAGCCCCGCCCTCGGCAGCATTGTCGTCGCTCTCGTCTTCGGTTGGCTCTGGCTCGTGAGCATCGATCTGATCCATCAGATCGAGGATCTTCAGTAATTCGCGAACCGAACGGCCAAACTGCTCCTGATTTTCAGATTGGCCATCGAGACGCTTGAGCATTTTACCGCCGCGCGCTTCGATCAAAGGCCGCCAGATATCGACCAAACCTTTGGTCGAGGTCGGCGGTGGCAGACCCGTCAGACGCTCGCGGAGAATGAGCGCGAGGGCATCTTCAAGCGGCGCTTCCGACCGATCAGTGACGTTTGCAAAACGACCGTGGCTATATTGATCTTCGAGTTTGGCTGTCAGATTTTTCGCCATGCCGGGCATGCGGGTTGCGCCAAGCGCCTCGACGCGGCTGCGTTCAGCGGCTTCAAAGACGGCGCGTGTTGGGCCAGGCGGTGGCGCAAGTCGGCGGTGAATTTTGTTGTCGTGGCAGCCCATGTTAAGCGCCAAACTATCCGCCCAACCGCGGACCACCGCGATGTCGTGGGGTGAAGGCGCGCGCGGCGGCTCGGGCAGCAGAACCGATTGGCCGCTGGCTTCCGGTTTTCCAGGACCGAAACCAATTTCGATATCGGCTTGGCCAGCGATGGCACGAAAGGCTGGCCCGATGACCCTCTTGAACGGCTCGGACGGCGCTTCGCGTCGCTTGTTCGGGGGGCTCATTGGACGCGGCCTTCCAGTGCACGCTCGGCAGATGCGACGCGTTCGGATCGGGTGCGCGCGTTACGCAGGCCAAGCTGCGCATCGTGGCCTAGCCGAACGGTTTGCATCTCAAATCGCTTCGCCGACGCACAATCCGGCGCAACAGAGCGTGCGCACATGGCGGCACACTCCTTAGCTCAAGGCGACGTTGGCTGTGCTCTCTGGCAATTCTTCGCCAAAGCAGCGCTGATAAAATTCTGCAACCAACGGTTTTTCGAGGTCGTCGCACTTGTTCAGGAAGGTGACGCGAAACGCGAACCCGATGTCGTTGAAGATCTCGGCGTTTTCGGCCCAGGTCATGACCGTTCGCGGGCTCATCACCGTTGAAAGATCGCCGTTGATGAAAGCCGAGCGCGTCAGATCCGCAACGCGGACCATGTGCGACACCTGCTTTTTCTTGGCGTCGGTCTTGGCGAACGATTTCACTTTCGACAGCACGATCTTGGCTTCATCGTCGTGCGGCAAGTAATTGAGCGTGGCGACGATCGACCAGCGGTCCATCTGGCCTTGGTTGATTTGTTGCGTGCCATGATAGAGGCCCGACGTGTCACCGAGCCCGATCGTATTGGTGGTGGCGAACAACCGAAATGCCGGATGGGGACGAATGACCTTGGATTGGTCGAGCAACGTCAACTTGCCGGACACTTCAAGCACGCGTTGAATGACGAACATCACGTCGGGGCGACCGGCGTCGTACTCATCGAACACCATGGCGGTATTCGACTGCAGCGCCCACGGCAGAATACCCTCTTTGAATTCGGTCACCTGCTTGCCGTCTTTGACGACAATGGCATCCTTGCCAACAAGGTCGATGCGCGACACATGGCTGTCGAGGTTAACCCGCACGCACGGCCAGTTCAGGCGTGCTGCAACCTGTTCGATGTGGGTCGACTTGCCGGTGCCGTGATAACCCTGGATCATGACGCGGCGGTTGTGCTTGAAGCCAGCCAAGATCGCCAACGTCACGTCGCGATTGAAGAGATAATCGGGATCGAGATCGGGCACGTGTTCTTCGGCTTTGGCGTAGGCTGGCACTTCCAAATCGCTATCGATGCCAAAAACCTGGCGCACCGATAGTTTCATATCTGGCATTGCGGTCGATGAAGCGCCTGAGGTGGCGCTGGCTTGCGTGCGCATGAGAGGTGACGTGTCCCGACTAAAAAAGGTGCGTCGAATGCCGGTCTAATTTCAGCATGCCGCATCGTGATGAGCGTGCTGGTCTGCTGCCGTTGCCAAGCAGACTTGCGATGAGGACCGGAGCGATGTCTGGGCCAAGAACGCGCAGACGGTGGCCGCGTGCGGCATCACGCGAGGCCGGCCTGCTTGAGGTAATTATAGGCTTGAATGATCTCGCGCAACTTTTCCTCAGACCGGCTGTCACCGCCGTTGGCGTCGGGGTGGTGCAGCTTTACCAGCTCTTTGAAGCGCGTCTTGATATCTTCTTTCGCCGCAGTGTCGGCGAGGTCGAGTGTTTGAAAGGCCTTGCGCTCAAGCGGCTTGAGTTGACGACGATAATCAGCGGTCGCACCCGCCGTGCGCGATGAACGGTTTTTGCGCGGCTGGCTTCGAACGCTAGCTGCGACGCGCTCTGCAGCTTCAGCGGTTCGGCCGCCATCCCGCGTGCCGTGGGCCCAGGCGTTCGCGCCAGCTTTCCAAGTCGGGCGGTGACCCGTCAAAGCGTCTTTGCGAAATTCGTCGACCTCAACGTCAGACATGCCGTCGAAGTAGTTGTAGCCGAGGTTGTACTGACGGACGTGATCGAGACAAAAACGGTAATATTGATTGTCCTTGCCGCGCCCCATCGGCGCCTTATGCAAGCCAGGCTTTTCGCAGCCCTTCCACTGACATGTTTGCGCAACGGATTCGCGCTTGACCGACCCTTTGCCGGCAACGCGAATGCTATCGAACAATTTTGAGTTCAGTTTCATCGCCAACGACTATGCTAGTTTGCCCGCCTCTCGACAAGGCGATTGACGTGAATTGGCATGTGCCAAAGAGCTTCGTTGCAAATCCACCGATGAGACGATAACGGGTTTTGGCTTGCGTCCGATCAACTATTTCAAGGGCTGGAAGTGTCGTGGTGTCGATCGAGCAACAGGTCCGCGAGAAGCTGGCAAGCAGACTACAGCCCGAGCGTCTCGACGTCATTAATGAGTCTGATTTGCATGCTGGCCATCGCGGCTCGCCCGGTACCGGCGAAAGCCATTTTCGCGTCTTGATCGTGTCGGCTGCATTTGCCGGTCAAAGCCGCGTTGCGCGCCATCGCATGGTCAATGATATCTTGCAGGACGAATTGGCAAACCGCATTCACGCGCTGGCGTTGTCAACGTATGCGCCGGGCGAAGTCATCGCACTGCCAGCGCCATCGTCCCACGACTAACCTGAAAACTGTTCGTTGGCGGGATAGAGGTGGTAAAGCACCTCGGGTTCAATGGGCTAAGTTATCCGCTCTGCATCGCATTGGTTTCGGCCGACGCGGCGTTCGTTCCGGTGTCGCCCGCCGCAGTCGGAACCGGCTTGACGCGGAGCGCTGTAATTTTGTTTCGGCTCTTGCGCAAAATTTCAAATCGGTAACCGTGGAAGGTGAAGACTTGACCCGGCTCCGGAATGGTTTGCGCTTCGTGGATGACAAGCCCGGCGATGGTGGTCGCCTCTTCGTCCGGCAGATCCCAATCCATCTGCCGATTGAGGTCGCGGATCGCAATCGTGCCATCAACATTGACGGTGCCGTCGGCTTGCGGGCGGATGTGGGTCTCCTGAGTGTCGTGCTCGTCAGCAATTTGGCCGACAATCTCTTCCAAAATATCCTCAAGCGTAATTAAACCTTGGACCTCGCCGTATTCGTCGACGACCAGTGCCAACTGAGCTTTTTTCTTCAAGAATTGGTTGAGTTGATCTTTGACACTGGTCGCATCCGGCACAAACCAAGGTTCGCTGGCAAAGCTCATCACATCAAGCCGGGCCGGGTCCCAGCCGGACCTGGCTAGGGCTGCCAGTAGGTCCTTGGTATGGAGCACGCCGACGATATTTTCGGGTTCGTCCTTCCAAACCGGCGCGCGCGTATATTGCGATTTCAACAGCTCATCGAGAATTTTCGACGGTGGGTCATCGGCATTCACCGTCTCCATCTTGGTGCGATGGACCATGATGTCGGCAACTTCGAGATCGCGGAGATCCAACACACCGCCCAACATCTCAGCGTCGCCTTTGGCCACTGTTCCTTCCTTGGCTTGCAGATCAATCGTGCCGCGGATTTCTTCGTGGGCTGCAAGAATGTTGGCGTTATCGTCAGCTTCTCCCGGCGTCATCTTGAGCAACTGGCGAACGACGAATTCAATCGCCATCGTAAATGGTGTCAAAACATAAATCAGGCCGCGCATGATCGGCGCGACAATCAAGGCGACACGGTCTGAGTAAGCAAGCGCGTAAGTCTTGGGCAACACCGCTGCAAAAATCACGATCAGGATGGTGATCGCGGCGGTGGCATAAACGACACCGACTTCACCGTACACCTGGACAGCAAGATTAGCGGCCAGCGCCGACGCCAGCACATCAACCAGCGTATTGCCGAGCAAGACGGTGCCGATCATCTTTTCAGGTGATGACAGCACCGCGTTTACGACTTGAGCTTTTTTATTGCCGTCCTCTTGGAGGGCGTGCATGCGCGCACGCGATGCAGCGGTGAGAGCGGTTTCGCTGCCATTGAAAAAGGCTGACAGCACGATCAACAGGAAGATCGCAAAAAGACTTAGGGCAATTCCGAGCGTCATGGCGGTGGGCGAATGTCCACTCTAAGCGTTCAAATTATTAAGCGGAGGGATAGCACACTTCCCTCCATAACGCTTAGCGGGCAATTTCGTTCATCAAGAACGCCCGCACCGTGTCTGGCGGCACATCACGCGTGATGAACGCCTGCCCGATGTTACGGGCGAGAATGAAAGTCATTTGACCCCGCA
>JANMII010000107.1:0-10346 GCA_031375665.1 Hyphomicrobium sp.
CTCAATCCCATTCTCAACGTCGCCTTCGATTTGTCACGTCGGCTCGAAGCCGGTCAGGTCACGTTCGACGATCTCAAAGGCTTGGCTGGCCGGTTGATGGACCGCGCTTGCGTGCGCCGCGCTCGCCAGCATCGCCAAAAAGTCGGCTACGTCGATCAAGCGACAACGCTCAACGATTTTATGGCCTACGTCGACAAAACGATCGCCGAGACCGGCAAAAACATCGATGCCTTTGCCGAGCGTTGGGCACGCGCGCGCACTGGCATCGTGTTGACAGCGCATCCAACGTTTGGCCTGTCCGACGCGCTCTACAAGCGCATGGTTGAAATTGCGGTTGCCGATCCGTCCGATGACAACATCACCATTGGCTTGCCGCATCGCCCCGAGCCGGTTCTCTCGCTCCACCACGAACACAAGTGCGCGCAGGACGCGATTAAAAACCTCCGTGATGCGTATGACGAGCTCTTGCACGGCTACTACTCGGTCGCGTCGCGCGCCTTTGGCGATCCTGCCTACAAGCTCAGACCTAAGCTGACGACGTTTGCCTCGTGGATCGGCTACGATCTCGATGGCCGCACTGACATCGCCTGGAGCTTTTCATTCCAGGTCCGCCTGGCTGAAAAGCGCGCTGCGCTTGTCGATGTCCGCGAGCGCTTCATCATTCTGAAGCACAAGCTCGGTGAAGGCGATGCAGCACAGCGTGTTGCCCGCCAGATCACCGGCAAGCTCGATCTCGCGATTGCAGCCGTCGATGAGCAATTGAAAGCGCTCGAAGGCATTGGCGCAGACCCGACCCACCTCGCAAGTGCAGCCAACGTCATCACCAAGTCCGACGGCTACAACCTGTCATCGATCGAACCGCTGGTCGCGCTGTTTGGCAATTTGATCGATGCGGTGCAAGCGCCGCAAATGAAGCGCGCCATCGCAGCCTTGTCAGGCTTGGTGGACGCGACCGGGCTTGGCACCTCGCACATTCATTTGCGCATCAATGCGCTGCAACTCAACAACGCGTTTCGCGCTTACGTGCATGAGCCGTGGACCCGCGATCTGACCGAAAGTCAGTCGCTTGCCCGCATCGTTGACATGATCAAGAACTGCCCGCGTGAAACCGTCAATTTCGCGACGCTCGATCTCGAGACGGCGACCGCCATCCGCCAGTTCGCGCTGACCGCGCAAATGCAAAAACATATCGACAAGGAAACGCCGATCCGCTTTCTGATTGCCGAGTGCGAAAGCCCGGCAACGGTTTTAATCGCGGTGTTTTTCGCCAAGCTGTTTGGCGTTGAGGGTATCACCGATATTTCGCCGTTGTTTGAAACGCCATCGGGGCTCGAAAACGGCTCACGCATCATCGGCCGATTGCTCGAAGAAGAAACCTATCGTGAGTACGTTCTGGGCCGCAAACGTATCTCGCTGCAAACCGGCTTCTCGGATGCCGGTCGCTTCATTGGCCAGATCTCGGCCACGCTTGCGATCGAGCGTTATTACCACGATATCGCCGATCTGGTCCGCCGGTCGAAACTGCCGGGCATCGAGACGTTGCTGTTTTCCACCCACGGCGAATCGATGGGACGCGGCGCGCACCCTGGCGATCTGACGACCCGCTTGCACTACGTCTTTTCAGATGAGGCACGCCGCCGTTTTTCCAATAGCAACCTGCCGGTCAAGCATGAAACCAGCTTTCAAGGCGGCGACGGCTATATGTTCTTTGGCAACCGCGCGCTCACCACGCGCGTGCTGGCCTCAGTGATCATGGATGGCGAAGTTCCGCCCAATGAAGAAGATCCGTTTTACGCTGAACAAAACCTCAGCCTCGACTTTTTCCTAAGGCTCCGCGCGTTCCAACAAGCGTTGTTTGCCCATGATGGCTACCGCGCAGTTCTTGGCGCGTTCGGCCCAAACCTGTTGTTCAAGACCGGCTCGCGACCCGTGAAGCGCCAGGGTGAGCATGCGTCGGCGTCCGATCGCGGCAACCCGGCCCGCATGCGAGCCATCCCCAACAACGCCATCCTGCAGCAGTTTGGTTATGTGGCCAACGTCGTGGCGGGCCTTGGCACAGCAGTTGGCAACGATCGTGAGCGGTTCGCCAAGCTTGGCAAAACGTCGAAGCGGTTGCGCTCGCTGCTCAGCATGATCGCGCACGGCAAGACGTTATCGAGCCTCAACGCGATGGGCGCCAACGCGTCCGTGTTTGACGCTGGCTTTTGGGCGTCGCGTGCATCGTGGGGCCGCGAGCCAGCGCTGCAAGGCGCGTTTCGCGCACTGGCCACGCACTTGCTGCCAGACGATCGTCAGGGCGCGATCAACGAACTCGTGCATCACTTACGGCTCGACGCCATCGACTTGCACGCGATCCTCGAAGATCAAAACATCGAGGGCGGTAAGATCCCCGATGAAAATCGCTTAGAGCTCGATCTGCTTCAGTCAATTCGCTTGGCGCTGATCATGCGGATCTTCATTCTGGCAGCGCAGCTTCCGCGCTTCACGCCGCAGGATGGCCTGTCGCATTCGCAAGTGCTCGATATGGCGCTTGGTCTCGACATCCCCGAAGTTGTCGCGATCATGCGCAAGGCGTTCCCGCATTCGTTGAAGTCCGCGGCCGGTCAATTCAATGAAGCTGCGAGCTACCGGCCGCGCGGCATTGACGATTACGGCCGCCTTGAAACCGAAATCCTCAATCCGATGGAGCAAAGCTACGAGCTTGTGCGCGAGATCGGCACCGGCATTTCACACCACTTCGGCGCGTTTGGCTGAACTCAAGCCTTGCCTAGTCGAAATCTGATCGTTTGAGCGCGAACACTTCGCCCTCGCTGGTTTCGGTATCGAGCCAGAGAAACGGCAAATGCTGAAAGGCCGCTTCGAGACGATTGCGACCCTGGCCGATTTCGACGACCAGCGTTGCGTTGGCGGTGAGATACTGGGGGGCTTCGGCCAAGATCTGCCGCACATGATCGAGACCGTCGTGGCCGCTGAGATGCGCCAGCGTCGGCTCGGCGCGATACTCAGGCGGGAACGCGCGGACGGCATCCGCCGTCACGTATGGCGGGTTCGAGATGATCAAATCGTAGCGCCGGCCGTGGAGTGCGGCGAACAAATCCGATGCGATCAATTCGATCCGCTGCCCAAGATCGTAGTCAGCCACATTGCGAGCGGCGACAGCGAGTGCATCCGTTGAGATATCTGCTGCATCGATGCGCGCAGACGGGAAAGCTTCCGCCGCCAGGATCGCGAGGCACCCCGATCCAGTACACAGATCCAGGACGGTTCGCGGCGGCGGCCCATCATCACAAACGGCCATCAGGCGATCGCTGACCAACAACTCGCCAATAAAAGAGCGCGGTACAATCACCCGTTCGTCGACGTAAAATTGCCGACCCTGGATGTAGGCAGCGTTGACCAGATACGACGCGGGCTTTCGGGTTGCGATCCGTTGCGTGAAGACCGCGTGGATACGCGCCCGCTCTGGCCCAGTGAGGCGACAATCAAGCCATGGATCAAGACTGTCGATCGGTAGATGCAGCACCGATAAGAGCAAAAACGCAGCCTCATCGAACGCCGTCGCCGTACCGTGGCCGTAGCTGAGGCCGGCCTGTGTGAACGCACTCACGCCATACCGCAACCAATCGCGCAGCGTCAGCAGATCGTCGGTCGGGTCCAGCGTTACGGGCATCGGTTGCGGGCTCACAGGGTGGCGGGTCGGGCTTTAGCCTTTGGATCTTTGAGTTATAAGCTTTGGTTGTCTGACGCGGCCGAACAAGTTGCAAGCCGGGAAGGCCGCGTGGTGGACGCAGGCGCGTCGTCATACGCAAAAGGCGCACCGCATTTAAGCGACGCGCCTCAAGACGTTCATCATATACGGCGTCCCAATCCCGGCCTTCGGGTTCTGGCGCGCCCCGCGTTAAGCGGTACGCGGCAATTCCGAAAACGAAATCATCCGCCGCTCAGCCTCGTGCCACAGCTTAAGTTTGGCGCAAGCGAAGCTCTGGCGCAGCGTCATGCGGTTGATCGACTTCAGCTCCGGGCTCGCCTCGATGCAGTCGACCAAGCGATAATTCGGGATCATGCTATTGAGGTGATGAATGTGGTGCAGGCCGATGTTGCCAGTGAACCAGTTCAACACGCGCGGTAAATCGTAATACGATGAGCCGAGCAACGCTGCGACTTGGAAATCCCAACCGTCGGCTTTCTCCCAATGGGTTTCTTCAAACTGGTGTTGAATAAAGAACAGCCATCCGCCAACCGCTGACGCGATGTGCACGATCGGCAAAGCGACCCAAAGCACGTTCGAAAGTCCGAAGGCGTAAATCAGCGGCGCGTAGAAGATGGCCAGCCCGATGTTGAGCCCAATGACGCTTTTCCAGCTGTCACGCGGTGTCAGCGAGTGGTACCAAGGTAAGCGTTGCAAAACCATAAAGTAAAACGGCACGCCAAACCCGAATAGGAAAATCGGATTGCGATAAAGCCGGTAACGGAATTTGCCGAATGTCGACAGTGCCTGATATTCGGTAACCGTCATGGTATCGATGTCGCCCGCGCCGCGACGATCGAGATTTCCCGATGACGCGTGATGGTGGGCATGCTCACGGCGCCAGACGCCGTAAGGTGCCATCGTCAAAACGCTCATTGCACGACCGACGATGTCGTTGACTTTCCGCGAAGCGAAAAACGATCCGTGTCCGCAGTCATGTTGAATGATGAAAGCGCGAACCAGAAGCCCGGCTGCGGGTAGGGCTAGCAGCATGGTCGCCCAATAGGCCGTTTCAACGGTTGCAAACATGGCGGCCAAGATCAGCGCCAACGGCGCGAGCGTCGAGAACAGCTGAAACATCGCTCTGCGCGGAATGGCACCGCGATATTTGTTGCAATGAGCGGCGAGGCGACGGACGCGCTGCTTTTGTGTTTCGTCGAGGCTTAAATTTTCGCGGTCGAGGCCGCGGTCCTGTCCGAATGGCGCGCGCGCATGGGATGCGCGCTCGTCGGCAATGAGCGGCTGCGTCAAGCTGAGGTTCAAGGTCGGATTCCCCCGGTGTCGATCGAAGCGCGTTCGGCGCTAATCGGTGCGGTTACCATATTCGTGTTGCCTGCGCGATCAAAGTTTCAGAGCATCCCCATAGTCCAGCCTTATACGGCTCGGCCGCTGTTCTGGCCGACGCGAAATGCGCGCCAAAAGCAACGTATTCCGTGACGAAAAAAGGGCCGCAGCGAACTGCGACCCTTTACACATGATGGATCGATCAACACGCATCGTCGCCTAATGCTGGCCCCAAATTTCAACGATCGCCGAGCCTTTGCCCGCCGAGAAAATGCGCGAGCGGTATTTGGCTTCGATCCGTTCGATGGCCAGTCTGCGGCTGTCGCCAAGGTCGACGGGTCCATATGTACCACCTGCTTCAACCTTGGTGCGAACCGGAACCGTTTCTTCGCCGCCATTTGCGTAGACCACCCGGATCTCGTTCAGCGTGATGGCGCGGTCCTTGACAGTCACACGCAGTTTGCGGAACCCGCCCTCGTTACGTCCGACCGGAATAATATCTTTGTCAAAACCAACGAAGCCTGCGGTTTGCGCACCAAGAAGCACCCAGCCTTGATTGTATTTGCGGCCCTCGCCCTGCGGTCCAAGCCAGCCTTGCGCATAATCGCCGAAGACCTCAATCCGCGCTTGTCCGCTGAAGCTTGGACGTGACCGGTACACGAGTTGAATTTCTTTGATGAATCGATCACCCTTGAGATCGATCCAATTGGTTCGGGAATTCTTCGGAATTTCCGCATTGACGGCGAGGCTGTCAGCTTCGCCATTTGCGTAAATCACTTTCATTTCATTGATGAAGATATCGTTGTCGAGAACGCGCAAGCGGATACGGTCGAATTTGCCAATTTCATTGCCAACGCGAATGACATCGCGATCAACGCCAAAGCCAACGTATTGCGCCCCGAATAAAACATCGCCGCCGTCGGTCTGTTGACCAGCGACCGCTGTGCTCGGGCTGCTTTGCGTTGGACGCACCGCCAATTCACCGGACGCTGCTGGATCAGCCGGGCGGGTTGTTGGCCGTGTTGAGCCAGCGACACTGCCGCGACCGCCGCGTTCCATCTGGCGACCCTCGGTATCTTGAATGCCAAGCACCTGCAGGCGGCCACGACCACTGCCGGGCTCTTGCACGATATTCACTTGGTCAATGAAACGGGGGTAAGATTGCTCATCGATCGGGCGGCTTCGCTCGCCGCGATACATGTCGATCTGGCGGTCTTCATTGTGCACGGTGCCGTCGCTGTAGACCACCTGCACGCGCGACAAATCGAACAACCGGCCGTCGGCGTTGCGGACGCGGATGCCTTTGTAGCCACCCTTGGCCTTGCTGACGTCAATTGTGTAGCGGTCGAGCGAAAGGTCGATATCTTGTTCAGATATGACCACCAGCTGATCGCCGTAATATCGCTTCTTCTTCCGAGCCTCGGCGGACACGAATACGCCGGTGGCTATGATGACGCAAAGCGCCACGACAAGCCTTCGAAACATGAAACACTCCCTTGTGATAACGCACGGCGTAGGTGCCGGAAGACACGCCGCATTTTAACGGGACTGGAGGCGAATGGCAGGTGCTTGGCCCGCGATAACTCTGTTCGCGGTTTTGTGTGGTGTGAATCTGCAACACAGACTTCTGGTTGATCTATCCGTGGCTTGGGCTTTCAAATGTGGGCGTCGCGTCAGGCTTGAATTGGCTCAGACAAAGCGACAAAAGCGGCAAACCATGGGCTGCCTTTTGCAACTGAATTTCGGAGCTGAATGACGATGGATGACGGTGTTTCTCTGGCAGCGGCAGTGCCTGATCCACAGAGAAATGCTAGCTGGCTGGCCGCCGTCGCCGACCTTTTCCCAAATGCCTTTGCCGATGGCGAAGCTGTTCGCAGCCATCACGCCAACACGCTGACCGGCGTCGCGCCGCAAAACCCCGACGCCGTGGTTTGGCCGAAAACCGCCGATCACGTCGCAGCCCTCGTTCGTTTGGCTGGCCAACACGGCTTTCCGCTCATTGGTTTTGGGGCTGGAACCTCACTTGAAGGCCACGTGAATGCTCCTTTCGGCGGCGTAGCCATCGACTTTTCCCACATGAACCGCGTCATTGCCGTCCGCGCCAGCGATATGGATTGCACGGTCGAAGCCGGTGTCACGCTGGCCCAACTCAACGTCGAGCTTAGAGCCAGCGGGCTGTTCTTTCCCGTGGACCCCGGTGCCGAACACGCAACGCTTGGCGGAATGGCCGCGACGCGAGCCTCGGGCACCACCACGGTGCGTTATGGCTCGATGCGTGAGAATGTTGTGTCATTGACGGCGGTCATGGCGTCTGGCGACATCGTCCGAACCGCACGTCGAGCGCGTAAGTCAGCCGCTGGGTATGATCTGACGCGCTTGCTGATTGGCTCCGAGGGCACGCTTGGACTGATCACCGACCTAACGTTGAAGCTGCACGGCGTGCCGGAGACCATGCTCAGCGCTATCGGTGCATTTCCATCGGTCGCCGCTGCCTGCCGTGCCGCAACGGCTGCGATCCAGTGCGGGTTGGCCTTGGCGCGCGTTGAGCTGCTCGATGCCGTCCAGATCCGTTGCGTCAACACCCGGTCGCGGCTGGGTCTTGCTGAAGTCCCAACCTTGTTTCTGGAATTCCACGGCTCAGCGCTGGCGTGCCAGCATGACTTTGCCCAATTCCAGGATCTCGCCACCCTTGAAGGCGGACACGATGTGCGTGCCGCCACCGACGACGCGGGTCGGCGGCAAATCTGGCGGGCGCGCCATGATGCGTTCTGGGCCGTCAAAACGTCGTGGCCCGGCCGCCAGGTTCTGGTCACCGACGTCGCCGTTCCGCTCTCGCATTTGGCCGACGCCGTTGCGGAGACGGCCGACGACATTTTGGTCAGCGGCTTGACGGCACCGATCGTCGGCCATGTCGGCGATGGCAATTTTCACGCGATCGTCGTCTTCGACCCATCGGATGGCGACGAGCGCCGCCGGATCGACGCGTTCCTCGACCGTCTCGTTGCTCGCGCTCTGGCGATGGACGGCACAGCCACCGGCGAGCACGGGATCGGCCAAGGCAAGATCCGCTTTCTGGCTGACGAGCTTGGCCCGGGCGTGGACGTCATGCGCGCCATCAAACGTGGCCTTGACCCCGGCAATATTTTCAACCCCGGCAAAATTTTTTGAAACTCCGTCCTCTGTAGGTCCTCGCTTTAGACTGTTGAACGGCCAGGCAACACGTCTTGCGCACCCCTTAACGATCGTTATGTGACGAAACGTTTGGCCGCGCTTTGCGCTCGCGATAGCCAGTTTTTTGTCTTTCACAGGATATTTAGCGCCAAAGCCACAACCCAGCGACGACCGCTGACGGTTGGCCACTCGTTACAATTCGAACAAAAATTTGCGGTTAGCGCGCACGTAATGTTTTCGATCGCGCCTGTAACCTCTCGCTCTGTGTAAAAGCGAGTTGGAAGACCCAAATGAGTAAGTTCGATAAAGGCGCCATCCTGTTTAATCTTGGTGGTGCAAGCGTTGTGGTGTTTGTCGCTGGCTACATGGTGACGAGCTTTTTCACGATATCGACCGTTGAACAATGCTCGCTGCGGTTTCCATCCGGCGTTCAATTTGCCCTCGACGGTCGAAGCGGATCGGCGTTGTCGTCGATCGAGATGCAAGCTCAGGCCGGCATGAAATCTTGGGGCATGCTTGAGAACGCCAAGGTCATTCAATCCGACGATGCGCTCGCGCCCCAGCGTCTCGACGTGCTGCTCGCACCGACCAACAACGACAATGACGACACACAAAATGGCGTTGGCTTCGTTTGGCCAATCACATCGCTCGATGGCGCGCATTCGGCTTGCCTTAGCTACTCAGTGAAGATGCCGAAGGATCTGACCGCCAAAACGCCGGGTCGTTTGCCCGGGTTGCTCGGATTTGATGCCAATGCTGATACCGATGCCCAGTCGATGATGGCCCACATGGGTTGGTCGGGCTATGGCGAAGTCGGCGTTGAGATCCGCGCTCCGGCCACCAACGATGGCTGGATTGGCGCCAAGAAAAAAACCCCGTGGCCGCGTGACCGCTGGGTCCGCGTCGACCAAGAAGTTATCCTGAACACGCCCGGCAAAAACGATGGGGTCATTCGGGTTTGGGTCGATGGCGAAATGCGTGTCGAGAACACCAAACTGAATATGCGCCCCACCGGTGACATGCAGTTGAGCGGTGTCGTCGCCGACACCGGCTATGTGCGCAAGGCTGGCGATCCGACCACCATTTCGATGACGCCGTTCGTGGTGCAGTGGAGGTAGCCCGAGGCTATCTCAATCAAGCTGCATCAAGAATTGTTTAGCGAGCCCGTTCCAGCTGGCCGAAAACCGGCAGCGCGCGCATCATCTTCGCTGCAAAACCATTGCTGCGCTTTTGTCGACTTGAAGCGCGCGCCTGAATACGCGCTCGACCACGGCATGGCGTAGGTTCGCGCCGATGGCGACACCACGCCTTTGATCGGACAGCCATCGGGCGCGGTTCGTTTGGCTTCCTCCCACACCCGTTCACGCCACGTGTCGGGATGCACTGTGTCGCCCTGCCACAAGCCTTTCTTCTCAGTCCTCGCGGGGTCTTCGTCGGCCTTGTAGGAGGAGAACATTGTGTTGGCCGCAAACACATGGCCATCCCGCACCAGGCTGCGCGCGAGGTCGTCACCGTCCGCGCCAAGCGTGCATGTCGCGATCGTGATGCCAGCCGCATCTTCGCCGCTCGCAACGCAAGAGACAGGCTTGCTGCGCATCAACCGTTCGAGCGCGCGCCGTGCCGCCGCCTGACAATTCCAGCGCCGGCCATTGGCGGTCAGGCACGGTTGATTGTCTTCGGGCGCGGCTATGCCAGCGAGGCGCAGGTCGCGGCCGTTGAGACGCAGCCGATCACCGCTGAGTGCAATCGCTCGGCCAGACAACCCGTCAGATGTGAGTGGTTCGCTCGCACGTGATATCGAACCGGTCGCGGTTCCGCTAAAAATCGGGGCGCTCATGTCACCGCCGTCGCCGCTTCGCAGCATTTGCCCGCCAAACACGACAACCACCAATCCGGCCGCAACTTTGCCGGCAATGCCAAGCCAAGGCGTGACGCCTGCGACCAACTTCCTCCGCATCGCGCCGAAATCAAAGTCGCTCAGATTGATGGCGCGACGATTTGAGGTGAGACTAGGCGTCGACTGCGCTGGCCGACCGTTCTTTGGTGCGGCTTTGCGGCCATCATCAAGATAAGCCTGAGCTTGCTCGCGGCGGTTGACCTGTTCGGCCAATCGCGCCTGCCGCCCAGTGGGTGAGAGTTTCGG
>JANMII010000113.1:0-22536 GCA_031375665.1 Hyphomicrobium sp.
CGAGCTTCGAGTTCACGCGCGCGCGTCGCGGCTCGCTCAGATTCGGAAACAAGATTGTCCTGTTCGATCTTCAGGCGTGCGAGCGCGGCACCCTTGACAGCCTCAGTCTCGCGCAGCGGCGGCACCGTTTCAGCCAACCGCACCTCGTCGTTGAAGGCTTTAGCCTCGGCCTCTGTCGCAACACCAAGTCGCGACAAGGCATCGGCCAGATGACTTTCTTCACTTGCGACAGTGTCTTGCGCGTCTTGCCAAGCTAGGTGCAGTGCCAGTGCTTCCTGCTGGCGGATCTCACCAGAAATTTCTTTGTAGCGCTTCGCTTGCCGCGCTTGCCGCTTCAAGCTGTCGGCCTGACTGCCAAGCTGGCCGAGCACGTCGGCCAAGCGTTCGAGGTTGCCTTCGGCGGCCTTGAGACGCAGTTCGGCTTCATGGCGGCGAGTGTGCAGCCCGGCGATGCCGGCTGCGTCCTCCAAAATGCGGCGGCGCTGTTCGGGCTTGGCGTTCACGATCTCGCCGATCTGGCCTTGTCGCACCAGCGCTGGCGAGCGCGCTCCTGTGGCCGCGTCTTCAAATAAAACTTTGACGTCTCGCGCGCGGACGTCGCGACCGTTGATGCGATAGGCCGAGCCTGCTTCGCGCTCAATGCGGCGCGTGATTTCGATCACATCCGATCCGTTGAAATCGGCCGGTGCCAATCGTTCGCTGTTATCAAGGAACATCGTGACTTCGGCGCTTTGCCGCTCGGGCCGCGCAGTCGTGCCGGAAAAAATCACGTCATCCATGGCGGCGGCGCGCATCGACTTGTGCGAGGTCTCGCCCATGACCCAACGAAGCGCTTCGAGCAGATTGGATTTGCCGCAGCCATTGGGCCCAACCACGCCCGTGAGCCCGGGCTCGATCACGAGTTCGGTCGCCTCAACAAATGATTTGAAGCCGAGCAACCGAAGTTTGGTAATGCGCATCGTGATCTAAGTCCTAGAGCTGAAAGGCCGTCGGCTCGGACGGACAGCTCGACGCGCTACTGCGCCTGATTGGCGGCAGAGGCTGGAGCACGGCCTTGCAATTGCGGCTCAACGAGCGCGCGAATGTCGGCCATGGTCAGCACGCTTTTAACGAGCGTCTCGCCAACAAAGAAGTTCGGCGTCCCAATGATGCCAAGCTTCCGTCCGCGATCCTTGACCCACTTTAACCCTTCGATCATGCCTTGATTCTCGCGGCAGGCGTCAAATTGAGCGCGGCTCATCCCCACCTGTTGGGCAACCGCGAAAATCGGGTCGAGGCGAACTTCTTGGGAAACCCAATTGGCCTGCTGGTCGAGGAATTTGCCAAATAGTGTCAAATACTGCTTCGGGTCGGCACAGCGCAACGCAATCGTCGCCATGCCCGACGTCTTGCCGATCGGAAATTCGCGAATGATGAAGCGTACTTTGCCGGTGTCGATGTATGTTCGTTTGAAATCCGGGAAAATTTCGGCGTGAAAACGGCGGCAGTGTTGGCACGTCAGCGACGCATATTCGACGATTGTCACGGGCGCGGTGGCACTGCCAAATGCCATGTCGGGCAAGGCCCCAACAGCCAAAATGTCGGCTTGCGTTGGTTTTTCAATGACGTCACGTCCGCCAACCTGCTTGCTGGTCGGATCGGAGAACGGGCTCGGCATTTCTTCGTTGGTGTCGGCTGAAATCGACGGATACGCCCCACCACCAGCCGCCCCGTCTTTGGTCAGATTAGCGGCTGGCGGTAGGCCGTCAGCGCCGCAAGCTGCGAGGGCGATCGCAGTTGTGACCGCGATCGCAATGGCTCTAACGGCCCCAACTCGCATGCTGGTGATCATGTCCTGTGAGGGTGTCGCGTCTGACGACCGTCAGCGCAACGACGTTATTTGGCGGCCAACAGCGGTTCGATCATCTTGTCAAAGGCCGCAACCGTTGGCGTCTCCGTCAAGCGTTTGCCGTTGATGAAGAACGTCGGCGTCGAGCTGATGCCGAAGGTTTCGCTGGCGCGTGTCCGCTGAGCGGTGATTTGATCCAGTAGCTTCTGGTCTGTCAGACACTTGTCAAAGCTCTCCTGGGTGAAGCCAGCCTGCTTGGCAATGTCGAACAGTTTCGGCACGGGATTGCCGTTGGTGAAGGCCCAATCTGCTTGTTTGGCGTAAAGCGTTTCAACCATCGGGAAGGTCTTTTCGCCGCCCGCGCATCGCGCCAGCATCGAGGCTGCAGCGGCAAGATTGTCGAGCGGAAATTCGCGCATGATGAAGCGAACCTTGCCGCTGTCGATGTACTTGGTCTTGAATTCAGGGAACACTTTGGTTGCGAAGTTGGCGCAGTGTCCGCACGTCATTGAGGCGTATTCGACGATCGTGACCTTGGCGTCCGCCGGCCCCATCGCGACGTCAGTCAGGTCGCTCGCTTTCATGAGTTCTTCAACCGGTACTTCAGCCGGACCGGTCTTCTTTTGCGCGAATGCGGGTGTCGCGAGCGGTGCTGCAATCAGTGACGCAAATAGCAGCGCCGTAGCCAGCAACCGATGCCGCGCTGAAAGCGCCTTCGACAGCCACTTAGTGTTATAGTTCAATGTGGAAGCTCCTCTGCGCGACGATCGGGGCGGCCCGGCCGTTGAGCGGGCGGCGGCTTTAGCGGCTCCGCCTACCACGGAACCCTTATCCGATTAAGGCAAATCCGCCGTGAATGGCAACTGAACGCCCTGTCATGTTGCCCTTCGAAGTCGCTCGACCTGAAATTTCGCGATTCCGACGATCAAGGTTATTCAGGCCGACAGCCAGCTCTGCGACGTCCCCCAATTGCGTCCTGCGCCTGACCGCTCTATGGAGAGCGCATTACACTTTTAATGCCGACCGGCGACCGTCACCGGGCGCCTTTCGCTGTTTTCAATTGAGGAACCAACCCATGCCAACGATGTCGAACCTGCGTCGCCGCGCCATTCAAGCCAAGCAGCGCAAAGCTAAAAACGCTGAAAAACGGGCAGCGAAGATTGCCAAGCGCGAGCGCAACAAAGCCTAATATCGGCGTTCGGCGGCCCTAGCGGGCTTCCCGCTCGGCCGTCAGACTACCCCAAAGCCGCGTCAGTGCTGCCTTAAGTTCGTCGCCAGCGATGGCTTCGACATGCGCCGGTGCGTGCTGATCAGGGCGTGCGGCCCATGCCGGCATCTTTTGCGAAGGTGGCTGGGCCAGCGGCGCTTGCAAAATTTTCATTGTCGTGACCGCGCGGTAGCCGAAGTATCGGTTGATACGATCAACGATTTCCCCGGCGCGATATTCAATATCGAGTGCGTGGGCCGGTTCGACGCGTAAAATCAAGGTCGCGCCAGCGCCAGCATTGACCGCCCCGCCGTCGGCGCTGGCGACACTCGCGCGCGGCCACCGTAACCGCTCGGGCGCGGAGATGGCAGCAATGTCGGCGCCAATGACGGTCGCCCATGACGTCATGATCTCGGCGCTGTGGAAACCGTATTTTTCGAACACCTTGGCTGTCAGGCGCGGCACGAAACTGCCGGCGGCACGCGCAAAACTTTGCCGCCCCTTGCGCAGATCGGGCGGCAACCTTTTTGCCGTTTGCGCACCAGGTTGGCCAGTTGCCTGAGGCGGTGATCTATGTGGCGGCATCTGTGCGCGATTCCGCGGTTACGATTGAAGCATCTTGGATGATGTCTACCATTGTAGGATCGATTCGAAAGTTCGCTGTGTAACCTTGGCACACAGGTTGTCGTAAATCTCTTCCGAACAATTGCCACAGGGACTGCGCGGGGACCAGATGACAGCCGTTGCAGAGAAGACCGGCCGCGCCGTCAGGGGGACAGCGCGAGTTAAAGAGAGGCGCAGCGCCAGGCAGGTGTCGTCCAACAAGGGCGCGCCTGCTGTCATGGGCACGCAGATGAATTCGCTTGCCGCCACAAAACGACAGCCGCAGTTGCCGCTTCGCCCCGCCGGTGCCGACACTGTGCAAGCTCTGTTGACGTGGTATGACGCCGAGCGCCGCCACTTGCCTTGGCGCTATGCGCCGCGCCGCAAAGCCGATCCGTATCGGGTTTGGCTGTCAGAAATCATGCTGCAACAAACGACCGTCAAAGCTGTCATCCCTTTCTTCGAAAAATTCGTTGCCCGCTGGCCAACGGTTGGCGCCCTGGCTGCTGCCTCACAAGATGATGTGCTGCAACAGTGGGCTGGACTTGGCTATTATTCGCGTGCGCGCAATTTGAAAGCCTGCGCCGATGCCGTCGTTCGCGATTTCGGCGGTGTTTTTCCAGTCAAAGAAGCAGCGCTTCTGCAACTTCCCGGCATTGGCCCGTATACCGCAGCGGCCATCGCCGCGATCGCGTTTGGTGAGAAAGCAACACCCGTTGATGGCAACATTGAACGTGTGGTCTCGCGACTGTTTGCGGTGCGCCAACCGCTTCCGGGTTCAAAACCCGAGGTGCGCCGACTGGCTGCAACACTAACCCCATCACGCCGACCGGGAGATTACGCCCAGGCCATGATGGATCTTGGTGCGCGAGTGTGCACTCCCAAAAACCCGTCCTGTTTGATGTGTCCGCTGCAACAAGATTGCGCCGCTAACGCTGCTGGCCTCGCCGCTTCGTTGCCATTCAAGGCAGCCAAAGCAGCACGGCCCACGCGCCACGGCTTAGCATTTTTGGTGGTTCGCGAAGATGGAGCGGTGCTGCTGCGCCGTCGTGTCGACGCAGGTTTGCTTGGCGGCATGCTTGAAATTCCCTCAGCACTTTGGACCGAGCATTTGCCCGATACCAAAAACGCGCTGCGAATGGCTCCGGTCTCGGCGTCGTGGTGGCAGGTGCCGGGCAAAGTCGTGCACGTTTTCACGCATTTCCAGCTGCAATGCGTGGTGCACCGTGCTTTGGTTCCAGCAGATGCGGCGCTGACGTTGTGGGCCGATCAAGAGCGGTGCCAGTGGGTCCATCGCCGCAAGCTGCATGCGGTCGGGTTGCCAAGTGTCATGCGCAAACTGGTCGCGCATGGTCTGCAAGATTTGTCGGTTGAATGACTTTACGCCGTGCGGGCGACTGCGCGTTACTCGGCCGCCTCCAGCATATGTCTACGTCCGAGCCCGAGTTGACGTTTGGCTTGCTCGCGTAAAACATCGATCGGCGTTAGCTTTCCTTCGACCTCGAAATGCCAATATGTCCAGCCGTTGCAGGCAGCCTTGCCTTGGACGATTGCGCCAAGGCGATGGATCGAGGCTTGGTTGCCCGCGTGCGCCAACGTGCCATCGGCGCGGACCTCGGCGCGAAACTTACGGCGCGCGTCGAACAGTTTCTGACCGGGTTCAAGAATGCCAAGTTCCAGGATCGTGCCAAATGGCACGCGCGGTTCAGCCCGTTTCGATGGCAGCGTTTCGATGGCGTCGAGATTGAGCGGCGTGACCTTCGCGATGCGATCTTCAGCGGCACGGGCGTAATCGGGATCGCGCTCAATGCCAATGAAGCGACGGCCCAAACGTTTAGCAACCGCACCCGTTGTGCCGGTGCCGAAAAACGGATCGAGCACGACATCGCCTGGGTTCGTACACGCCAGCAGAATTCGATGCAGCAACGCCTCTGGCTTTTGAGTTGGATGGGCCTTGCGACCGCCGTCATCCTTTAAGCGTTCGGGGCCTGAGCAAATTGGAAACAACCAATCCGATCGCATCTGGAGATCGTCGTTTGAAGCTTTCAGACTCTCGTAGTTAAACGTCACGCGCGATTTGCGATTTTGACCAGCCCAGATCAATGTCTCATGCGCATTTGTAAATCGCTTGCCGCGAAAATTCGGCATCGGGTTTACTTTGCGCCAAACGACATCGTTTTGAACCCAGAAGCCTAAGTCTTGGATCGCGACGCCGAGACGGAAAATGTTGTGATATGAGCCAATCACCCAGATCGCGCCGTCTGGCTTAAGAATGCGCCGGCACTCTGTGAGCCATGCGCGGCAGAATGCGTCGTACTGAGCGAAATCTTGAAATTTATCCCACGCATCATCGACGCCATCGACGCGCGTATTGTTCGGTCGCATTAAGTCGCCGGCGAGTTGCAGATTGTAGGGCGGATCGGCAAACACCAGATCGACGCTGGCGCTTGGCATCGCGCGTAAAATATCAAGACAGTCGCCGAGCCGGATGGAAGATAGGGATGGCTGTCCCTTGGGACGACGCAAACTCATGAACACAACTCTCTACTCGCTGCCTAAACGAAGCAGCACCTGTGATGCGCAACGAGAGTGAGAACTATCACGCTGCTACCGCCACAGTCGTAGCGGACGGAGGCATGGCTTGGGTAGCGACTTCAGTGTCGAATAGAGTCCTGGAGGCAAATTTATTTTTTGATTCTATCAGCAACTCGAACGCCCTCTTTGGAGCGTTGGAGCGGATCGCCGGATCGCGTGATTTAATTCCTGCTGGAACGCGCAATCAGGATGTCGACAGATATGACACATAAGACGTAACTCGGAGTATGTCGGTCGCTGAGTATGAATTGTCCTTCAGCCTGACATGAAGTGACCGCTCGTCAGCCCTGACAACTACAAGAGCCCGAGCGCCAGTTGCACCGGCTTGAACGAACGTCTGTGGACCGGGCTAACGCCCAATCGCGTGATCGCGGCTTGATGCTCCGGCGTGCCGTAGCCCTTGTGGCGCTCGAACCCGTAGCCAGGAAAATCTTTTGCCAGTGCAATCATGATGCGGTCGCGCGTGACTTTGGCAATGATCGAAGCCGCCGCGATTGAGAGACATTTGGCGTCACCCTTGACGATGGTGCGCGTCGCCATCGACAGGCGCGGCGCGCGGTTGCCGTCGATCAACACGAGTTTTGGCGTCGCCTCAAGATTGGCAACGGCTTGCGACATTGCCCACAAGGTCGCGTTGAGAATGTTGTCGCGATCGATGCGAGCGATATCGGCAATGCCGACCCCGACGTGCGCCACCTTGACGATCCGATTGTAGAGATAAGCACGTGCGTCCTCGTCGAGAGCTTTGCTGTCGTCGATGTTGACTGGAATGCGGTCCGGGTCGAGGATGACGGCCGCAGCCACCACCGGACCAGCCCACGGGCCGCGGCCAGCTTCATCGACGCCAGCGACTGGGCCAAGGCCCAATTGCAGCTCTGCAGCTTCAAGTTCAAAGGTCGGAGTGAAACGCGAATCGGCGATTTTCATCTGCCGACCTCACTCGAAGCGGCGCACGGCTGTCAAAGCGCACTGCTCGTTTCGGCTGCGTCATGCACCGTTTGCAGTGACCTGCTCGGTCGGCACACAGTTCGTCTGCGCCTAAAGTAGCGCCAATTGACCGCCGACCGGTGTCGGTTTCTCAAAAAGGTCGGTTCGGAGCGCCAATCGTTCGCTTGGCATTCCCAGTCGGTGGCGAGCAAGTTTGAAGCGCAACGCGATCTGCTCGGCAAACGGCCCACTGCCGCGCTGGCGGTGGCCAAAATCAGCCACGTAATCGGCGCCGCCATGCATGGATTGCAAAAGTGAGATTACGCGTTTGGCGCGATCTGGAAATTCCTGCGCCAACCATTCGCGAAACAGCTGCTTGATTTCGAGCGGCAGTCGCAACAGCACATAGCCAGCGTCGCGCGCGCCGGCGTCATGGGCGGCGGTGAGTATGGCCTCGATCTCGCTATCGGTTAGCCCTGGCACGACGGGCGCGACCATGACCGTGACCGGAACGCCGGCCTCAGACAATTGCCGAATGGCATCCAGCCGGCGCGATGGCGTGACGGCGCGCGGTTCCATCGCGCGTGCAATCCGCCGATCCAGCGAAGTAATCGAAATCGCGACTTTCACCAGACCGCGCGCTGCCATCGGTGCCAGTATGTCGATGTCGCGGGTGACGAGCGCTGACTTGGTCACAATGCCGACGGGATGGTTGGTGCGGGCAAGAACCTTCAAGATGGCCCGGGTGATGCCGTGGTCGCGTTCAATCGGTTGATAGGGGTCGGTGTTAGCGCCAAGTGCAATCGTCGCAGGCCGATAGGACGGTGCCGCTAGTTCGCGCTCGAGCAGCGCTGCCGCGTTCGATTTCGCGTAAAGTTTAGTCTCGAAATCCAACCCCGCCGAATGACCGAGATAAGCGTGGGACGGGCGCGCATAACAGTAGATGCAGCCGTGTTCGCAGCCGCGATAAGGGTTGATCGAGCGATCGAATGAGATGTCGGGACTATCGTTGCGCGTGATGATGCTGCGAGCGGTGTCGTCAAAAACTTCCGTGCGGAAGCGGGGCAATTCAGCCAGGCTTTCCCACCCGTCGTCATCGGGTTCGCGGCAAGCCGCTTCAAAGCGACCGGTTGTGTTGCTGACCGCCCCGCGGCCGCGCCGACGCTCGGGGTCGATTGTGGTCGTTGCGTTATGCAAAATGTAGCGCGCCATCTTAACAACTCACGTCACCTGCACCCCAGAACCTTTCACCCCATAACCTGTCAACTCAGACCGGTAAGCCTTTGGCGCAGGTAATTGATAAGAACAAAAGTAGAACATTTTTATGCCGCCGTCAAGTCGCTCACCCGCCATGTCGCATTTTTACATCCACGCGATGCCGTTTCGTCGCCTTGTGAGGAGCCTGAGGAAATGGCACGACTAGCGCCATGATTTCGGTCGTCATTCCAACTCTCAATGCCGAAAGAACGCTGGCCGACACGCTTACCGGTTTGGTGTCAGCCGCCGTCGATGGCTTGGTTCGCGAGGTCATCATCGTTGATGGCGGATCGAGTGATCGGACGCGAGATATTGCCGACATGGCGGGCGCAGATGTCGTCGACAGTCAATCGGGGCGCGGTCGGCAATTGATGTGTGGTGCCGCTTCAGCCCGATTTCCGTGGTTGCTGTTTCTGCACGCCGACACCGTGCTGCAGGATGGGTGGGAAACTGAGGCCGTTGCGTTGATGCGCGATGTTGATTTCGGAGAGGGCGGTCAGAGGGCTGGCGTTTTCCGCTTCCACCTTAACGACACGGGTTACAAACCGCGGATGCTTGAAGCAACCGTGAGGGCGCGATGTGCAATGCTCGCGCTCCCGTATGGTGATCAGGGCTTGTTGATTTCGCGTCGCTTGTTTGACGAAATAGGCGGTTACAACGATCTGCCGATCATGGAGGACATAGATATGGTCCGCCGATTGGGTCGACGTCGCATTACCTTTTTCAATACCATGGCGATCACATCGGCTGAACGCTACAAGCGCGATGGCTACATCAGCAGATCGCTTCGCAACCAACTTTGCCTGGCACTGTATGGCGCAGGCTTTCCGGTCAGCAAGATTGTGCGTTTCTACGGACAGGCTAGCGCCTAAGCCGAAACCCACGGTCTTGGACCACGGTCGGCGACGCCAGACAATTGCAGATTAAAACCAAAGGCCCCCATTGATCGGCCCGCGTTGGCCACAGCCATGAGGCTGAAGTTTTGCAGGAGAAAATGATGAACGATATTTCACGCCGCGACGTCGTGGCATCGGCGGCCGCCGCCGCCGCCGCATTTGGTATCGCTGGTAAGATTTCATTTATGCCGTCAGCGATCGCTGAAGTCGCGGCTCAAAAAGGCTTTCACACGTTCGCCGTTGGCGACATTGAAGTGACAACCGTTTTCGATGGCATTTGGGAAAAAGCCCACGATCCAGCGTTTATCAAAAATGCGACCGTTGACGAAACCAAAGCGGCTTTGAAAGCTGCTGGCTTGCCTGATGACAAGCTGACTATCCCGTTCACGGTGACGTTTGCCAAGATCGGCGGCAAGACGGTGATGTTCGACGCTGGAACTGGCGGCCAACTGTCGCCGAAAGCTGGGCGGCTGTCAGCCAACATGCAAGCAGCTGGCATCGACCCCACCGCGATCTCAACCGTGATCATGACGCATTTCCATCCCGATCACTTTTTCGGCCTGATGGCGAAAGACACCAATGCCCAAATTTATCCAAACGCCGAAATCGTTGTTCCGGCAGTTGAGTACAAATTCTGGACGGACGAAGCGGTTTTCACCAAATTGCCCGAAGCGTCGCACGGCATCGCCAAGCGAATTCAAGCCACGTTCCCAACCTGGAAGAACGTCCGTTTAATTGACGGCGCGGTCGACGTTATAACTGGCGTCCGCGCGATCCCCTCGTATGGCCACACACCGGGTCACACGACCTATCAACTTGGCTCCGGCAAGGATCAGCTGTTCGTGCTTGCCGACGTCACCAATCTGCCAGCGCTGTTTGCCCGAAACCCTGGCTGGCATGTGGCGTTTGACGCTGACGCAACGGCCGCCGAAGCGACCAGGCGGGCGTTATTTGATCGGGTCATCGCCGAAAACGCAATTCTGACCGGCTATCATTATGGGGTCCCGGGTGCTGGTCGCATGGTCAAAGATGGTGCTGGGTACACGTTCGTGCCGTTGGCGTGATCAATCGCGATGCGGAGCAAATCTCGACAGCGGTTTGCACACCGATTGATTGTGATGGTCAAAGACCCGCGTGCGGGCCGCGTCAAAACGCGGCTGGCCCGCGACGTCGGTACGGCCACGGCGGCCGCGCTTTATCGCTCCATGCTGTTTGGGTTGATTGGCCGCGTTGCGCGCGACCCGCGCTGGCAGACGATTCTCGCCGTCAGCCCTGACGCTGCGATCGCCAGTCGTGCGCTGCCGCCCGGTGCCGCGCGGATGGCGCAAGGCGGAGGCAATCTTGGACGGCGGCTGCATCACGTGGCACATCACGCTGGCCAAGGACCAGTTGTTATCATTGGCTCCGATAGCCCGGCCATTACGCCAGCCGATATTGCGGCGGCATTTCGCGGTTTGCGGCGAGCCGATGCCGTCATTGGTCCGTCAGACGACGGTGGCTACTGGCTGATTGGCTTGCGCAAGCGCGGTCAAGTTCCACCCGTATTCGATAATGTCAGATGGTCGAGTGAACACACCCTCGCCGATACCCGGCATCGGTTAGCTGGATGGACGGTCGGCGAATTGCGACAGTTGGGCGATGTCGATCGCGGTTCAGATTTGCAGAAACATCGGGCCAGCGTTGGGCGCCGCGTACTGGCGCAGTGATAGCGCAGTAACCGCGCTACAGGCCGCAATCAGCAGTTCAGAATTAGCACTTAGCTGCGGCGGTGCTCATTTAGCCGCGGCATGATTTCGATCAGGTTGCAAGGCCGGTGGCGGGCATCGAGTTGCAGTTTAAGGATGCCGTCCCAAGCATCGCGGCACGCACCCGGTGAGCCCGGTAAGCAGAAGATATAGGTTCCGCCAGCCACACCCGCACACGCTCGCGATTGGATCGTCGATGTCGCGACCGATTGGTACGAGAGCATGTGAAAGACGATGGAAAACCCGTCGATCACCTTGTCGAACAGCGGTGTTATCGCTTCCGGCGTGACATCGCGGCCGGTGAAACCGGTACCGCCGGTCGTTAAAATGCAGTCGATCAGTGGATCGGCGATCCAGCCTTCAACGGTTGTCCGAATGGCCGCAATGTCATCCTTGACGAGCGCCCGCGCCGCAATGGCGTGACCAGCGTCGCCTGCCAGTGTCGCCAGCAGATTGCCGGATTTATCGTCGGCCATCTCGCGCGTGTCTGACATCGTCAGAATGGCGATGCGGATCGGAACAAAGGCACGTGTTTCGTCGATGCCAGCCATGCCAATCACTCGCCGATGGGGACAGTCTCACCCCCACAGTGACGCGCCGTCCTCACCCCGTCCAGTGCTCGATGCTAGGCGGCAACAGCTTCAGGCGATAAGATGCGCGCGCTGTTTGCCACAACGGGTACACAAACGTCAGCGCGCAGATCGCGTGCCGCCATCCGACGCGGATCATCGAGATAGATCGTCACGATGGGGCGACGTCCATCAAGCTGCAATCCAGATGACAAACCTTGGATCGAATAAAGCGACGCGAGTTCGTGGCGCAATTTGCCGTAACTTCCGGCGCGGCGGTCCCGCGTGTAAGGGCCAGCAGGCAGCGTCAACAAGCCAAGTTCGCGGGACGCGCGATCTTCAAACTCAGGCTGCAACTGGATGCAGGCGTCAAACCGGCATTTCTCTGGTGCGACGAGCGATGGGTTATCGTGCGCCAAGCCGTAGCCGCGCTCGCCCTGCGGCTTAAAGCCGTTCTTGTCCACCCATGCGAGCATTTTCTCCCACGCTAACGGCACCGACATTGCGTACGGCCCGTTGACACGAACAAAGGCCAGTCGCGCGGGGCGAAGGTAGACCAAAGCATTTTTCATCTGCGTAAACTTCATTCCAGGCCAGACAGAATGTCTAACGTTGCGACCGTACGCTGACCGGTCATCGCGGAGCCTTAAGTGAGCAGGTAAAGTTTTACGCAGTTGCCGCTGAGGCCGGTATGGCCGACGACTTCCGCCCTAGTTAGTAAAAAAATTAAGCTCAGATTTCGCGCAATTTTGCTTTGATCTTCAGCAGATCTGCCCACGCAAGCTGTTTCGCCGCAGGCGTTCGCAACAGGTATGCTGGATGTAACGTCGCCATCGCTGCGACGTCGCGACCAGAAATCGGAAGCGTCCGCCAGGTGCCGCGCGACCGCATGATCGCGTCAGAGATACCGAGAACGGCGCTGGCGGCTGGGCCACCGAACGCGATCACGATCGCGGGATTGACCAGCTCCATTTGGCGCTCAAGAAATGGTCGACAGGCGGCTGTCTCTTGTGCCGTTGGCGCCCGATTGCCGGGCGGCCGCCAATACACGACATTGGTGATGTGAACATCGCTTTCGGTGAGACCTATGGCAGTCAACATTTTGTCGAGTAACTGGCCAGCCGGGCCAACGAAGGGTCGGCCTTCAATGTCTTCCTCTCGGCCAGGCGCCTCGCCGATGACCATAACGCGGGCGGTTGGCGACCCCCGGTAAAAGCATAAGTTGGTGGCCGTCGCTTTCAGGCTGCAACCGTCGAACGACCGCAAGGCAGATTCAATGGCTGCGAGCGTCGGCGCGGCGGCTGCGATCCGGCGAGCCTCGGGGTCGGCGCTGTTGGCGGCGAGGGGCGTTGAGGGCCTTGACTTCAATGCCGATGATTGTGGCCCAACTGACAAGCCAAGCGCAGCGCTGCGCTCGGTCGTCGTTGACGGTGCAGACGGCGATGAGGTCGATGGAGCTTGGATCGTCGCACGATTTACGGCAGGGCTCGTGGCCGTTGCGCCGTGCTTCATGTTAGGATCGCGCTCGGTGGTTTGATCGTCTCGCGTTGGCCAAACGTAGTCTGCACCGGGTGTAGTTGATCCGCGCTCAAGCCAATTGATCGGGACTGAGCCAACGCCTGCATCGACGCCGGTGAGCTGATACCAGCGCAGCAGCTCGGCGGGGTCAGCTAAAGCGGCAGGGTGCGGCACGTCGGATGGATCGCGAGAGGTCATGGCGCGAGAGGCTAACGAAGTTGTCGACTGAATGCACCCCGCCTCGAACTTTACCGGGCCGCGAACCCGCTCAAACAACACGGCTGCGGTTCTTTTGGCTGGCAGGATCGCATCTGTCGCCCTGTCGCACGCCGAGACATAATGGCGACCTGTCTGCTTGCTTGACGCTCAACGTGCAGCAACCTAATCGAAAACAACGACGATCTGCGAACCATCGGGATAATCAATGACAACAACGGGCGCCCAACTTCCGCCGCGCGAGGCCATGGAATTCGATGTCGTCATCGTCGGCGCAGGGCCATCTGGACTGGCAGCGGCCATCCGACTGAAACAGAAAGCCGCTGAAACCGGCTCTGATGTTTCTGTCGTGGTGGTTGAAAAGGGCTCGGAAGTCGGGGCTCACATTCTATCGGGAGCAGTCATCGACCCGAGCGGGCTTGACCAGCTCATCCCCGACTGGAAAATCCAGGGCGCGCCGATCGACACGCCGGTGACCGAAGACCACTTCCTTGTCCTCGGCCCGCAGGGCGATGTCCGTCTGCCAAACTGGCCAATGCCGCCTCTAATGAAAAACCACGGCAATTACATTGTCAGCCTTGGCGCCGTCTGCAAATGGCTCGGCGAGCAGGCAACCGAGCTCGGTGTTGAAATTTATCCGGGCTTTGCCGCAACCGAAGTTCTCTACGATGGCAAGGGCGCGGTTGTTGGGATCGCGACAGGTGACATGGGCATCGGTCGTGATGGCGAACCAACCGACAATTTCGTTCGCGGCATGGAGTTGCGAGCCAAATACACGCTGCTGGCTGAAGGCGCGCGTGGATCGCTCAGCAAAGGTCTGATCAAACGCTTTGGCCTCGACAAGAATCACGAGCCGCAAAAATACGGCATCGGGCTGAAAGAACTTTGGCAGGTCGCGCCGGACAAACACCGTCGTGGCTTGGTGCAACATTCCTTCGGATGGCCGCTGAGCAACCGAACCGGTGGCGGTTCATTCATGTACCATTACGGCGATAACCTTGTGTCGGTCGGCTTTGTCGTCCACCTGAATTACGCCAACCCCTATTTGTCGCCTTACGACGAGTTCCAGCGCTTCAAAACCCACCCCGCCATCCGCGACGTTTTTGAAGGTGGCAAGCGTTTGGGCTACGGCGCCCGGGCTATCACCGAGGGTGGGTGGCAATCGCTGCCTGATCTCGTGTTTCCAGGTGGCGCACTGCTCGGTTGCGCGGCTGGCATGGTCAATCTGCCGCGCATCAAAGGCAGCCACAACGCCATGCTATCGGGGATAGCTGCGGCCGATGCAGCCTTCGACGCGATCGGCGCCGGTCGCGCCCATGACAAGCTCGACGCTTATGAAGCTGACGTCCGCAGCGGTCCAATCGCCCACGACCTGCGCACTGTCAGAAACATGAAGCCATATTGGTCGCGCTTCGGCACGGTTTTAGGCGTAGCCCTCGGCGGCATCGATTTGTGGCTGAACACGCTGATCACGAGTATTGGTTTGGGCTACACACTCAAGCACGGCAAAACGGATGCTGAGGCGACCGGCAAGGCTCGCGACTACAAGCCGATTGATTATCCAAAGCCCGACGGCCGCCTGACTTTCGACAAGCTGACCAATCTGTCGTTTTCGGCAACCAATCACGAGGAAGATCAGCCAGCGCACCTTAAGCTCGCCGACCCGTCGATCCCGATTTCCATCAACCTGCCGGAGTACGCCGAGCCAGCACAGCGCTACTGTCCGGCTGGGGTTTACGAAGTGATCCGTGATGACAAAGGTCACACCCGCTTTCAAATCAACGCGCAAAATTGCGTCCATTGCAAAACGTGCGACATCAAGGATCCGAGCCAGAACATCACGTGGGTTTGCCCCGAAGGTGGCGGCGGACCGAATTATGCCGGGATGTGAGACAACCACCGCCTCACGCCGGACCGTGCTGCAATCTGCGCACGCCTTTGGTCGCGGCCACTGCCATTAACGGCCCGCCCGCGCGATGTGCCTTGACGCTGATTGTCCCAATTCGGCTCACGACCAGTGCCAATCGTCGCGGCAACATGTAGCGCTTATGAACTGGGCAATGTGCCTGACTAACGCCAGCCACACCATCTTTTTGAATGATGAGCGTGACGCGCTCACGGCTCGCAACCCTGTTTGCAGCATTGTTCACGCAACTGCGCGAAGTCGCAGAAGAAATTCGTGTATTGCGAGATTTTAACGCGATCCGTGTCGCCAAAGTCGGCGCGAGTTTGCTAGTGTTGTAGTGATCAGAGTCGTTGTCTGAATTGCCCAGCTAAGGATTGGCTCAATGCGCGCAAGCTTCGGACGACCTCAAACCTTGAGCTTTGGCTTGGCAGCGCTGGCGGTTTCCATCGGCGCTTTCGGTGCGCTGACGAGCGTTTCGGCCCTCAACGACGATAACGCGGTGGTCGATCCTTCAGGCATCGTTGATTCACGTTCCGTGCTGGGCAACTATTTGGCTGGCCGCTTTGCGCGCAGCTTGCAGGACACCGAGAACGCAGCCAATTTCTATGGCCGCGCACTCGCGAGCGACCCTGAAAACGAAGTTTTGCTCGAGCAAGCCTTTCAGCTCGAAACCATTTCGGGCAATTGGCAGCGGGCGGTGCCGCTGGCCGAGCAGCTGGCTGCGGCGCAAAAATCGCATCGCATGTCGCAATTTTTACTCGGCGTAGCGGCGTTTAACGGCGGCAGCTTTGCTAAGGCTGAAGAGCATTTCATCGCCGCCTCAGAGAATCCGATTGGCGAGTTAACGAGCGCACTCGCTCTGGGATGGACGCGGCTTGCAGCTGGCAACGTCAACGGCGCGTTGGCGGCCGTCGACCTACCAAAACAACCGGACTGGGCGCAATTCTATCTCCGCTATCATCGCGCCCTGATCGCCGACATTGCTGGCCGCAAGACCGACGCTCGGGCAGCGTATGAGAAAATGTTCAAACAGGACAGCCGCACGCTGCGCACCACGCTGGCGTTTGCCCAAAGTGCCGCCAATCAAGGCGAATTCAAGCTGGCCCGGCAGGTGATTGGTGAGCAGCTCGAAAAGGCTCAGGGTGAGCCGCATCCGCTGGCCGTCGCGCTCAAGAAAAAACTGATCATGGGCGAACAAACGCCGTTTCTGATCACGTCGCCAACCGAAGGCTTGGCAGAGGTTTTCTACGGTCTTGGTGAAGCGCTGATCAGCGAGGGCGGCATCAGCCTCGGGTCAATCTATTTACAGATGGCGCTGAAAGCAAAACCCGATCACGCGTTTGCGCTCGCGGCACTGGCGGGTGCTGAAGAAAACTCGCGCCGCTTCGAACAAGCCATCGAAACCTACGACAAAATCCCGAAAGGTTCGCCGCTGCAAAGCGCGATCGATATTCGCAAGGCGGTTAATCTGTCGTCACTCGATCGCTTCGACGAAGCGCGCTCGCTATTAGAGCAGGTCGCAAAAGCCGATCCAAAAGAATTGCGCCCGCTTGAGGCGCTCGGCAACATCATGCGCAGCAAAAAAATGTTTCCCGAGGCGATCGCGTATTTCACGCAGGCCATCAATCTGATCGACAAGCCGGACGCGCGTCACTGGGGCTATTTCTATGCCCGCGGTACGGCGCACGAGCGATTGAAAAATTGGTCGGCGGCGGAAGCTGATCTGAAGAAAGCGATGTTGCTGTCGCCCGACCAACCGTTGGTCCTGAATTATCTAGGGTATTCGTGGGTCGATCAGGGCTTGAACCTGAAAGAAGGTATGAAGTTGATCGAGAAAGCCGTGCAGCTGAAGCCTGACGACGGCTACATCGTCGACAGCCTTGGTTGGGCGCATTATCGCCAAGGCAACTATAAAGAGGCTGTCCGTTATCTGGAGCGCGCCGTCGAGATCAAACCCGATGACCCAACGCTCAACGACCACCTTGGTGACGCATTTTGGAAAGTCGGCCGCGAGCGTGAAGCGAAGTTCCAGTGGAGCCAAGCACTGTCGCTTGCGCCGGAGCCTGAGGATGCGGAAAAGATCAAGGGCAAGCTCGACAACGGCTTGCCGGTCAAAACCGAAGTTCGGGCCGAGCCAAAGAATAAACAAGCGCGAAAGACAGGTGAGGAGCGGCGTCGCAGCGATGCAAGTGGCGTTGCAGCGCCTGGCGCTGTGGAATAGGCCAACCATGGCTGCTGCTACGAGGACATCGGTGATTGCCAACAGGGTCGCTATCGTCATCGTGACCAACGGGCGCCACGGGCGCCCGTTTCGTTAGGCGCGACGCACATGGCAGCCACGTTACCAAGCACAAGGCCAACAACAGGCACGATTACCGAACGTGCGCCCGCAAAAATCAATCTTACGCTGGACGTCTTTGGCAGACGCCCTGACGGCTATCATCAGCTGGCAAGCTTGGTTGCCTTCGCCAGCGACTCAGCTGATGTCATCACGCTTGATTGCGCGCGGCCGATAAGTGTCGCGGTCGACGGGCCATTTTCATCGGCCATCGTCGGCGAAAATCTGATCGATCGAACGCTCCAACTTGTGGCGGAGACCCATCCTCGCCTGCGGCTCGGGGCCGTGAGTTTGCAGAAAAATCTGCCTGTGGCGGCGGGTATTGGTGGTGGCTCGGCAGATGCAGCAGCACTCTTGCGTTCCATCCGTTGCGCCAACGCGCCAGATGACGCGTCGGTCGATTGGATGGCGCTGGCACGGCACCTCGGGGCTGACGTGCCAGTGTGCTTCGTAAATCGTGCTGCGTGGATGACCGGCTTGGGCGAGGCGGTTGTGCCGGTGGCGCGCTTGCCGGCTCTCAATGCTGTGCTGGTCAATCCGCGCTGCGAGATGCCGGTCAACAAAACCGCTCGAGTGTTCGAATGCTTGAACGCATCTGCCGTTGACGCCGCTCACCACCCTGCTGCACCCGCACCATTTTTAACCGACAGTGATCTGCTTGAGTACATGGCCCAACACGGCAACGCGTTGGACGCTGCTGCGGCCCAGGTCGCGCCGGTGATAACAACAATCAAGCAGGCACTGATGCAGATTGACGGCTGTCGGTATGCAGCCGTCTCTGGCGCTGGGCCAACCTGCTTTGGGATCTTCGCGACTCGGCATGACGCCGCGCGCGCGGCTCATGATTTGTCGAGCGCGCATCCGACGTGGTGGGTGGTGGCGACATCGATCGGCTAATCGCTCCGGCGCTGATGGCCACTTTGGTAAGCTCAGATTTCGATTGTTTCTGGTCTGGTCAATGCGTTCGGCTAATGCAGAACGTGATCACTTGTTCGAGCGCATGCTTCTCGCGGCTGTCTGGGAAGATCGCCAGTGCATCGCGTGCCATCGCCCCGTACGACCGTGCGCGCTCAAAGGTTGCTTCAATTGCTTTGTGGCGTTTCATCAATGAGACAGCGTGTTCGAGATCACCGTCGCCAATATCGCCGTCGGCAATCGTGCGGTTCCAGAATTGGCGTTCTTCGACGGATCCGCGCCGGAACGACAAGATCAAGGGCAGTGTAATTTTGCCTTCGCGGAAATCGTCACCGACCGATTTGCCGAGCCGCTGGCTGTCGCCCGAATAATCGAGTGCATCATCGACAAGCTGGAAAGCAAGACCAAGATTTTTTCCGTACGACCGAAGCGCTGACTGCTCGTCAGCTGGGCGCTGCGCCAATGCCGCGCCTGATTCAGCGGCTGATGAAAACAACGCCGCCGTTTTGGCGTTGATGATGGCCAGATACTCGTCTTCGGTGGTGGACGTATTTTTCGCCGCCGCAAGCTGCATGACTTCGCCTTCAGCGATGGTCGCTGCCGCATTGGACATGATGCGCAGCACGGTCATCGAGCCGACGTCGACAAACATCTTAAAGGCTTGCCCGAGCAGAAAATCGCCGACCAACACGCTAGCCTGATTGCCCCAGATCATGCGGGCGGTTTTCTTGCCGCGTCGCGTGCCGCTCTCATCCACCACGTCGTCGTGCAAAAGCGTTGCGGTGTGCATGAACTCAACGGCGGAGGCCGTTCGGATGTGGCCGTTGCCCGAATAACGGCAGAGCTTGGCCGCAGCCAACGCCAACATTGGCCGCAAGCGCTTGCCACCGCTGTCGATCAAATGATGCGCGAGCTGCGGGATCATATCGACATCGGACACTGCCTTATCGAGAATGATACGATTGATGGCTTCCATGTCATCGGCGACGAGATCGAATAACGGCGTCAGGCTTTGTGTTGCCTCACGCACCTCGTCGAGCGGAATAACGCGACCCAAGCTTAACCCCTAGAGTTGAAATTTTGTTTGTTGGCCGAGCGCCGGCTCGTTCGCTATAGCCTATTGAATATTGGCGTCACGGTCACCTTCGGTGTACGTAGTCGAGCCGCAACTGAGCCGTCGGCTAACCCGCGGGCCCCTGCGTATCAAGAACCGTGGAACCTCACAATGCGCGACTTGATGGCAACCAACGATCTCGTCTTGCTGTCCTACGTTCAAGCGCTGCTGTCGGGTGAAGGCATCGATTTCCTGGTGCTGGATCAGAATATCAGCATGGTTGAGGGCTCGATTGGCATTTTCCCCAAGCGGTTGTCGGTATTAAACGAGGATTGGTGCGCTGCAACGCAGTTGATGCGCGATGCCGATCTCGGTGAGTGGATCAAAGACGATGACAGAGGTTAACGCGGGAGCGCGATCCGTCAACGACGTTACCGCCGACGTGTTTCTTGGGGGCGCGATCCGAATTGTCCAGCCGCGACGCAGTTATCGTGCCGGCTTGGATGCCGTGCTTTTGGCGGCGACTGTCGATCCACAGTTTGAGGGCCGCGTGCTGGACTGTGGCGCCGGCGTTGGCACGGTCGGACTGTGCATTGCAGCGCGTTGTCCGAAGACTGCGATTGTGCTGGCCGAGCGCGAGGCAGCGCTGGTCGACCTCGCAAACTTCAATATCCGCGCAAATGGCGTCGACAGCCGGGTTACAATTGAGCAATGCGACGTTGCGGCGAAAATTGCCGACGACGCGTTGCCGACATCCCTGACAGCTGAGACATTCAATATCGTCTTGGCCAATCCGCCCTATCATGACGTTGGCACCGGGACTCGCGCTGACGACGACCTCAAAGATCGATCACACGCGATGGCAGCCGATCACCTGGAAAGCTGGGTTCGCTTTATGGTGCGGATGTGTCGGCCCGGTGGACAAGCGATGATGATCCATAAGGCGGACGCCTTGCCGCGACTGCTGGCGGCATTTGGGCCAAGGTTCGGCGGTCTTCGCGTTTTGCCGATCCATCCCCGGCAGGGCGAAGACGCGCATCGTCTAATCATCGGTGGAACAAAAGGAAGCCGCGCGCCGATGACGGTCCGCGCCGGCTTTGTTTTGCATAGCGACGGTCATGCCTTCACGGCCGAGGCAGATGCGATCCTGCGAAGCGGCGCTAGGCTCGAAATTTAAGTGCTGCGACTTGGCGCCATCGCAACCATCAGCCATGCGTCCAGGCGACGGTTACGCGCGTTGCAATTATGGTGGTTGAGCTTATCTCGCGGGCAGCGATGTGCACCTCGCCACTCGGCGATTGTGCCCGACGACTGCACCCAACACTTGCACACCACTCTTTCAATTGGAGAAATCTGAATGTGGCCGTTCACACGTCATCCGGTTGTTCCGGTTTTGCGCTTTACCGGTCCGATCGGCATGGCAACGCCGCTGCGGCCTGGACTTTCGCTTGCGACGTACGCCGCACCCATCGAGAAGGCCTTCAGCCTTTCGAAGCTTCCGACGGTTGCGATTTTGATCAACTCGCCGGGTGGTTCGCCAGTGCAATCCAATTTGATTTTTCAGCGCGTCCGCCAGCTTGCGGAAGAAAAGAAAAAGCGCGTGTATGTTTTTTGTGAAGACGTCGCGGCATCGGGCGGATATTTTCTGGCCATAGCGGGCGACGAGATCTACGCCGATCCATCGTCGATCGTTGGCTCCATCGGCGTCATCACATCTGGTTTTGGTTTCGTCGAAGCAATCGACAAGCTCGGCATCGAGCGTCGTGTGTACACTGCAGGTCTCAACAAGAGCACGCTCGATCCGTTTTTGCCCGCCAAGCCCGACGACATCGAACGGCTTAAGAAAATTCAGATCGACATCCACGATGTGTTCATCGGGCGCGTCAAAGAACGCCGCAACGGCAAATTGAAAGCGCCGGACGCCGATTTATTTTCCGGTGCCTTTTGGGCCGGGGTTCAAGCCCGCGACCTCGGTCTCATTGACGGCATTGGCGACGTCCGGTCGAAAATGCGGGAACTTCACGGTGACAAGGTTACGCTTAGGGTCGTTGCCCCTGACCGGCCCGGTTTGCTTGGTCGAGCGCGCCGGTTTGCATCCACAGGCTTCCTCAGCAACGCGGTTGGCGACGGCGCACTAGCGTTGGGCGACGACATTGCATCATCAATCGAAACGCGGGCGCTCTGGTCGCGCTTTGGAATTTAAGCCATAGTCATTTGAGTAAGTGCCCGACATAAGCCTCACGCTCAGGGTGTTGGCTGCGATTTTGAGTATTGGACACAGCGCCCATAGGAGGGCCATCGACATGCCACCATTGGTGCTTTTTGCGATTGCCGGAGTTGGCTGTTACGCTGGCTATAAACTGCTGGCAAAGCTTGTCGAGCAAGCTCAAACGCCGAGCCGAAGCGAAACCGATCGCATCCGTCGTGAAGCTATGGCGGCGGCAACAGCGCACACGGCGGCCACACGTGATCTGGGCGCGCTGGAATGGGACGAGACAACAGGCGTCTATCGTCCTCGCGGCGAACCGACAAACCGCACGGACACCTAAGCTTCGGGCGTGACGAAATTAGATCGTGGCTTTGGCGCATTCCTAAATTGAACCACAGCTGCGATCAGCCCAACGCTAAAGCAGATCGATCAGCTTTTGACTTCAAACGTCAGCTTGCAGGTCACGCGATACGTCTCCAGCTTGCCTTTGCCGTCGATGGTCGCTGACATGTCTTGAACCCACACCGACCGAATGCCCTTGATCGATTTGGACGCTTTCGCCACGGCTTTTTGAACGGCATCTTCCCAGCTTTTGTTTGATTCAGACATCAACTCGACAACTTTATTGATCGCCATGTCGGGCTCCATTGAGGTTGCTTTTTGGTAAGCGAGGCTGTGACTTAACATCGATCGATTGCGACATCACTTGACAGTCTAACACATCCCGCGTCTGGGTGCGTGACAAGGGGGGGC
>JANMII010000119.1:0-22891 GCA_031375665.1 Hyphomicrobium sp.
AACGCACCTATCAGCCAAGCCGCCTTGTGCGCAAACGCCGCCACGGTTTCCGCAAGCGCATGTTGACGGCTGGCGGCCAGAGAGTTTTGGCGCGGCGTCGCGCGAAAGGCCGCAAGCGTCTTTCAGCTTAGATCGCGATCGCGATCGTGATCGGCCAGTTTTACGCCGGAAGGCCCGCGGTGCTGGCAGTCAAATCTTTCGCAGCGCGTCTGCGTGGTTTGCGAGCGAGCGTCGGGGCGCTGACTAAGCCTTAGCGCTTCGGTCTATGCTGCGACCTCACGGAGCAACGGCCATAGCAGCACTAACTACAATTAAAACCCGGCCTGATTTTCTAGCCGTACGCGGCGGCGTTAAGGCAGCTTGCCCGTCGTGCTTAATCGAGGCGCGACAGCGCAAACTGTTACCAGCACCCCCCCTCAGAACGAAATCGAAGACAGTTGATCCAAGCCTCGTCCGCTTCGGCTTCACCGTCACGAAAAAACTCGGCAATGCCGTGGCCCGCAATCGCATTCGGCGGCGCTTGAAAGCCGCGATTTTGGCAAGCGCTGGTTCGCGCACCATGGCGGGCTTCGACTATGTTGTGGTTGCGAGATCGGCGGCCTTCGACCGTCCCTTCGATGATCTAGTGGCCGACCTCGCCCGCTGCCTTGAGAAACTGCAAAATCAAACGGTCAAACCAAAACCCAGCGCTCCAACGCGCGTTTAGCCGACCGACGCAGTCAAAACCCTACCGCCGAAGTCCCAAGCTTGAACATCAAGCGTGACCGGGTGTCCCCTTTCTTTTGTGGTCACTTTCCGCCATCGCTTGCGGGCCATCGCGGCCCCTGTCAAACAGCGCCGATGATCAGACGGCACCAGCCGAGGTTTCAATGAATTCGCAGAACGACCCAAAAGACCAAAACAATCTGCTGTACGCGATCGTCTTGTCGCTGGCTGTATTGCTGGGCTGGCAATACTTTTTCGCCCGACCGATGGTTCAGCAAGAACAAGCGCGCAAAGACTTTCAGAAAAGCCTCGACGCGCAAAAATCTGGCGATCAAGCTGGCATCCCGCAAACTGGCATACCAAATGTTGCGACGGCACCGATCGCCGCTCCGTCGGCATCGACACCCGTGGGCTCAGGTCAACCAGCTGCCGCAGCCGTGTCCCGTGACGACGCGTTGAAAGCGTCGCCGCGCTTGCCGATCCGAACACCATCGCTCGAAGGCTCGATTGCCCTCAAGAGTGGTCGCATCGATGATCTCGTCCTGGTCAAGTATCGTCAAACCGTCGATCCGAATTCAGCCAAGGTGACGTTGCTCTCACCTGTCGGATCGCCAGATCCCTACTTCGCTGAATATGGCTGGGTGCCCCAAGGCGGCGCGCCGATCAAAGTTCCAGATCGCGAAACGCTTTGGTCGGTTGAAAGCGGCGACGCTCTAACACCTGAAACACCGGTGACGTTAACCTGGGATAATGGCGCTGGCCTCGTCTTCCGCCGCACAGTCGCAATCGACAAAGACTACATGTTTAAAGTCGTCGACGAAGTCGAAAACAAAACAGCAGCCGACGTCGCGTTACTGCCCTATGCCCGCGTCCACCGTTATGGCCAACCAAAGGCAGTGGCATTTTACATTTTGCATGAGGGCCTAATCGGCGTATCCGGCGCGCAAGGTCTGCAAGAGATCACGTACGCCAATGCCGTCTCGAGCGGCGCTCCAACGACGATTGAAAACGTCACTGGCGGCTGGCTCGGCATCACCGACAAATACTGGGCCGCAGCCCTCATTCCAGATCAAAAAGAACCCTATCGCGCGATGTACTCAGCGGTGAAAGCCGCAGCACCCGGCGAGCGCGATGCATATCAAGCCGATTATCTGCGCAGTGCAGTGGTCATTCCGCCAAATGCCCGCAAGGGCAGCGAGGCGCATCTTTACGCAGGCGCGAAGCAGGCAACAGTCATCGACGCGTATGAAGCGAGCCTCGGCATTCAACAGTTCGATCGCATGGTCGATTGGGGCTGGTTCTACTTCATCACCAAGCCGCTGTTTTGGCTGATGGAGAAAATCAACGCGCTGGTCCACAATTTCGGCGTCACGATTTTAATCCTGACCGTGATCGTCAAGGCCGTGTTTTTTCCGCTCGCCAACAAGCAATATGAGAGCATGGCGCGGATGAAAAAACTGCAGCCAGAAATGGCGCGCATCAAGGACGTTTACAAAGACGACACCCAGCGCCAGCAGAAGGAAATGTTCGAACTCTACCGCAAGGAAAAGATCAACCCGTTAGCCGGCTGTTGGCCGATCTTGCTGCAGATCCCGGTGTTCTTTGCGCTCTACAAGGTGCTGTTCGTCACCATCGATATGCGGCACGCGCCGTTCTTTGGCTGGATCAAAGATCTCTCCGCGCCAGATCCAACGTCGCTGTTCAATCTGTTCGGGCTGCTGCCATACGCTGTTCCAGAGTTTCTGCACATCGGCATTTGGCCAATCATCATGGGCGTGACCATGTGGATCCAGATGCAGCTCAACCCGCCGCAACCCGATCCCGTGCAGCAGGCGATCTTCCAGTGGATGCCCCTGATGTTCACATTCCTGCTGGCGTCATTCCCGGCAGGACTTGTGATCTACTGGGCCTGGAGCAACTCGCTGTCGATCGTGCAGCAGTGGTACATTAATAAAAAGAACGGCGCTGAAACGCTCCTACTGCAAAACGTCAAACGCCAGTTTGCGCCGATAACCCGACTGTTTGGCTCGCGGAGTTCCAACGACAGTGGCGGCAAGTAAGTGAGGCCACAGCCAGCGCCGCGCGACCCCGCGCGCCTAACGGTCGGAGCTATTAGAACATGACGGGCGTCGCACCATTGACGCCGGACGAGATCGAAGCTGGTCGGCGGTTGTTCACGCTGGCTTGGGATTTCGCGCGCGGGTCGCCTGATCTCGATCACCTGCCGCCTGACGACCGGCCGGAAATCGCGTTTGCTGGCCGCTCGAACGTCGGCAAATCAAGCGTGATCAATGCGCTGGTCGGACAACTCGGATTGGCGCGGGCGTCCAACACACCGGGGCGCACGCAAGAGCTGAATTTTTTTACCATTCCTGATGCCCGTCTCTACCTCGTCGATATGCCAGGCTATGGCTACGCTGAAGCACCGAAAGACAAGGTCAAAGCCTGTAACAAAGTTCTGCGCGGCTACCTCGCGGGCCGCCGGACTTTAATGCGGGTGTTCGTCATGATCGACGCTCGCCACGGCATCAAGGAAGCAGATGAAGACATCTTGGCTTTGCTCGATAGCGCGGCGGTGTCTTATCAGGCGATTTTGACCAAAGGCGACAAAATCAGCCGCACCGCGCTGGAAAAAGTAACGTCAGACACGATCAAGGTGCTGTCGAAACATCCCGCAGCCTTCCCCGATGTCATTGCGACGTCGGCTGAGAAAGGCACCGGCATCGAAAACCTTCGGGGCGCAATTTTTCGCTTGCTCGAATCCAACGGTTAGACGCCATCGCTCGGTTTAGTTGACGTAGCGACTGAGCAAGGCTTTCGCCGCATCCAGACCACCTTCACCGAAGCGCGCCAACACGCCGCCGATAACGGCGGCTGCAATCCAGCCGACCCATTGCCCCAGCGTCTGCTTTACGTTGCTGCGCACGCGGACTTCGACGACCTGATCAGGAAGTGCAGCTTCAGCTGCTATCCCATCAGCCGCCGTCGTGCGGGCCGAGACAACAATTTGAAGGCGGGCACGGCCGCGGGTTTGCGGCGTGACCACAAAGCGCCAGCTCGCGAAGTCTTCGTCATTGAAGCCGAGGCGGCTTTCGATCCACTGGGTTTCAGGCGACACGGTTTCGATAAAAAAGCCACCGTCAGGCGCGCGCAGCCGAATTGACATGGCTTGGGTCACGGAAATGCCGTGCTGCCAGACGCTTCCACCGCCTTCGAACTCGCGTGCGATGGCGGCGATCGACTGTTTGGCGATGCGAATCTCAACGCGTTGCGGAACGGCAACGCGCATGGTCCGCGGAATATTCTCCGTCATCTCGCCGCTCGCAACCTCGACAGGTGCAGCGGGCGACGGCGGAGGTGCTATCGTTCGATCGCTCGGTGGCGAGTGAAATTCTGGCTCGCGCAGCATTGACGAACGGGTCTCGCCAGCAGTTCGAAATGGTGGTTGGAAATTTGGCCCAACATTCAGCCCAGCGTTCGGGCCAGCGTTCAGGCCAGCGTTCAGGCCAGAATTCGTCAACGGTGGCGCGTTGGGGTGACCACTGCTGGCCATCGGCCATTGCGGGGCAGAGGGCAAAGCCTGTCCGCTGCCCAAACGATTAAACAACGGACCACGCTGCTGCTGGTACACATCCCCGTGCTCGACGTTCGACAGCGTTGGCTCGGCCGAGCGCAGGGCAATGCCGGCATCAACTGCATCTGTCATCGGTGGAAAGCGACCGCCCGGCTCGAACGACCCCGGCGGGCGGGCGGGCGACGCGCTGCCGCTAGGGTTCGGCCATGATAAAGGTAACAACGATCCGGGCTGAGACGCAGTGCCCGAAAACGGCGGCTCAAATCGCGGCCCTGCATATGATGGCATCGGTGCTGGCATCGTCGCCGACCGACCCTCTGCTGCCGGAATCGGCGGCGGTTGAATAAAACCGGGGCGATGGATTGCAGCAGCGGCGCTGACCAAATCGCTACCGGCAACGTCGGTCCACGATGCCTCGCCACCGGAGCCCAACCGCTTCGGCATCACAACCGGTGCGGCAGCCGCTTCTGAAAATGGCCCACCTGTCGACGGCAGTTCGGCCTGCGGCATTTGCCATTGTGGCGCTGCATCTTGCCCTGACGACAGAGCGGGATCGAGCGCAAGCCGATGCTGAAATGGATTAAGAATGAAATCGTCGGGTGCATCACGGGGATCTGATGAAACCCTTCCACTTATTGCAGCCTCAGGTGTTCCAGGTTCAAGAGTCAGCGGCCGCTCACGACCCACGGACGCCAAACCGGCTTGAGCTGCCGTGACGTCGACGTCGATGGGTGTCGCGTCAGCAACCGGCTCATCCATTGACGGGCCGATCGGTGTGGCCACGGATTCCAACGACGCAGTCATCGGCGCGACGGCATCATCCACGTGCGTGAGCGTTTCCGGTGAGGCGAGTGAAGCATTGTCGTGGTCGTTGCTTGCGACGCCACCGTTAAGCGGTTCGGTGGTCAGTGGGGGCTTTGCCCGTTCGCGTTCCGACGCAAACACATCGTCGACCATCGCGATCATCGCTTCGGCAAACGACGGACCAAAACCAATTGATGGCGCCGCAACGTTCGTTTGTGCAAGCGGCGCTTCGGAAGCACGCAAGATCGGCGACACGCTAGGTTGCGGCGCCGATAGAGACGGCATTCCATCAGCCGAGGCGTTCGTCGTACCGACACCGACGTTGCCTCCGACATCGCTGGAGAAGCTTTCGCTCGGCAAAGGTGGTGGTGGCGGTGGTCGCGGCAAATCACTCAAGAGCTGGCGCAAACTTGGCGCTGCCCGCGATTGAACCCGCTCTCGCGCCCGCGCCAACACGTCCTCAGCTGGCGGCATGGAAATTTGCGGTTCGCGCATCACGGGTGGCAACGTCGCCCGCTGCAACGCCCGTATCGCCTCATTGAAGGTCAGACCCTGTGCCTGCAACATCTGCGCTGCCGCACTGCGCGCATCACCAACGATGGCTGCCAGCACAATGGCTCCGGAAATATCTCGACGGCGTCCACCGCGCGCTGCTGCCGATGCCGCTTCCAGAATTCGGGACACATCGCCGGACACGGCGAGATGAGGCGATGGCACAAAATTCGGTGGTCGCGTGTCGTTGAGAAACCCGATCACGTCGGTTTTCAAGCGGCCGATCGCAACACGGCTTGCATCCAACACCGCCACTGCGTCCGGGTCATCGCACAAGGCGAGCAAGAGGTGTTCGAGCGTGACTTGAGAAAAATACAACGCTGCAGCCGCTTCTGACGCGCGCGTCAGCGACGCAGCCAAGGCTGGCGACATTGGAATTTGACCCAGATCCATGAGCTCCGCATTCAACGGATCAGGCTCCCTTCGAGCACGGCGACAGTGATAGCAACGCCACCAGCAGTTGCGACCGGGATGGTGGATTTCGTGCCCGAACGCAAACGAACATTAGCATCCCTACGCCGACCCGAAACCCCGGCTAGTTGTGGACAACTGAGGCAATTGCGCCAACTTGCCCGCCGACGGGGCGATATCGCCAGATTGTGTGGGAATTCCGTTGAGCCGACGTCGCAAGCCGCTATAAATCCGGCGCGAGGGTGTTGCGGCGCACCGTATGGCCGCGCATGTCACAGCGCACAACGACGTCGTCCACGTGTCGCTTGGTTCTCATCGGTTGACCAGACCGAACAGCCTGCCCGCACGACACGTACCGTGCACTGCTTTGGGGTATCGACGTGAAGTCATCGCACCACCATCCGCCAATACTGGCGCCGCTGACGGATGAGGAACCGAGCGCGCACCTGCAAGCCCGCATTCTGGCCGAGGCCATCCCCCATCTCATTCAGTATGACGAACAAACCGTTGTCGTGAAATTTGGCGGCAACGCCATGGGAGATGAAGCGCTGGCCAACGCCTTTGCGCAAGACATGGTTTACCTGAAGCAATCAGGCATTAACCCGATTGTCGTTCACGGTGGCGGGCCGCAAATCGCCTCGATGCTGAAGAAGCTTGAGATCCGCTCGGACTTCGTCAACGGCTTGCGTGTGACCGACAAGCCGACCGTCGAAGTCGTGGAGATGGTTCTGTGTGGCAAGATCAACAAAGAGATCGTGTCGGCCATCAACCGGCAAGGTGGCAAAGCTGTCGGCATTTCCGGCAAAGACGCCAACCTGATGATCGCGCGCAAAATCACCGAGCTACCCGACCCGCATTCTAACCTGATGCAAGCCGTCGACATCGGTTATGTCGGCGATCCGGTCGAGGTCAATCCACACATCGTCGAAGTGATTTCGAAGTCGGATTTGATCCCGGTGATCGCGCCGGTTGGCATCAGCCGGGAGGGGGAAACACTCAACATCAACGCCGACACGTTTGCCTCAGCGCTTGCTGCTCGTATGCAAGCCAAGCGGCTCATCCTTCTGACAGACGTGGCAGGGGTTCTCGATGCCAACAAGAAATTGATCCCGCAGCTGACCATCGACGAAGCGCGCGCGATGATCAAAGCTGGCACCATCACCGGTGGCATGATCCCGAAGATTGAGGGTTGCATTGAAGTGGTTGAAGCGGGTGTCGAAGGTGTTGTGGTGATTGACGGTCGTGTGCCCCATTGCGTCCTGCTGGAACTCTTCACCGAGCACGGCGTCGGCACGCTCGTGCGGCGCGCCGAGCGCAAGAAGCCAAAATCGTGAGCGGGCAAAGCAGCGCGGCGCCGCGCGAATTCTCGTCTGGCCATTGGTGCAATCCCACCGGCCGAAATTTTTCCGCCATCGACACCTGGATCTTTGACCTCGACAACACGCTTTATCCGGCATCCTGCAACTTGTTCGCACAAGTTGATCACCGCATGGGCGAGTTCATCGCCAAAACCATTGGCGTGCCCTACGCCCACGCCCGACATTTGCAAAAGAGCTATTACCGGCAATTCGGCACCACGCTGGCGGGACTAATGCAGGTCCACAAACTCAAGCCTGAACCATTTCTGGATTACGTTCACGACATCGATCTCAGCGTCTTGCCGCCTATGCCAGACCTCGCAGCGGCCATCGGAAAGCTTGACGGCCGTCGCGTCATCTTCACCAACGGCTCGCGACGGCACGCTGAAAACGTCGCGGCAAAGATCGGCGTGCTGCACTTGTTTGAAGACATTTGCGACATCGCGGCCACCGATTACGTGCCCAAACCCGCCCGCGAAGCGTTCGATCGCATGGTCAGGCGACACGATATTTCCGCTACGACATCGGCCATGTTCGAGGACATGCCCCACAACCTCGAAGTGCCGCAAGATCTCGGCATGACGACGGTGTTGATCCATTCCGACTACATCGACCATCCAGCGCAATTGAAGATGCGTGCTTGGCAGCAGTTGCCAAACCACATCCACCATATGACGGACGATCTGACCGACTTCATTTCGACATGCGTTTTGGCGCCAGTTTCAACGCCAGCTTAAAAGTTGCCGAGCGGTGACTTGATGGAGCCAGCGCACCACAACACCTGGTCCCCGACATCGGGCCACAACACGCGAGCCATTGTCGCCGTGACTGTCATCACCGCCAGCGATGTCATGGCATTCGGCGTGCCGCTCGCGTTTCTGTGGACCGCATTTGTCGTCGAGCTGACGCCCGGCCCGAACATGAGTTATCTCGCGGTTCTCAGTCTGGCGGAGGGCCGTCGAGCCGGGTTGGCGGCCGTTGCCGGTGTGGCGACGGGGTTGCTCATCGTCGGTCTGTTGAGCGCGTTCGGCCTCGCAACGATAATGGCGCAATCTCCCATCCTCTATCATGCGTTGCGATGGGTCGGGTGCGGATACCTGTTGTGGCTGGCGTATGAAATTTGGCACGGCACAACGGCTGGAGCGGTCACCGCCAACGGGTCGCAGGCACTCGCCAGTTATTTTCAGCGCGGGCTTCTGACCAATCTGCTCAATCCAAAGGCCGCGGTGTTCTACGTTGCGATTCTGCCACCGTTCGTTGACGTGAGCCGCCCCGTGCTCGGCCAAACAATTGCGATGACGGCAGCTTATGTTGCCATCGCAACCGTCATTCATGCCGCAATCGTCGGGCTCGCAGCCCGTGCCCGGCCCTGGATAACGGCTGGCGAGGACAGCGCAACAGTACGAGCTGCCCTGGCGGTATCGCTGGTGTTAATCGCCATATGGCTCGTGTGGTCGACACGGCTTTCGGCCAACCAGCCATAGCCGCGCACGTAGGCTAGGCGGAGCGCTTTGGGCGCTGTATAGCAATCTCCGCACGGGCCGCATCCACGGCATCCGCGGAACTAAAGCACCGTCCCGAATGATCACGCCACAAGCCCTTGTTCACCTCCTAGAGCGCGTGGCGCGTAAAGACCGCGCCGCCTTCGACGAGGTTTATCGTCAGACCTCGGCGAAACTCTACGGAATCGTGCTGCGTATCTTACAGCGTCGGGACATTGCTGATGAGGTACTGCAAGAAGTGTACGTCAAGATCTGGGATCGCGCCGGAGACTTCGATCCCCGCGTTGCCTCGCCCATTTCCTGGCTGGCGGCCATCGCCCGCAACCGCGCCCTGGACGAAGTTCGCCGCAAGGTTCCAGCCTCAATTGAGGATCACCCAGAGCTGCTCGACGTTGCATCGGGTGAAGAAAGCGCTCTTGCCAGCGTTTTGCGCGGCGAGAATGGTCGTCGCCTGCACGACTGCTTGGCCCGGCTCGAACCGGATCGCCGCGACATGGTGGTGTTAGCCTATTGCGAAGGATTAAGCCGCGATGAACTCGCGGCCAAGTACGATCAACCCGTCAATACAGTGAAAACCTGGCTGCGGCGCGCATTGGCGCAACTCAAGGGTTGTCTGAGCGGATGATGGAGCGGGAAGACATCGACGGCCTAGCGGGCGAATTTGTGCTCGGCACGCTGACCGCTGCCGAACGCGCGAGCGTATCCGCGCGCCGTCAGCGTGAGCCGCAACTCAACGATGCCATTACCATCTGGGAAAATCACCTCGCGCCGTTGAACGAAGCCATCGCCGAGATCGAACCGCCGAGTGGTGTGCTGCAACACATTCACAGCCGCATCTCAGCGCAACCGCGCGCTGCAACCGACATTGCAGCCTTGCGGCGCGGCGTCCGATTTTGGCGGGGGGCAACACTGGCAGCGTCGCTCGTTGCTGCGGGCTTGGTCGGCTTTGTTGGCGTTCGCGAACTGACGCCAAAGCCACCATCTCGCAATCTCGTTGCGGTTCTGCAAAAGGACGCAGCATCACCGGCGTTTCTTGTGACGGTCAACGTCGACGACCGCCTCATGACGGTCAAGGCGGTTGCAGCACAGCAGGAAGTTGGAAAAAGCTTCGAGCTCTGGATCATTCACGACACACTCGGCCCGCCGAAATCACTCGGTGTGATCGACGGCCCGCGTCCGATCATCAAGCCGACGTTCGCATCGTACCAAACAGGCGTCATCGAAGAAGCAACGTATGCCGTGACGCTGGAGCCTGAAGGCGGTTCGGCCTCTGGCGCGCCAACGGGTCAAGTTCTGTTTTCTGGCAAGCTGATCGCAACCGATCGATAGGCTACTCACGAAATCACCGGCACATCACGCGCACGTCACGCCTCAAACAAAAAATGGCGAAAACACGGTCGTGACAGCGCGGATTACCAAAATAACATAACTTAATTTGTGAAACCTCTCGTTCCGGCAGTCGTTGCTGTCTACGCGCACCAACATGGCGCGCAGCAAACAACCCGGAGTATTTTCCAATGTCGAAGTTCACGCGCGCCGCAGTGCTCGGCGCATCGTCGCTCGCCATCGCGCTGTCGTTCAGCGCCGTCTCGACGCCAACGCTGGCTGAAAAGAAAGACATGAAGGAAGCATCCGTCACCGTTGGTGGCGCACCGATGTTGCCTTCGAAAAACATCATTGAAAATGCCGTAAATTCAAAAGATCACACGACACTTGTCGCAGCTGTCAAAGCGGCTGGTCTCGTCGACACGCTGTCGGGCAAAGGTCCGTTCACGGTGTTCGCACCGGTCAACGCAGCATTCGATAAGTTGCCAGAAGGCACGGTCGCAACGCTGCTCAAGCCAGAGAACAAAGAAAAGCTCGCAGGCGTTCTCACCTATCACGTCGTTGCCGGCAAAATGTCAGCGGCTGATATTGCAGCCAAAGCTAAGGAAATGGGCGGCAAGCTCGAACTCAAAACAGTTGGTGGCGGCGCTATCACGTTGATGGGTGAAGGCGGCAACTGGGTCATCGTTGATGGTAAGGGCGACAAGGCAAAGATCACGATTGCCGACGTCAACCAGTCAAATGGTGTGATCCACGTCATCGACACTGTGCTGCTCGCAAACTAAGCGTCGGCATCACGACAGGCTAATTGTGCTGACCTCTGCAAGCAACGACGCAGAGGTCAGTCACACCCCGACCTTACTCGTGCTTATTCGTTTCCGTCCCCCCACCCCCGAATGGCACGAGCCAGTGGGACCGGCCAATCGTCAAAGCGTGTTCAAATATGCACTCGCCGAGACGGTTGGCCGGCGCCTATTTTTTATCCGCGCCCTCCGTAGGGCATGGTCGTTGCCATCACCGTCATGAACGGCACGTTGGTGTCGAGCGGCAAATCAGCGATGTAGAGCACAGCATTGGCGACGTGCATCACGTCCATCCGCGGCTCCCGCTGAACCGACCCGTCAGCTTGTAAAATTCCATCCGCCATTTTCGCCGTCAGTTCAGTTGCAGCGTTGCCGATATCGATCTGCGAACAGGTGATGTCATGACCGCGGCCATCAAGTGCGATTGATTTGGTCAACCCTGTGATGGCGTGCTTGGTCGCAGTGTAGGGCGCTGAAAATGGTCGTGGGACATGCGCTGAAATCGATCCGTTGTTGATGATCCGCCCACCCCTGGGGACCTGTGATTTCATCAGTCGCACCGCTGCACGTGCGCATAGAAACGAACCCGTGAGATTGACGTCAACCACGCGCTGCCAATCATTGAGCGTGATCATCTCGATCGGTGCGCCTTGCGAAAACGTGCCCGCGTTGTTGAACAACACATCGATGCGACCAAACCGCTCGGCGAAAACTTGAAAGCCAGCGTCGACCGACAGTTCATTGCTGACGTCCATCGCGATCGCGATTGTGTCACCGCCGTTGGCAACGCCGTGCTCGGCTGCTTCTACGAGCCGCGCGTGCGTCCGCCCGGCCAGACCGACATGATATCCAGCAGCTTGCAAGCGGAGCGCGACGGCGCGGCCAATGCCAGAGCCAGCACCCGTCACCAGAGCTGTTTTGCGTTTTTGCATGACCGATCACCGTTTGAAAAGGCGCCGAAAGGCTGTCCGTCAATCGTCGCGCCTGGCTACTCGGCGGCAACCGGACCTTATGTCAAAACTGTTTGTGATCGTGCAGCGCGTCCAATGAGGCTGCTGCTATCGCGTCGGCACGGGCTTTTCGCCGCGATAGTCATAGAACCCGCGCCGAGTTTTTCGACCAAGCCATCCCGCATCGACATACTTCACTAGCAACGGGCATGGCCGGTATTTGGTGTCCGATAGACCTTCATACAAAACCTGCATGACGCTCAAACAGGTATCGAGGCCGATAAAATCCGCCAATTCGAGCGGTCCCATTGGGTGGTTCGCGCCAAGCTTCATGGCTTTATCGATCGCGTCAACCGTGCCGACGCCCTCATAGAGCGTGTAGACCGCCTCGTTGATCATCGGCAGCAGAATACGATTGACGATGAAGGCTGGAAAATCTTCAGACACGGCAATGGTCTTGCCGAGACTTTCAATGAAAGTGCGTGCGGTGGCGAAGGTCTCATCCTCTGTTGCGATGCCGCGGATCAGCTCAACCAGATCCATCAATGGCACCGGATTCATAAAGTGCATGCCAATGAAGTCTTCAGGTCGGTCGGTCGCAGCAGCCAATCGCGTAATCGAGATCGACGACGTATTGGATGCCAGCAGCGCGGTCGGCTTCAAGTGCGCTGCAAGTCCGGCAAAAATTTTGTGTTTGAGGTCTTCACTCTCAGTTGCGGCCTCAATCACGAGATCGCAATCGCTGAAATCAGAAAAGTTGGCAGCGTACGTTAGGCGCGACAGGGCCGCAGTCTTATCAGCCTCGCTAATCAGGCCTTTGGCGACCTGCCGAGTCATATTTTTCGAAATGCCTTCGATGCCAGCGTCAAAGGCTTCGCGCTTCAAGTCGTTGAGTTCGACTTTGTAACCAGCCAACGCCACGACATGGGCGATGCCGCTGCCCATTTGGCCCGCGCCAACAATTCCCACCTTGCTGATCGAGCGTGCAGCGGTTGTTGCCGCTTTGGATTTGTCGATGAGCTTGGTGGTTTGCGGCATTCAAATTCGTCCTTTGCGTCACCCAGTCGAGACGTCGTCGCGCGCTCGGACGCGATTACGGCGCCGACCTTTTGAGTTCAGCATCGAGATCGGGCAGGGCCTGGAATAAATCGGCTACCAATCCGTAGTCCGCGACTTGAAAAATCGGTGCGTCGCCATCTTTGTTGATCGCAACGATGATCTTGCTGTCCTTCATGCCCGCCAAATGCTGGATCGCGCCGGAGATGCCAACAGCGATGTAGAGCTCAGGCGCCACAACCTTGCCGGTTTGTCCGACTTGCCAGTCGTTTGGCACAAAGCCAGCGTCGACCGCCGCGCGCGATGCACCCATGGCCGCGCCAAGGCTGTCGGCGATCGGCTCGATGTATTTCGCAAAGTTATCGCCGTTGCCCATGCCCCGTCCGCCCGAAATAATAATTTTGGCAGCCGTGAGTTCGGGCCGATCCGACTTGGTCAGTTCGGCTTTTTCAAATGCTGAGCCGCCGATGGCAGCGGGCACGGCGATCGCCTCGATGAGTGCAGATCCACCGTCAGGTGCGACTTGAAACGCAGCTGTGCGCACGGTGATGACTTTGGTCGCATCGCTCGATTGAACGGTCTGCATGGCATTTCCAGCATAAATCGGTCGTTCAAACGTATCGGGCGAGAGCACTTTCGTGATGTCGGAAATTTGCATGACATCGAGCTTTGCTGCCACACGCGGCAACACGTTTTTGCCCGATGCGGTCGCTGGCGCAACGATGGCCGAATAACCCGACGCGATCGACACGATCAGTTCGGTGACTTCTTCGGCAAGGCCGTGCGCCAAGTGCGGCGCGTCAGCGATCAGAACTTTGGCAACGCCCGCGAGCTTGGCTGCAGCCTCGGCGGCTGGCTGACAATCAGAACCTGCAACTAAAACATGAATCTCGCCGCCAAGTGCAATGGCAGCCGACAGCGCTTTCGCCGTCGCCTGTGACAGCGCGTGGTTGGTATGTTCCGCCAGAATGAGCGTTGGCATTAAAGCACTCCAGCTTCGGTTTTGAGTTTCTGGACCAATTCAGCAACACTTGCGACTTTGATGCCTGATTTGCGGGTCGCGGGCTCGGCGGTTTTGATCACCTTGAGACGCGCCGAAATATCGACGCCAAAATCTTCCGGCTTCTTGACGTCAAGCGGCTTCTTTTTAGCTTTCATGATGTTTGGCAGCGATGGATAGCGCGGCTCGTTCAATCGCAGATCGGTACTCACCACAGCAGGCGTCTTCAGCTTAAGTGTTTCAAGCCCGCCATCGACCTCGCGTGTAACAATAACAGCGCCATCAACCGTCTCAACCTTTGAGGCGAACGTGCCCTGCGGCCAGCCGAGTAGGCTCGCCAGCATCTGCCCGGTCTGATTGCAATCGTCATCAATGGCTTGTTTGCCGAGAATGACGAGGTCTGGCTTTTCAGCCTCGACCACACCCTTGAGCAACTTGGCGACAGCCAACGGCTCGATGGCCACGCCGTCTGGTGTCTCGATCAAAATGCCGCGGTCGGCGCCGATCGCCAAGGCCGTGCGGATCGTTTCCTGGGATTTCGGCGACCCGATCGAGACAATAACAATCTCAGTGGCAATGCCTTTTTCGCGAAGGCGCACGGCTTCTTCGACGGCGATTTCATCGAACGGGTTCATCGACATTTTCACATTGGCAAGGTCGATACCCGAGCCATCCGGCTTAACTCGAATTTTCACGTTGTAGTCAACGACCCGCTTGACCGGCACAACAATTTTCATGCCTCTCGCCAGTGTTCTGGCGCTCCCAATTACATTTTTGAAGGGTCGATCCGTTGAAGGCTCGGAGGTCGCCCGTTTCTGTGATCCACGGTCAGCATACGCGATTGCGAAGCAGGGGTTTTCGGCTGACCAAACAGCGCCGTGAGGCGGCAGTCGCCTACTCTGTTTCGCACGTGCGAAGCTGTGACGCTACGAGCGAGGTGGAGTTTAGTCAATTGCCGCAAGGCGTCGCGCCCGGACGGACAATTGACGACGTCAAGATGTTACGAAAGAAGGTAAAACAGCGCGCATGTCCGAGGCGGAGTGGCCTCGGTGCGACGAACCGATCAAGGTGCGAACAGCGGGACACCAGGGCGGCGCATGACCAGCACCAAAGCGGCTCCTGCAATCAATCCACCGATGTGCGCCCACCACGCTGTTGGGCCGACCTGAGGTAGTGCCACCATAACAAATTGCGTCGCGATCCAGAGCCCAAGTGCCAGGGCCGCTGTAATCCGCAGCGGAATAATTTTCAGCACCAACACCCATACTCCAACGCGCGGGTGCAACATCAAGTAGGCCGCGATCACGCCCGAGACCGCGCCACTGGCGCCGATCAACGCGTCAGGACTATCAGGCAAGATCATGGCGTGAACGAACCCGGCGATGACGCCACATGCGAGGTAAAACACAAGGAAGCGGGCATGCCCTAACGCATCCTCGACGTTGTCGCCAAACACCCACAAGAACAACATGTTGCCGATGAGGTGCATCGCGTCGCCGTGCAGAAACATATACGAAACCAATGTTGCCGGCTCGGACACCTGAAGGCCGCCAACGCGGGTGCCATCATAACCACCAAACAAATCGGAACTGAAAAGTTCATTCGGAACCACGGCAAAGCTCGCCAGTTCAGCCTCGCCAAAATTCACCGTGCTCTGCAAAAGAAAAATCACGATGTTGATCGCGATCAACGTCACGGTCACATATTGGAAGCGGATGGCTTTTAGCGGGTTATTGTCGCCGAGCGGAACGAACACGAGGCGCTATCCTTCCAGCTCAATGACGAACCTGCCCACCAGCAATCGTTTCGAACCCGCGTTCGGCCTTTGGGCCTCGGTTGGGGACTGACCGCCGCCGTCGGTCAGCGGTTTTTGCCCGGAACCCAAAGCACATCGGCTTTGCCGTGTTCATTGACGAAACGACCCGCAACAAACAGAAAATCAGATAATCGGTTAACGTACTTCAACGCTTCCGGATTGACCGGCTCGTTGGGAAGAGCTGCCAATTCGACCATGATCCGTTCAGCTCGTCGACAGACCGTGCGGGCAACGTGCAAGGCGGCAGCTGCTGGCGATCCACCGGGAAGAATGAACGACTTAAGAGGCTGCAGCACGGCATTGAGTTGATCAATCTCGTCTTCGAGACGTTTGACCTGTGCACCCAACATGCGCAGCGGTTCGTAAGGCAATTTTTCGCCGCGATCGGGCACACATAGGTCGGCACCAAGATCGAACAGGTCATTTTGGACCCGCAGCAACATCTGATCGACGTCGCCATAAGTGCCAGCCAAATGAATTCGCACCATGCCGATTTGGGCGTTGGTCTCGTCAATCGTTCCGTAGGCCGCAATGCGAACTGACGTTTTAGCCACCCGCTCGCCCGAGCCAAGTGCCGTTGTGCCGGCATCGCCGGTCTTCGTGTAAATGCGGTTCAAGACGACCATAAACGTTTTAACCCTTCGACAAACGACGGAGCTGGTAACAAGCGCTGCACAAAACCTGTGATCAAGCGCTGCTTTTTGGTGTCACCGACCGAGCAAAACATAGCCCATGATGATCAGAATCGCGCAGAACTGAAGTCCGACGCGCCATCGCATCAGCTTCTGGCTGAGATTGGGGCTGTCGCCTCGGGCCATACTGAATAACCCCAAGGCGAGCACGATAAGCACCGCGATGACGGCGAGTGTCGTTGAGTGAAAGAGGACGGTTTGCATCAATATTCAGTTCCTAAGCGAAAGTTTGGCCGTGATAGTCGCAATGCCATCCCAGAGCAAATCTTAAACCGGCGGACATAGCGGATGCTACGATTACGCAGTCAGCGCCGCCTAAGACTTAAAAACAAATGGTTTGATTACACAAATGCAAGTTGCCTCACGGTGGAAATGCCCTAATCGTGACGAGATCGTCGCGGCATCGTGAGCCAAATACTGCGCTCGAACAGTTGCGGGCCTTGACGCAACCCGGATTATGAAAACGTCCTCGGCGGCTCGACTTAGAGAATGGTCTGTTATTGATTTTAAAGCGCAGCGCTAGTTCAGAAACCGAGACGGGTCGCAGCGCCGTTGCTCGGCCGACCCATCGTCAAGCCCTGGCGGTGACGACAGCGGCGGTGACGACAGCAGCCGCAGCACTTGTGTTATGCTTTCCATTCACCGGCGCACAGGCTCAGTCGGCCATCGACACCCCACCCTTGGCCGCTCAAATACAGCTCGACGGTCGGCGTGGCGATTTGAACGCGACCGCTGGTAAAGCCACCGCGCTCGAAGCCGACGTGACTAATCTCGGTGCGGAGCGAGAACGGTTAAATACGCGCTTGGTCGAGACAGCGGCCTTGATCCAGCGCAGCGAAGCCAAACTGACGTCGATCGAGGGTCGGTTACTTGAACTCGAGGCTCAGGAAAAGATCGTTCGCGGGTCGCTTGGCCAACGTCACGGCCAGATCGCAACCCTACTTGGCGCGTTGCAGCGCATGGGGCGAAATCCTCCGCCCGTTCTGATCACGCGCCGCGAAGACGCCCTCAAGATGGTTCGCAGCGCAATGCTGTTGTCGTCAGCTTTTCCAGAACTCAAAGGTCAGGCGCTTAAACTGACTGAGCGGCTTGATGATCTGGTGCGTGTCATGGGTGACATCCGGACTGAGGGCGAGCGGCTACAGGTCGAAACGGATCGCCTGCAAGAATCACGCACCCGTCTGACAAGCTTGATGGAAGCCAAAAAGCTGACCATCGCAGATCGCCAGCAAGAACTGGTTGCCGTGCGGGCAGCCAGCGCTGAAATTACGAAGAACGTGACTGATTTAACGGAGTTGATCACGCGCCTCGATCAAGCCGTGACGGCCAATGTCAAAACGCTCGGTGCTTATCAGGCAGAAGCGAAGCCTGCGCCGCCAGCCGACGTGCCAACCGCTCAGGTTGCGACGACGCTCCAATCGCGACCGATTGTGATCACGCCGGAACAAACGACGGCCGCTTCGGAAACTGTCGCGAAACAAACAGCGCCGACCCCACCTGCCGATGTGTTGGTCGAGACGGCGGCCAACCCGCCGTCGGAAAGCCAAACACGACCCGCTGCATTGACCGTGACACCTCCACTCGTTTTGAACGAACAGCCATCGGCATCGCCAGCAAAAGACCTCCGGGTCGCAGCCGTCCAGCCGCCGCGCTTGAAGCCACAAATCATTGAAATAGCTCCCTCGACGGCCACTTTGATGCCTGGCAACGCTGGCCGCATTAAGCCGGCCATACCATTTGCATCCGCACGCGCTAAGCTGCCGATCCCGGCGCAAGGTCGCCGAGCGCTCGCATTTGGCGAGCGAACCCAATACGGTGGCCAATCAAAAGGCGTCGTGATTGAAACCCGCAATGGTGCCCAGATCACAGCACCGTGCGATGGCTGGATTGTTTATGCTGGCGAATTCCGCAGTTATGGCCAACTCTTGATCATCAATGCGGGCGACGGCTATCATATCCTGCTTGCTGGGCTGTCGCAGATCGACGTCCAGCCGGGGCAATTTGTTTTGGCAGCCGAGCCGGTTGGCACGATGGCCGGTGTTGCCACCCGGTCGGCGAATGCGGGGCAAGTCGGTGCGCCGGTTCTATACGTAGAGTTTCGGAAAGATGGACGACCCATCGATCCCGACCCCTGGTGGGCGTCGGGACAGCAGAAGGTGCAAGGCTAATGCGCAAGACAGATTATGCGTTCTGGACATTCCTGCTGATGACAGGGCTCGCTGGAGCGACGACGTTTGTGAACGTCTCACAGACGTATTCGGCGACACCGACCGCCAATTCCGAGCTCTACCGACAGCTCGATTTGTTCGGCGACGTGTTTGAGCGCGTTCGATCAGAGTATGTTGAAAAGCCCGACGACACACTGCTGATCGAAAATGCGATCAACGGCATGTTGACGGCGCTTGATCCGCATTCATCCTACATGAGCCCGAAAAACTTCCGCGACATGCAGGTCCAAACTCGCGGCGAGTTCGGCGGCCTTGGCATCGAAGTTACGATGGAGAACGGCATCGTCAAAGTCGTCTCACCGATCGATGATACACCAGCTTCCAAGGCTGGCTTGCTCGCTAACGATTTGATCACCCACCTCGACAACGAGCAGATCACCGGCTTAACGCTGGAGCAGGCGGTCGAGAAAATGCGCGGTCCGGTCAACACGCCGATCTCGTTGACGATCGTGCGCAAGGGCAAAGACGATCCGTTTGACGTCAAGGTGACGCGCGATGTGATCCGCATTAACGCGGTCAAGGCCCGCGTCGAAGACGATGTCGCCTACATCAAGGTCACGACCTTCAACGAGCAAACCCATGCCAACGTGCAGAAGTCGATTGAGCAGTTGAACAAGGAAATTGGTCCCAAGCTCAAAGGCTACATCATTGATATGCGCAACAACCCAGGTGGGTTGCTCGACCAAGCGATCGCTGTGTCCGATGATTTCTTGGAGCGCGGCGCCATCGTGCTGACGAAGGGCCGCAACGGTGATGAAACACAGCGTGCAAATGCGCGTCCTGGTGACCTCGCCGAAGGCAAGAAAATCGCGGTGCTCATTAACGGTGGCTCGGCTTCGGCGTCAGAAATCGTTGCTGGTGCTTTGCAAGATCACAAGCGGGCGACCATCATCGGGACCCGCTCGTTCGGCAAGGGATCGGTGCAGACCATCATTCCGTTGGGTGCCAACGGCGCGATCCGGCTAACCACGGCACGCTATTACACGCCGTCGAACCGCTCGATCCAAGCCAAGGGTATCGACCCGGATATCGTGATTGAAGAAGTGCTGCCAGATGACCTCAAGGCCAAAATGGCCAATGAGAAACCACGCGGTGAAGCCAGCCTGCGCGGCCATCTGAAAAACCCAGACGGCACGGACAAAGATCCGACCAAAGATGCCGCCAAAGAGCCTGGTAAAGACGGCGAAGCCGAGAAGAAAGAAGAAGTCTCGGGATCTTCGTCCTACGTGCCCAAGGAGCCAGAAAAGGACACGCAGCTCCAGTACGCGCTGTCATTCTTGCGCGGCACGGCCAAAGAGCCGGCAGCTGCCAGCTCGACGGCGCCTGCCGCTGCGACGTCGCCCGATGCGGCTGGCAGTCAGCCGTCCGCCGGTGCCACCCCTGAAACCAAGACCACACCAAACTAAGCTGGCGACAATTACCGCTTGCCGAATTGAAAATGGGCGCTGTCAGCGCCCATTTTTATTTCGCCTCAAAGACACCGCCTGCAGTTGCTGTCTTTTCGGCAGTTCGTCTCGATTTCCTCGTTCAGTGAGCATCCCATCATGACATCGCCTGCCTCGGACGCCTTCGCGCATTTGCCCTACCGGCCGTGCGTTGGCCAAATGGTGATCAACGCCCAAGGCCTGGTGTGGGTCGGCCGTCGTGCCGACACCAAAGTCGATGCCGAAGGCCGAGGCGATTGGTGGCAGATGCCGCAAGGCGGTATCGACGCCGACGAGGACCCACGCGACGCCGCGCTGCGCGAGTTGCGTGAGGAGACCGGGATCACTTCGGTGTCGCTGTTGGCCGAGCATCCCGAGTGGGTGCATTACGACTTGCCTGCGCGTTTGCTCGGCACGGCCTGGGGTGGGCGATACCGCGGCCAAAAGCAACGGTGGTTCGCTTATCGTTTCAACGGTGGCGACGAAGAAATCACCATCGATCCGCCAGCGGGACTTGAAGCTGAATTCGTGGCCTGGCGATGGGCGCCGGTTGGTGAGCTGCTCGATCTAATCGTGCCATTCAAGCGCGAGGTTTACGCTACGGTTCTCGGCGCATTCGCCCCGCTGGCTCGGCCAGCATGAGGTGTGCACGCAGCGCGCTTAAAACTCGAATGGGGCTCGCGGAAGCACACTGGACGCCCAAGTTTTAAGCGTAGCACTGTTAGATTGCCTCGTTTCCGACCCTTTATGACGGTGTAATGTCATACAAAATCGACATTTTTTCTGTATCTTTAGCGAATCAATTCGATGGCCGAGCATGGCTATAAAGATCAAGCCCTGACATGAAGATGCACACCGATCCCGCTGACTTTGACGGCGACCTGCCCTTCCGGGCCAGTGTCGGCATCATGCTGCTCAACGCATCGGGGAAAGTGTGGGTCGGACGTCGCAAACCGAAGTGGGCTGGCGATCACGCGGCCCACATTTGGCAAATGCCGCAAGGCGGCATCGAGAAATTCGAACCCGCCCGAACCGCGGCCCTGCGTGAACTGCGCGAAGAAACCGGCATTACCAGCGTCGATGTCATCGGTGAGCATCCCGATTGGTTGACCTTCGAATTGCCGGACAGCCTCGTCGGCGTCGCTTTGAAAGGTCGCTACCGTGGCCAACGGCAAAAATGGTTCGCGATGCGCTTCACCGGCGACGATAACGAAATCGATATTACAGCTCGCGACGGTTTGAAGGCGGAGTTCGAGGCTTGGCGGTGGGCGCCTATCGACAGCGTCCCCAAGCTGATCGTGCCCTACAAACGCGACCTGTATGAAAACGTCATCAGTGCCTTCAGCCCGCTCGTTTAGCGACGACGCAAAAGCAAGACAACACGACGGTCCGGCCTGATATGAAAAAAGGCCAGACGATTGTCCTGCCATCGTTCATTCAGCAATACTGTGAGTGCCGATCTTACGCGGCGCGATTGGACAGTCGCTTAAGTTCTGCCACCAGCGTATCGGCCATCGCTCTGGCTTCGTCGTCCTTCGCGGCAGCGAGGCTCGCTTCGGCCCCCTTGAGTTCTTCCGCCAGCGACGCGGTCGTCATGTCATCGATATCGAAGGCTTTCTCGGCCAGCACTGTCAATCGCGACGGCTCGACTTCCACAAATCCTGATTTGACGAACAACCGCTTGCGCAATCCCTGCGATGTGACATCGAGCACGCCAGGACGCAGCGTTGCAATCACCGGCGAATGGCCGGGCAGCATCGTGAACTCACCATCTGCGCCTGGCACGATGGCCTGTTCGGCATCGACGGACAGCAGCACGCGCTCGGGCGAAACGAGTTCAAATTTGAAAGTCGCGGCCATGGATTGGCGTTCCTAGCTCAAAATTCCTGTCGCGGTCGCAAGCCTACACCGGCTCAGACGGTCTTATCGGTTTCCGAATTGGCTTCGTCGTCATCGCCGTCAGTATCAGCGTCATCAGCGTCATCGTCGTCATCTTCACCACTGCCGACTTTGGCGCGAACCTCTTCCGGCGTTTGCAGCTTCGTCCCGCAGAACGGGCAAAAGAACAATGGATGATCGACCAAGCCCGGCTCATCGTCTTCCAGATCGACGAGGCCGACCGTCATGTAGATGACCGTGTCAGGCCCGACGGTGATCAGCGGCTCGAAGTCACCGCCCTCGAGCGCTTCCTTCAATTCGTCGCAGCAACTTCCGAATGTAGTCTCAGCAGCCACGGCTATCTCTCCTTCACGCCGACCGCACCGGGTCGACCAGATTATTACGCCGCTTCAGCGAGCTTCTCAGCCTTAGCGATGGCTTCTTCGATCGTGCCGACCATGTAAAACGCAGGCTCTGGCAAATGGTCGTAATCACCATCGCACAAACCTTTGAACGCCTTGATCGTGTCGGCCAACGGAACCTGCTTGCCGGGCGAGCCGGTGAAGACTTCAGCGACCGTAAATGGCTGCGACATGAAGCGTTCGATCTTACGGGCACGGGCAACCGTCATCTTGTCGTCTTCCGACAGTTCGTCCATGCCTAAAATGGCGATGATGTCCTGTAGGCTCTTGTACTTCTGCAAGATAGACTGAACGCGGCGCGCAACCGCGTAATGCTCTTCGCCAACGATGCGTGGGTCAAGCATGCGCGACGTTGAGTCGAGCGGATCGACGGCGGGATAAATGCCTTTT
>JANMII010000166.1:0-1700 GCA_031375665.1 Hyphomicrobium sp.
CGCCGATTGCCGATAATCCTTACGTGGATGGCTGCGGATGGCAAAATGCTGTCCGGCTTTCGCAAGCGGGCAACGCACGCATCGCGTTGAACGCACTGACGTGCGAAGCGGCGGCCGCCACCGCGCTGTGGGTCGCGCACGTTGTGCAGCCTCAAGCCCGGCGGCATCTCGGGTCAACGGTCAGCGCCATTCAACCGATGGGCGGCTACGCGTGTCGCAATATCGTTGGCAACAAATTGTGGAGCGATTTTCGCAGCCAGCACGCGACGGCCAACGCCATCGACATCGCTGGCTTTGTATTGCAGGACGGTCGAACGATCACGATCAAAAAATTCTGGACGACGAGCGGGGCTGAGGCCGCATTTTTACGCGCTGTGCACGATGGTGCTTGCCAATATTTCCGAGCGGTGTTGGGGCCGAACTATAACTCGGCCCATCATGATCATTTCCACTTCGACCGCGGCTACATCAGATCGTGCAAGTGAGGGCCATCATAAGTCCTTTGCGGACGACATCGTCTTCAATGCAAAAAACGGTTCGTGATTTAAGCGCGATGGCCTCAGTCGACGCGGCGGTTCTGGCGATTGCCGACGAGATCATCGACGACGCCTGGATCGGCGAGCGTGGACGTATCACCAAGATTGCTGAAATCGTCCTCGGCGATCTTGCGCAAAATGCGGCGCATGATCTTTCCAGACCGCGTTTTCGGCAGTCCCGGCGAGAACTGAATGAGATCGGGTGATGCAATCGGGCCGATTTCTTTTCGGACATGAGCGACCAATTCTTTGCGCAAGCCGTCGTCGCCGGTTTCGCCGTTGTTCAGCGTCACATAGCAATAGATGCCCTGCCCCTTCAGATCGTGCGGATATCCGACCACGGCTGCCTCGGCGACTTTCGGATGAGACACAAGCGCGCTTTCAACTTCGGCGGTGCCCATGCGATGGCCCGAAACGTTGATCACATCATCAACTCGGCCGGTGATCCAATAGTAGCCGTCTTCATCGCGACGGCAGCCATCACCGGTGAAGTACATGCCGGGATAGGCTGAGAAGTAGGTTTGCTCAAAGCGTTCGTGATCGCCGTAAATCGTGTGCGATTGTCCAGGCCAGCTGTCGAGAATAACGAGATTGCCTTGTGCCGCACCTTCGAGAAAATTGCCTTTGTCATCGACGAGTGCTGGTTGCACGCCGAAAAACGGCAGTGTCGCAGATCCCGGTTTCAAAGCTGTTGCACCCGGCAATGGCGAGATCAGAATGCCGCCAGTTTCTGTTTGCCACCAGGTATCGACGATCGGGCAACGGCCGTTGCCGACCACGCGATGATACCATTCCCACGCTTCCGGATTAATGGGTTCGCCGACGGATCCCAGCACACGCAGCGATGAGCGATCACTGGCAGTGACAAGCGCGTCGCCCGCCCCCATCAGCGAACGGATCGCAGTCGGTGCCGTATAGAAAATATTGACCTTCCACTTATCGACGACATCCCAAAAACGCGACGCTGTCGGGTATGTTGGAATGCCCTCGAACATCAACGTTGTCGCGCCGTTGGCGAGAGGGCCATACACAATGTAGCTTTGACCGGTCACCCAGCCGACGTCGGCCGTACACCAGTAGATATCACCAACGTGATAAACGAAGACGTATTGATGCGACATCGCCGCTTGCAGCAAAAACCACCCGGGCGTGAGCACGAAGCCC
>JANMII010000224.1:0-7090 GCA_031375665.1 Hyphomicrobium sp.
GGCGACAACGACATGGGCAGCGCGCGCGATAAGTTGCGTGATCCAACCGGCTCGCCGGTGGTCAAATAACTTTCGACGATGCGGCGCACAATGGTCCGCGAGCGGTCGCTGAGGTTTTGCAGTTGGGTTGGGGCAACGGTCATGGCAACGATTTAAGGCCCGGCGGCAAGCGATACAATACAGCGCGTTGGCCAAGTTGATCGCCAGCGTCTGTCGTTACGTTCAAACTCGACCGTAAAACAAGCGGTTGTATTAAGGTTGAACGGAAGGGTTGCCTTCTCTACGGTTCGGCCAAATTCACCACGCCTCACATTTTTCAGGAACCCAATGCGCCCGTCCAAACGACAGCCGAATGAATTGCGCCGCGTTTCGATCGAACGTGCCGTCTCCAAGCATGCCGAAGGCTCTTGCCTGATCAAATTCGGCGATACCCACGTTTTGTGTACGGCTAGTCTTGAAGAGCGCATTCCGCCGTGGCTAAAGGGCCAGGGACGCGGTTGGGTGACGGCCGAATACGCCATGTTGCCCCGCGCGACGCATGATCGCACGCGCCGTGAAGTGACCACCGGTCACCCCTCAGGGCGCACCCAGGAAATTCAGCGCCTCGTTGGCCGCTCATTGCGCGCTGTGGTCGATCTGACAAAGCTTGGCGAGCGCCAGATCACGGTCGATTGCGATGTCATCCAGGCCGACGGCGGGACGCGGACCGCAGCCATAACCGGCGCCTGGGTTGCCTTGTATGACTGCATCGCGTGGATGAAATTGCGCGACATGGTCAAGGACAGTGTTTTGCGTGATCAGATCGCGGCGGTATCATGCGGACTATATAAAGGTGCAGCCGTGCTCGATCTCGATTATGCTGAGGATAGCAACGCTGAGGCCGATGCCAACTTTGTCATGACCGGCTCAGGTGGTATCGTTGAAATTCAAGGTACGGCAGAGCAAGCGCCATTCACGGAAGATCAATTTGCTGATCTGATGGGGCTTGCCAAAAAAGGCATTGGCGAGCTCGTGCAATTGCAAAAGCTGACGGTGGGGTGACGCGCATCTTGTTCGCGTTCTGCCGCGCACGCCGTGTTTGAGTTGAGACCCATCATGTTCGGACAGTTTGCATTGGTCGTTGCCAGTCTGTTCGCTGGAGCCGCCATCTACATCATCTGGGCAGAACAACCCGCGCGGCTTGCCATCGATGATCGGGCTCTGCTGGCGCAATGGAAGTTGAGCTATGCGCGCGGCTTCACCATGCAGGCTGCATTGGCTGTCATGGGGTTCATTCTGGGTGCGCTTGAATGGATCGTCACCGGCAATTGGCTCTGGCTGGTCGGTGGTGTGATCCTGGTTGCGAACTGGCCCTACACGATGCTTGTCATCATGCCGACCAATCACCAGTTGAACGCGATCGCTGCAGACCACGCCGGACCGCAAGCGCGAGCGTTAATTGAAAAGTGGGGCGCGTTACATGCCGTTCGAGCCGTTCTCGGCGCCGTCGCAACGGCCGTTTTCTTATGGGCCTCCCTGTGACCGCTCAACTCGAACGCGGCACGCGCCTTGTCGTTGCCAGCCACAACGTCGGCAAAGTATGGGAGATCAATCAGCTGATCGCGCCGTACGGCCTCAACGCCGTCTCGGCCGGTGATTTAGGTCTCGTCGAACCGGACGAAACCGAACCGACATTCATTGGCAACGCGCGGCTCAAGGCGGTTGCTGCCGCCAAGGCGTCCGGCTTGCCCGCACTCGCAGATGATTCCGGTTTGGAGGTCGCATGCCTTGGCGGGGCACCTGGGATTTATTCAGCGCGCTGGGCGGGGCCTGGCAAAGATTTTGGCCTGGCCATGCGTAAGGTCGGCGAAGAAATCACCAAGCGTCACGGTTGGACAGCGCCTGGACCCATTGCCAACTTTATCTCAGTGTTGTGCCTCGCGTGGCCAACTGGCGAAACGCAAGATTTCGAAGGCAAGGTCTATGGCCATTTGGTTTGGCCACCGCGCGGTGGCAACGGCTTTGGCTATGATCCGATGTTCGTTGCCGATGGTGAAACGCTCACCTATGGCGAAATGGAACCAGCGCAAAAATATGCCAACTCGCATCGCACGCGCGCGTTCTCAGCCTTCAAAGCCGCGTGCCTCGATCGCATCGCGGAGGCGCCATTGTTGGCTCCGGCTGGCACACGTTTCGACGCGTTGAGGGCTGCGGCTACGAGCTTGTCAACTCAAGATGAGCTGGTGCAATTCGTTGCCCGTCTGCGCTCAGACTTGGCTCACAATTCGGACGATTGGAGCGCCACGTCGCTTGAGCGTTACCTGCATGCCCTCGAAACAGAGCTGGCGATCACATCGTCGGGTGATGAACCTAAATGGCGAACGATTGCCACCACGCTGCTGGCTGCGAGCCGACACTCAGTGAGCCGCGATGCGTGACGCCGCTTTAATGTTAGGCGCGGCCGACCCTGGTTTCGGCGTCTATGTGCACTGGCCGTTTTGTGCGCAAAAATGCCCGTACTGTGACTTCAACAGTCACGTTCGCCATGGTGGTTGGGACGAACAGCGCTTTCTGGCAGCCTACCTGACCGAGTTGGACGATGCGGCGCAGCGCACCGGGCCGCGCGTGGTTCGCAGCGTGTTTTTTGGCGGTGGCACGCCATCGTTGATGAAGCCCGAGACAACGGCTGCCATCCTTGAGCGCATCCGCCAAGTGTGGACTGTTGAGCCCGGCGCTGAAATTACACTCGAAGCCAATCCATCAAGTGTCGAGGCTGGCCGTTTTCGCGGCTATCGCGATGCGGGTATCAATCGGGTCTCGATGGGTTTTCAATCCCTAATCGAAGATGATCTTCGCCGCCTCGGGCGCATTCACACGGTCGTTGAATCGAAATCAGCACTTGCGGTCGCCCAAGCTGTGTTTGACCGCGTCTCGTTCGATCTGATTTATGCGCGCCCCGGCCAGTTGCCCGACGCTTGGCGGGCTGAACTGCGCGCCGCGCTCGCCATGGCTGGTGATCACATCTCGCTGTATCAGCTCACCATCGAACCCGACACGCCATACGCAGCGCTGCACGCACTCGGCAAATTGGTGGTGCCGGATGCTGATGCTGCACTTGAGCTTTATGCCATCACACAGGAGCTGACGACAGCTGCAGGTTTTGGCGCTTATGAAATTTCAAATCACGCCCGGCCTGGCTACGAGAGCCAGCACAACTTGCTCTATTGGCGCTATGGCGAATACGCGGGTGTCGGTCCGGGTGCTCACGGCCGCCTGCTGATTGATGGGCAACGGACGGCGACCATTGCCGAAAAGCACCCCGAGACATGGTCTGCTTTGGTTGAAAGCCAGGGTCACGGCTTGGTCGAAATTGAAGCGCTCGCTCTTCGCGAACAAGCCGATGAGATGCTTTTGATGGGCCTGCGGTTGACCGAAGGCGTAAATCTTGACCGATTGGCAAAGGTCGGTGGCGTTGGTCCTGCAAATGCCGTCATCGACGGACTGTCCGATCTCGGACTTCTGCAAACCATCGGGTCACGCGTTGGCGCCAATCGGCCGGTCGCCATCCGCGCGACGCCAAAAGGCCGTTTCGTCTTGAACGCCGTTGTGGCCGAATTGTCGAACAGTTTTGCGGCCGTCGAACAGCCAACTTCCCTGCGCTCGGCCGATGCTCTAATCACGCCGTCATGATGCGACGCATATACGACTGGATGATGCGAAAAGCGGCCGACGAGCGTGCACCCGCTGCGCTGTTCGGCGTCGCCTTTATCGAAAGCTCGGTTTTCCCAATTCCACCGGACGTGATGCTGGTGCCTATGGTGCTCGCCGACCGCCGCAAGGCGTGGTGGTACGCAACGCTTGCCACAATCGGGTCGGTTCTGGGCGGACTGCTCGGTTATGCCATCGGCTATTATCTGTTCGAAAGCGTTGGCCAACCGATCCTACGGTTCTACGGCAAGGCCGATAGTTTCCAGACCTTCGTGTCGTGGTTCAACGAATGGGGCGTGTGGATCTTGATCATCAAGGGCATGACGCCGCTGCCCTACAAGGTGCTGACGATCGCCGCTGGTGTTGCCAGCATGAACATCTTTTCGTTTGTCGCAGCGTCAATTATAGCCCGCGCCATGCGCTTTTTTCTGGTGGCGGGCCTGTTGTATTTCTTCGGCGAACCAATCCGTGATTTCATAGAAAAGCGCCTAACCCTTATAACCACGGTCTTCGTGGTGCTGTTGGTCGGGGGCTTTGTCGCTGTCCGCTATTTGGTTTAATCCGGAGATGTTGAAGCCAAAAGTCTTGAAGTTACCCGTCGGTGCGAGTGATTTCTGTTGGCCGGTGGAGCAGTCGACGGATGGCGTTTGAAGGTTCAACCGAGCGCGGATTGCCCTATCAACTCGGCAGTGTTGCGCTCTTCGTCTCGCTGGCGACGATCACGGCCGCGCTCGCGTTCCAATATGTCGGCGGCTACGTGCCGTGCCCGCTGTGTTTGATGCAGCGCTACGCCTATTACGCAGCCATCCCGGTGCTGTTTGTCGCTTTGTCCTTGGTGTCGGCTGGCGCCAGGGGCTGGGCTGCCGCGTTGTTTTTTGCCGTCGCGCTTGCCTATCTCAGTAACGCCGGGTTGGGTGTCTATCAGGCTGGTGCTGAATGGAAATTTTGGCCGGGGCCTGACAGTTGCGGTGGCGATCAAGGGCTCGCTGCGACCGCTGGCGGCTTACTTAAAGATATTGAGACCATCAGAGTCGTGCGCTGTGATGAGGCGGCATGGCATTTCCTCGGCCTTTCGTTTGCCGGATGGAACGTCGCTGTGTCGATGTTTTTGATGGCGTTGACGTTGCGCGCCGCATTCTCTGCTGCGGAAACACGCCGCAAGAGCCTGTAGGCGGCGTTTCGGGCAGCGCTTTTTGACTTGTCCACAAGTCCGTGCCGTCGCCCCGCCCCCGAATTCGTTGCCATCCGAATACTGTCAAGCGAATATCATGGCGCGAACAAACCTGCGCCTTGGCGTTGCCTGAATGTAACGGCTATTCTCTCTTCGTTCGCGGAACACAACCGGTCGTCGGTGCAGACGAGACTAGATAAGCTTCCAGTGTTCGCGTTGTGTTTGCGTCTCTTGTTGCGAGTGAGTGTCGACCGTTCCGCCCGTGTTTGCATCAGCGGTTTTTGCGTCAAGAGTTTTGCGTCCGGCCAATTTACCTCGATTTCCGTTTTGTAAGCGTTGCGTCCAGTTGCGTTGAGAGTTGCGTTGCGTGCGGACAGGCGACTGTCCGGGGCTATCCCAAAAAACAAAGGCGAGCAGCTTGGACCATTGTACCTGCGTCGGTCTGGGCGGCTCGTCGATAAGCTCAAGCGTCTTAGGTGTGTCATGGCGTTGATCGAAACATGTGCCGCGTCGGCGATCGGCCCCAAGCGTGAGTTGAGCGTGGCGTTGCGTAATGACCAATGGCGGCCGATTGGTGCTGTCGCAAATGATGTGCTGCGTCAGTTGGTGTGTGAAAAGTCAGGTCGTGTTGCGTCAGTTGCGTCCAAGAGTAACCAGCAGAATTCGGAGGCCGTGCGGGCCTCCAACGAGTTGGCAGGTGCACGGAGTGTGATGGAGTTAGCCCTCAATCGAGACATCGCGTCCCACGGTTTCGCGTAGTGATGTCATAGCGCTCTGTGTGCCTGCCGCCTTCCTTTTGTTGCCTTCGCATTGTGACCCTAGTCGCTTGCTGTTTCACCCGTGCGCCCACATGAGTCGTCAGTGTGTGCAGCGTCTTTTTCCCGGAGAGCTGATCCCATGTCCCACTCGGCCCCAGATCACATCAATCCCATTCAGTGGCATCAGGCGCTGGCTGTTAGTCGACAAACCTGCGCTCGCGTGTTCCGCGATGGCGGCTTACCCGTCGACGCGCTGTCGGCGTTCGGCGTGTCATTCGACACGGACGCTAATGAAGGCGTGACGTGGGAAAAGGCGGTTGATCTCATCGCCGCAGAATTGTGCGCGCATCCGCTGCCACAATCCCTGTCGAAAGCAGCTTAGGCGCCGCTATGTATCACTTTTAAGCGTAAGCGAGGCTGCCCCCTGGGGCGGCAAAGTTTTCTACGACTTTACGACCATATGCCGTTTGTCTTCACTTCCGTTCAACTCAAGCCCCACCTCACGGTGGGGCTTTTTTGTTCGAAATCTCCAACCTATGGATCGAGTTCGGTGTCCCAGTACAAATAGTCGAGCCAACTATCGTGCAGGTAGTTGGGCGGGAAAAGCCGACCGTTGCGGTGCAATTCAAAAACGGTCGGACGGTAAGGCTCGAAAGCTGGAAACATGCCGGCGACGTGGGGCATGTGTCCGCCCTTTTTTAGATTGCACGGGGCGCAGGCGGTCACCACGTTATCCCAACGCGTCAGACCACCGCGCGATCGCGGGATCAAATGATCAAACGTCAAATCCGATTTGTCGCCACAATATTGGCAGGCGAAGCGATCGCGCAGAAACACGTTGAACCGCGTGAATGCCGGATAAAGCGCAGGGCGAACATACGTCTTCAGTGACACGACGCTCGGCAAACGGAACTCGCACGACGGGCTGCGGACGACTTGATCGTACTCGGAGACGATGTTGACCCGATCGAGAAACACAGCCTTGACCGTGTCCTGCCAGCTCCAAAGCGACAACGGATAATAGCTGAGCGGCCGGAAGTCGGCGTTCAGAACAAGGGCCGGACATTTGTCCGGTATGGTCACGTGAGCGTTCACTGTCGCAGCGTCCTCGAGGTTTTGCCGTCGAATCGCGTCGTTAAGTCCCCACCGTCGGCCGGGATACTAGCCGCGCATATCAGTTCTGTGAAGCTTTGCGGCCCGTGACCGACACAGGCAGCAAAAAGCGGGCTTTCAGGTCCTGTTGCGATGCAGGCGGCTTTTTGTTTGCTAGCTGTGTTTACGACCAGCGTCCGGCGTCCAGATCAGACCGGCGATGGCGCTAGGCGACGCTGACCTTGGTGCGTGGCTGGTGCGGTGCGAGCATCGACAGATGCCGCAGCCGACGGTGGGCGAACGCTCGCACTCAACACTCCTACTTGCGTCGCCTGGCTGGCTCCGCTCGGCCAAATAAGAAACCACGGCGATCTCAAACAGA
>JANMII010000231.1:0-12569 GCA_031375665.1 Hyphomicrobium sp.
TTAAAAGACAACGATATTGAGGTCCGCCGCTATGAGCCGATGATCGTTGCCGAGGTCGAGCAAACGGGTGATCGCGACACCGCGATCAATGCTGGGTTCAAGGTCTTGGCCGGATACATTTTTGGCGGCAACACGAGCAAGACGTCGATTGAAATGACCGCGCCGGTCTCGCAGCGCGCGTCTGAGAAGATCGCGATGACAGCACCCGTCACGCAACAAGCCGCCGGAGGTGATGGCGGACCGGCTGGCAATGGACCTTGGAAAGTCCGCTTTGTCATGCCAGCAGGTTCAACGATGCAGTCGCTGCCAAAGCCCAACGATGCCCGCGTGACACTAATCGAGGTGCCAGCGCACGACGTGGCCGCCATTCGGTTTTCCGGCTGGTCGACGCAGAGCAATCTCTCAACGCATCGCGATCGGTTGGCAAAGTTTATTGCCGACAAAAAATTGACACCTTCAGCACCACCGACCTACGCCTTCTACGATCCACCGTGGACGCTACCATTTTGGCGGCGCAATGAGGTCATCGTCGAACTCGCGCCAGAAACAAAAACAAATTGAGTGGCAATACCCGACCCGAAGCAAAGGTCGCGCCTGCAGCACGAACGGCGCGACACCGACCCCGAATGCCGCAGATGGCTTGTTCGATGGGGCTCTGAAAGCTACTTACCACGCTCCGTTAAGCCTTCCGCCAACATGCCCCGCCCGCGCTGACGTTTGTGGCGAATGAAAAGCTCCGTTTTGCCTTCAACCCAACCGCTCTGCATAAAAACCCAAAGAGGACTGCCATGACGCTCAAGCTTCCCGATCTGCCATACGCCTACGATGCCTTGCAGCCATTTATGTCGGCTGAAACGCTGCAATTTCATCACGACAAACATCACCAAGCTTACGTCGACAACGGTAACAAGCTGTTGGCTGGCACCAAATACGAAGGCTTGGCGATCGAAGAAATCTGCAAGCAAGCGTTTGCCGATAAAAACGCCGGCGTCGTCAATAACGTTGGTCAACACTGGAACCATCTGCATTTCTGGCAATGGATGAAGAAAGACGGCGGCGGCAAGAAAATGCCGGGCAAAATCGAAAAGCTAATCGAAGGCGCGGGCGGCTTCGACAAGGTGCGCGCTGATTTCATTGCAGCTGGCACCACGCAGTTTGGATCGGGCTGGGCGTGGCTCGCGATCAAGGACGGCCGTCTCGAAGTCCAGAAAACACCCAACGGTGAAAATCCGCTGATGCACGGGTCGACACCGATCCTCGGTGTCGATGTCTGGGAGCACAGCTATTACATCGACTACCGCAATGCCCGGCCGAAGTATCTCGAAGCGTGGTTCGACAACTTGATCAATTGGGAACACGTCGAGACGCTGGCTGGCTAACAGCAAGTAGCTGTACTGAACGCGCGAAAAAGACGGCCGATCTTGAGCCATCCTGGCCTGAGGTCGGCCTTACTTTTTTTATTCGGTGCTGATCCTCCGATTTCGATAAAACAGGCAGGCCACGACGCCATTTCGCCCCCCTTGCACATGGGCCACCGGCGATCTTGCAGGCCGATTTCGCTGATTACCTGTATTTGACATGTTTATGGTATTATTAGATCTGCTGGCATGGTGGGCAGCAGCGTTGGGTGGGATTTAAGGCCTTATGTCGTCGTTCGCGTCGATAAAAGAAGTGTGCGGACGACGTGCGCCGACAATCGCGACGATAAGCATCGCCATGGTTTTGGGCGCATGTGGCACGGCTATTGAGCGAAACGGTATCTCGAACCCAGCCTTGGCCGAGACCGCGACAGTAAAAAACGTGCCGGGCGTGCGCTATTGGGGTGACGAAATCCCAGCCGATCCAGTCGCTGAAATTCGCCGCCGCACGCCCAATCTTCCCGCCGTCGCAAGATCAGCCAGCCGCAAGGCCGGGCGACCGATTGTCGAAACGTTAGCGCTGTCGGGCGGCGGGTCCGACGGCGCGTTCGGCGCTGGCGTGTTGGCGGGATGGACCGCGCGCGGTGACCGCCCCGAATTCGAGATTGTAACCGGCGTCAGCGCCGGCGCGATCATCGCCCCGTTCGCCTATCTTGGCCCCGAGCGCGATGCCGACTTGCGGCGCATCTGGACCGAGTATCGCGCAGATCAAGTTGCGACCGCGCAATTCTTGCCTGGATTATTTGGCGGCGCGGCGCTGGCCGACACCAGTCCGCTGGCGAAGCTCGTCGCAAGCTATGTCAATCACGACATGCTCAAGGCCATTGCGACCGAATACAAGCGCGGACGGATTCTGATGGTCTTGACGACCAATCTCGATGCCCAGCGTCCGGTTGTCTGGAATATGGGCGAGATCGCGTTGATTGGTACCGATGACGCCCTTGAGCTATTTCGAAAAGTCATACTGGCGTCGGCGGCCATTCCCGGTGCTTTCCCTCCGGTGAACATCCCGGTCGAGGTCAATGGCAAAACCTTCGAAGAGATGCACGTCGACGGCGGCACAACGCGAGAATTGTTCGTATTGCCCGTGCAGGCGCCGTTCAAGGCTTTCGACGTGCTTCATGCGGAGCCCCCGATCCGGCGCGTCTATATTATCAAAAACGGAAAGCTTTCACCTGAAACGCAGGTTGTGAAAGGCACGACGTTATCGATCGCGTCGCGCGCCATCGCGACACTGATCAAGAGCCAAAACTGGAGCGAGCTTTATCGGATTTATCGCATCGCCATAGATGGCGGCGCTGACTTCAACTTGGTGGCTGTGCCGGCAAGCTTCACGCAAACGACGACCAAGTTTTACGATCCAGAGTATCAGAAAGCTCTCTTTGCTGAAGGCTATGGCGTTGGCGAACAGTCGGCTTGGTTGAAGGCGCCGCCTGGGCAAACGCCAATCACGTGGGAGACGCCTTCCAAGTCAAAAGTGAAACCGAAAGCACGTGTCCCAGCGCTTGAGCAGCCGCCCGCGCCACAAAATGCTCCGACGGACGGCCCAGCCACCAGTGGCACCGGAGTTGGTACGACAGCGCCCCTGCAGGCGGTGACGCAACGCGCGCCGATCCTCGTTCGCCCTGAACAAGAGCCCGCCTCAGCGGTGCGCTGACAATTCCAGCTTGGCCGCGACGCAACGCTTATCGACGCCCGCCTGTGATCGATTTGATGATGATATTTTTAATCGTGGTCGCAGCCGTTCGTGTCAATGAGCGCTGCAATTCACGCCCCAACATATCGCCCATGCCCTGGCGTTTGCGACCGCCCGCCGCAGCTTTGCCGCCACCGAGGACACCACCGAGCCATCCGCCAATGCCGCCGCTGCCAGCGTCGGCTTCCTGCACGGCAGTCGCAGCCTTTTTGGCCAGCATTTCGTGCGCGCTTTCGCGATCGAGCTTGTCTTCATACTTACCGAAATACGGACTGTACTCGATGACGCCGCGGCGCTCTTCGGCCGACACTGGACCAATCCGCGCTTCCGGAGGACGGATCATGGTGCGCTGGACGATCGATGGCTCGCCTTTGTTTTCAAGCATCGAAATCAACGCTTCACCAACCTTGAGTTCGAGGATGACGCGTTCGGTGTCGAGTGCAGGATTTTTGCGGAAGGTCTCAGCGGCAGCGCGAACGGTGCGCTGTTCGGCTGGCGTAAAGGCGCGAAGCGCATGCTGCACGCGATTTCCCAACTGGGCTGAAACGGTGTCGGGCACGTCAGTCGGGTTTTGGGTGATGAAATAAACCCCAACGCCTTTCGAACGGATAAGGCGCGCGATTTGCTCGATGCGCTCCAACAGCGGCTTGGGCGCTTCCGTAAACAGCAGATGAGCTTCGTCGAAAAAGAACACCAGCTTGGGCTTCGGCTGATCGCCGATTTCAGGCAACGTTTGCCATAGCTTCGATAGCATCCACAGCAGAAATGTCGCGTACAAGCGCGGCTTCTGCATCAGCTTGTCGGCCGACAGCAAATTGATGACACCGCGACCATCCGGTGCGACGCGCAGAAAATCTTGGATGTCGAGAGCCGGTTCACCAAAAAAGTGATCCGCGCCTTGCTCTTCGAGCACAAGCAAGCGGCGCTGGATCGACCCAACCGACGTGGCGGCGACGTTGCCGTACTTGGTGGTCAGTTCTTTGGCACGCGTGCCGATGCTATTGAGGAGCGAGCGAAGATCCTGCAAATCGACGAGCGGCATTTGTTCGTCGGCCGCAATCCGAAACGCGACGTTCAGCACGCCTTCCTGCACTTCGTTGAGTTCAAGCAAGCGTGATAGCAATAATGGACCCATGTCAGCGACAGTTGCGCGGATCGGATGTCCTTGCTCGCCAAACACATCCCAAAACACCGACGGGTATGCCTGGTTGGTGTATGGCTCAAGGCCGATGTCGTGCGCGCGCTTGACGAGAAAATCTTTTGGCTCACCGACGGCTGCAATGCCCGATAGGTCGCCTTTGATGTCAGCTGCAAACACCGGCACACCGGCATTGGAGAACCCCTCAGCCAAGACTTGCAGCGTTACGGTTTTGCCAGTCCCCGTCGCGCCAGTGATCAGGCCATGTCGATTGGCGAGCTTTAGATCGAGATACTCAGCCTTGACGCTTTTGCCGATGAAGATTTTTCCGTCTTGAATCACCGACTGGTTGTCTGCCTGGCTCATGGCATATTCCTCGTTTTCTCAGATGACGTCACGGTGTAGATTTCGGCGTCACGATGGTGGAGATGGTCGGTTCGGTCACGCGGTTTGCGCTGACCGGAAGTGGAGCGCAAATTGAAGCGCACCGGGTGGCGTATAAATGCAAACTCTATCGCCGTCTTGACACGCCACCTAACCCTTTGCAAACCCAGTTGTAGGACCGACTTGCAAAAGCTGTTATCCCGTCTGAAGTGGTGCTGGCGGAGCGGATTCTGGATTGGCGTGACACGTGCTGAACCGACGGAACTGGCGCGGCAGAAGGGCGCTCCGAAAGACCGACAATATCGCCTGCACCCGTCATCTGTGCGCGCTATAGAACACGCGCTGCTCAATCGACATCGCTGACGATTTTTTCGATCCGCTTTTGACCTCATCGCGATTGTTCCAACAGGACGCTTCGACCATGACACCTTCGACGCCAGATTTGTCAGCACCGATCTCACACCCAGCCGACACTGGCGACATCATCGCTTTAGCCGGTGATTTTCCAGCAGCGAAACTCGACCACTGGCGGGCGATGGTTGACAAGGCTCTGAAAGGCGCGGATTTCGACAAGCGTCTTGTCTCGCGATCGGCGGATGAAATCGCAATTCAACCGCTCTACACTCGCGCTGACGCTCTTGTCAGCGTTGAAGGCGCGCTACCAGGTGCAGCCCCATTTACGCGCGGCACAAAGCGCGTCCGCGACGGCCTCGGCTGGGACATTTGCACGCTGCATGTCGAGCGTGACCCAGCGCTCCTCAACGCTGCCATTCTCGATGATCTCGAAGGCGGCGTGACATCAGTTGCGTTGATGATCGGCGGCTTGAGCCTGCCCGCCACAAAAGACGCGCTGTCGGTCGCGCTGGCTGATGTGTTGCTTGATGTTTGTCCAATTGTTCTGATGGCTGGCGAGGATGCCTTCGATGCCGCCGTCGCACTGACTGCGGTTTGGACCGAGCGCGCCATCAAGCCAGCGGACCGGCAGGGTGCGTTCGGTGCAGATCCGTTAGGAACGCTTGCGGCCATCGGTCGGCTGAGCGAACCCGTCGAGACGGCCCTCGCCCGCTCAGTGGCTTTAATGCAAATGTCGCTTGCGAGCCCGCGCGTCACCGCGATGACGGCCGACGGCGTGCCCTATCACAATGCGGGCGCGACTGAAGCGCAAGAATTGGCCTGCATGCTCGCAACCCTCGTCGCTTATCTGAGAGCGGCCGAGAAAGGCGGCATCGCGCCACCGGACGCCCTTGGCAAATTCACGGTCTCACTGGCAGCCGACGCAGACGAGTTCGCAACCATCGCCAAATTGCGCGCGGCTCGCCAATTGGTCTGGCGCGTGGCGGATGCCTGCGGTGCTGGCCCCGCCGCAGCGAATGTCACGTTCGCAACGCCAACATCGTACCGAATGATGGCCAAGCGCGATTGCTGGACCAACATCTTGCGCACCACCATCGCGTGTACCGGCGCAGCTCTGGGCGGGGCAGATTCGATTTTAGTTTTGCCGTTCACATTTGCGCTTGGCCGACCCGATGCGTTCGCGCGCCGCGTTGCGCGCAACATTCAGATTGTGTGCCAGGAAGAGAGCAACCTTGGCCGTGTCAACGATCCGGCAGGCGGGTCTTGGTATGTCGAAGCGTTAACGCAGGATCTCGCCACCAAAGCGTGGGACATATTCCAAGACATCGAAGCCCGCGGCGGTATGTTAGTGGGGCTGACCACCGGCTACGTTCAAGAATTGATCGCGAAATCGGCTGAGGTGCGTGCCCGATCCATCGCCACCAACCGCATCGAAATCACCGGCGTTTCGGCATTTCCAATTCTCGGCGACGACGGCGTGAAAACGGAACCTTGGCCAACGTCGAGCGCAGATGGCATTGAAACCAGCGCTGAAATCGAAGTCACGCCGTTGCGTCCGTTCCGTCTGGCCGAAGGCTTCGAGGCGTTGCGTGATGCGGCGGATGCAGCCAACGGCTACACGGTTTTTGTCGCGAGCCTCGGCGACATCGCAGACCACAACATCCGCACGACGTGGATCAAAAATTATCTGGCAGCCGGCGGCATTACGACCCTGATCAGCGACGGCTATCGAACGGCTGCGGACGCTGCCGCAGCGTATAAGATGTCTGGCGCGAGTGTGGCATGCATCTGTTCGTCCGATGCGATCAACGCGACCATGGCGGCACCCGCTGCGACGGCTTTGAAGGCTGCTGGCGCGCGCGTCGTGTTGATGGCTGGTCGTCCCGGCGACCGCGAAGCCGCCTTGAAAGCCGCAGGCGTCGATCAATTTATCTCGGCTGGCGGCGATGCGCTCGCCGTGTTGGCAGCGCTGCAAGCACAGATAGCTGCCTCAGTCTGATGATCACGCGGGGACATGTTTTGACAATGCGAGGGTCTCGATGATCGCGGCGCATATGCAGCGGGCCGCCAGTCTTGGCGCAAAAATGACAGCGCTGACGTCCGTCGCGGTTGCGATTTTGGTCTCGCTTTACTCATCAAATCTCGCAGCGGGCGATGCGGCAGAGAGTTTCGGTCAGCGGGCGCTGATCGCAGTCCCGTTCGGATTACTCGTTGGTGCGCTCGTTGGCATGATCGTGTTCGCGGTGATTGGATTTTTTGTTGGGCTGCTGGGTATCAAGCGGGTCGGATGGACGTTCACGTACACCACGTTTGGGGCTATTCTCGCGGTCATCTTGGTGCAGCCCTTCGTCGGCTGGTTTAGCTCGATTGCCAATGCCGCCCAGATCGTCGATGCTGGTGTGATTGTGATTACGATCGCTGCGGCCCTCGTAGGCGCTGTCTCCGGCATGTTGGTTGCGATCGGTTTGAAGACCACGTCGTGACAGCAGCCTTCGACATTGCAAGATACCGCGATGGCATGGCTTGGCGACGTTTGACGCCACCCGACACGAGGTGATCACCGTTGTCGAAGACCCAACACCTCGCCTATCGCGTGAGACTGGCAACAACTTTCGACGAAGAGCGCGTCACAGCCCTTCTGGCTGCGTGCTATCCAACGTTGATGGCTGACCATTACAGCGCCGACGTGCTTGCCATCGCGCTGCCCATCATGACGCGCGCCCAGCCCCGACTGCTTAATTCAGGAACGTTCTTAGTTGCCGAAGCTGATCAGATTTTAATCGGTTGCGGCGGGTGGAGCATCGAGACGCCTGGAAGTGGTGCCATCGAACCCAACGTCGGGCACATCCGTCATTTCGCGACCCATCCCGATATGGCCAGGCGCGGCATTGGTCGGTCGATCTTTGAGCAGTGCCTGAACCAAGCCCGCAGTTGTGCGCTCACACACTTCAAATGCTTTTCGAGCCTCAACGCACGCGGATTTTACGCGGCGTTGGGTTTCGAAGCGCTCGAGATCGTCGAGGTGAAGCTCGGCGGCCAAGTCGCGTTCCAGTCGCTCTTGATGCAGGCATCAATCGATCGCTGACGCATCGCACCGGCGCGGGCGCAGGCGCGGGCAACAGATCCTGTTCCGACCGGAACAGCGCCAGCCGTCATGATCCATCATTGTCTGCAGCAACAGAGGCCGCCCTGCCGGGCGCATCCGATCTGATGAGGAGATAGCACGCATGTCAGCCACCGTCATTGCTGCCGCCACCGCAGTCGTCACCGCAATCGTCACTGGCGCCGCATCCGTGATGATGGCCACGCTTCCTGAGACACGCGACGTGCTCGCCCCGATCTTCGATAGCAACAGTGAAAACACCATCGCGATTTTTTCTATGACGGCCTCGCTGCCGATGTTGGCTGTGCTGACCGTGCTGTCGCTTGCGGGGCGGGACTAGCCAAGCCTCACTGCAACGCTCTTGCGATCTTCCGCGCGCTGCTGCTTTTGCCCCCCGTGAACTCGACCGGCTCTTCCCTCGGAGCCGGTCATTTTTTCGTGGCAACGATAAACCAACGCAGCAGCTCGCGGCGTCAGGCGGTCTGGTCGTCTTGCAGGCTGCCCCTCAAGCTGTTTGGCGTGCCAACGCCATGAACGCGTTGTAGATTACTTTGGCATCGCGATTGAAGCTTGCGAGTTGAGCTGCCACGTCACGCTGCAAAGCGTCAGCCCCACCCGGCCCGAGTTGCGCTTCAAGCGCTGCCAAATAGCTCGGCACCGCAGCCCAGTCACCAACGGTTTCGCCTGTGATCTCGATATGAAATTGAACGCCGTAGGCGTGCTGGCCATAGCGAAACGCCTGGATGGCGCAGCGCGGCGACTGAGCCAAAATGGTCGCGTCTGGCGGCAGCGCCGAAACTTCCGCGCCATGCCATTGCAGTACCGTCATCGAGTCGGGCACGCCAGCCAACAGCGGGTCAGAGGCTGCGGCAGATGTTTTCGAGACAGTCATGATACCGACTTCGGGATTTTGCGCGATCCCGACATGGCCCCCGATTGCGTCAGCCAACAACTGATGTCCAAGGCAGATGCCAAGAAACGGTCGGTCGAGTGTCACGACAAACCGCTTGATCGCCGCCTTCTCAAGTTTCATCCACGGATAGAGGTCGTCCTGCCAAACATCTTGCGGCCCACCCATGACCATCATCAGATCGAAATCGTCGACGTCGGGAATGGTGCCGCCCTCGTCGAGTTGGATCGTTGTCCATTGAAAACCATCCGCCGTCATGAAATCGCGAAGCACGCCTGGATGTTCGGTTGCGAGATGTTGCAGAACAAGAATGCGCATGAAGGATTTCGCTTGCGTGTCTGAATGCCGCTGTGATTAGACCATTGACGACCTTAACATCGTGCGCAACTGGTTTGTCACTGGGCCAAGCTCAACGCGCTTCAGCGGTTGTCATCGCGATAGAGCCAGGCCACCAGCACATACGAAATGATCATCAGCAGAAACCACGATCCAAGCTTGGCGAGGCTGACCATGTGCCAGCCTTGCTTCTGGCTCGGGTAAACCCACGCGGCAGTGAATGTGCCGATGTTTTCAGCGAACCATATGAAGATCGCGACGAGCATCAGCCCAATCAACAGTGGCATATGGCGATGAACTTTCCAAACTTTGAAATGGATCGTAGCCGGTCCAAACAGGGAAATGGCCGCGAGAAACAAAGCCGGACGGATATCTAACGTATAGTGATGCGTGAAAAAGTTGATGTAAATCGCGACTGCCAGCAGCGCGATGGCCCACAACGGCGGATGGCGATCGAAGCGGAAATCGAACAGACGCCAACAGCGCGCGATGTATGAGCCGACCGCCGCATACATGAAGCCGGTGAACAACGGCACGCCCGCAATCCGCAACACACTCGGTTCGGGATAGAGCCAAGATCCAACAGCGGTCTTAAAAATCTCCATCACCGTCCCGACGATGTGGAAAATGAAAATGACTTTCGCTTCGTCGGTGGTCTCGAGCTTGAAGGCGAGCATGACAATTTGAATGGCGATGGCGGCCAGAACCAGGAAATCATAACGCGCAAGGCTGGCGTCACGCGGATAGAGCAGATGCGTCGCGATCAACAAAGCGAGCATCAGCGCGCCAAACAAGCACGCCCAGGCTTGCTTTGCGCCGAAGCGAGCGAACTCGTAGGCGAACTGCCAAAGTTGGCCACGCGCTGCAAACCGCCTGGCAAAATCTGCTTCCCGCTCAACGAACGCAGCCAACGGTGCCCAAATTCGAGCGGCGCTGTTTGTCGGCGGCAAGCCGTCTTTCACGCCGTGATCCTCCTGCCGCCAGTCCCACGCGACTCTGCGTGTGGAATTGCGGCAAAAGTTCTGATTGGACCTGCGAGACGTGTTTTAAGCGCTGATCTGCCGGGTCGGTCGCGGGTCAGGGATGCGCCACTCCCTCATCTCTCCAAACAGTGTGACCACATCAGTTATTTTTTTCGAGGAACACCCGCGTTGCATCGCGCGATTTGGCCATGACACTATCCGCCACGGATGCATCGGGCGCGTGCACGCGCACGCTCTGGTAGACCCATTTGCCAGCCGCCTGCATGAACGCGGTCACGGTCAGCAAACGTTTAAAGTCGCCCGGCCCACCGCTTTCCAAGCGAAGCTGCGACATGAAGCAGGCGCCAGGATCTTCGCCGACGACGCCGATGTAAATCACCGGCTTATCAATCGACAGCAGCCGATGAGCGGCGGCGACTTGGGTTGCGAACGTGTCGCCCTCAACGCGCGGATGATTGGTCTGCGCTGCGATGCACAGTTGGGCGACCGAATTGTACGCGGTCGGGCGGCTTTGCATGCGCACTGGGTCGGACGGTTCATCGGCACCGGGAAACACGATGTAGTTGCTCTCGTAGGCTAACCATTCTGGCAACCAGCCTTGCTGCGTCGGGCGCGTGGTTTCGAGCGCGAGACACGGCACGTAAAGTGCCAAAAGATTGGTCGCGTGTTCGACACCCGGTTGAAACCCAGTTTTAATGTTGGTTGACTGCGGATCGTCCGGGTTGAAGGCGCAATAGCCGTCGGGCGCGCTGATGCGAATAACACTGTGGTCGTCGCCAACCCCGGTGGCGGGCGACGGCGGCAGATCGGCCCGCGCCACTAGCGCGGCGGTCGCGAGCATGCACACTGCCAGAATGGTTCGACACACAGCTGACTTTAGCATTTTTATCTCGCTCGTGGTTGCGTGATCCGCTCAGTATGATTGCGCGCGGCTGTTGAAAGGTTAAAGGGGAGACTGCCGGGACAGAACGCCTTTCGATCAGCTTTCGAAGCCCAAAAACTCAACAACCGCCGCTCAATCTTGACGTTTTCCCGCCAGAGGCAGGAAGCTGCGCCGCATCGCCAACAGCCGCGAAATCGTGGTACACCGAGCATCGCAAGACAGCCTTTGAACACTGCCTACACCGCTCACTACGGTCTAGGCTTGCAGGTAAGATCATAATGTCATCCATCCCTGATTTCACACGCGTCTCACTCGACGCTTTGGTGCCACCCGCGGCCTCGTTGAGCCCTGCCGCAACGCCCGCAGGTCACATCTGGGAAACGCCCGAAGGCATCGCGGTCAAACCGGTCTATACCGGTGCCGATACGGCAGGCCTCGACTTCCTCGACACCTTGCCCGGCATCGCGCCGTTCGTGCGCGGCCCCTACCCCGCCATGTATGCGCTGCAGCCGTGGACCATACGGCAATATGCCGGATTCTCGACGGCGGAAGACAGCAACGCCTTCTATCGCCGCAATATCGCAGCCGGACAAAAAGGTCTGTCGATCGCCTTCGATCTAGCCACTCATCGCGGCTACGACAGCGATCATCCGCGCGTGAAAGGCGATGTCGGCATGGCTGGCGTCGCGATCGATAGCATCTACGACATGCGGACGCTGTTCGACAGCATCCCGCTCGCCGACATGACGGTATCGATGACCATGAATGGCGCGGTGCTGCCGATCTTGGCGTTGTTCATCGTCGCTGGCGAAGAACAAGGCGTGCCGCCAGAGAAGCTCGCTGGCACCATTCAGAACGACATTCTGAAAGAGTTCATGGTGCGCAACACTTACATTTATCCGCCAGCACCCTCAATGCGGATCGTGTCGGATATTTTCGCCTACACATCGGCCCACATGCCGAAGTTCAACTCGATCTCGATTTCCGGCTATCACATGCAGGAAGCCGGTGCGACCGCCGACCTCGAACTCGGCTACACGATTTCCGACGGCATCGAGTATGTCCGCGCGGGCGTGGCCGCTGGCCTCGACATCGATGCTTTTGCTCCGAGGTTGTCGTTTTTCTGGGCGATCGGCATGAACTACTTCATGGAAATCGCCAAAATGCGCGCCGCCCGTTTGCTGTGGGCGAAACTGATCAAACAGGAATTCAATCCGAAAGATCCCCGCTCGCTGTCGTTGCGCACACATTCGCAAACATCGGGCTGGTCGCTGACGGCGCATGACATTTTTAACAACGCCACCCGCACCTGCCTGTAAGCAATGGCGGCGACGCAGGGTCATACCCAATCGCTGCACACCAAC
>JANMII010000198.1:0-7497 GCA_031375665.1 Hyphomicrobium sp.
ACTTTGTCGCCAATGTCGACGCGCCGCTCGGCAACGAAGCCGATAGCGCGCGACGTCAAAACGGCCTGTTCGACTGGCACCGTTCGACCGTTCAGCGTAATGCTGCCGGCTTTATCCAACGGCTCTGGCATAACAACGCGAGCGACACGACGCGGTGGAGCCGTCGCCTTCACAGCCGAAGGTGCGACCCCAGCGGACGGATCGCTCGCAGCCAGCACCCACCATCCACTGGCCCCCAGTGCAGCCGTGCTAAGGGCAGCCAGGCTTGCTTTTAATCCGCGCGACATCGCCATCAGCTCATCGCTCCTTTATTCGCCGGCCACTGGAAGGGCACCGGTCCGACCGCCTGCTACAGCAATGCGAAGCTCATTTTTCGCTACATGCAATTTGGTGCGTCCGGCGAGGACTGCAAACAAAAACGGGACGATGGTCAACGTAGCGCAGGTGCCAAGCAACAATCCGCCGACAACCGCCCGTCCAAGCGGCGCGTTTTGCTCGCCGCCTTCGCCAAAGCCGAATGCCATTGGTAAAATTCCGACGATCATGGCGATCGCGGTCATCATGACGGGGCGCAATCGCGTCTGCGCCGCAGCGACCGCTGCATCGAATGCCGTCGCGCCCGCCATCAGCGTGTCGCGCGCAAAGCTGGTCACCAGCACCGAATTGGCCGTCGACACGCCGATCACCATAATGATGCCAGTTAAAGCTGGAACCGAAAGTGGGGTTCCTGTTGCAAGTAACATCATGGCCGCCCCGCAGATTGCGAACGGTAAGCCACTCATCGCGATGAACGGAAAAAGCCATGACTGAAAGTTGACGACCATGATGAGGTAGACCAGCACCGCCGCAAGCACGAGGCCGCCACTCAATTCAGCGTAAGCGCTATCCATGGCGCGGGCTTGACCGGCAACGTCGATGCGATTGCCGGGCTTCAAGGTTTTTGAGACGTCGGCAATCGCCACTTTGACATCGTTATAAACGCCCCCGAGATCGCGCCCTTCAACATTGGCGAGTACCGAGATCATCGGCTGCAACGTCGAACGTTCGATATTTGCGGCTGTTTGTCGAAGCTGAATGGAAGCGATGGTTCTCAGCGCCACGATTTCGCCAGTGGCAGACGCGCGCACCGGCGTGTTCAGCACTTGCTCCACTGACACGAGGTTTGATGGCGGCGCAACGATTTGAACAGTGTAGGAACTCCCAACCGCCGGGTCGCTCCAAAAGCTTGGCGACACCGTTCCGCCTGTGCCAAGCGTTGCGAGCAAAGCGTTCGACGCATCTTGCGGCGTGACACCGATTTGGAGCGCCCGCGATCGATCGATTTCAATTTGATAGGTTGGCAGATTGCTGACCTGTCGCAAGGCTACATCAGCCGCGCCCGGGATCGCCGTGAGCTTTTGAACGAGACTGCGCGCGGCTTCGCTGTTGCCTGGCCCATCGCGGCCGATGACACGCAATTCAATTGCTGTTTGCGCCGAGGCCGAAAGTGTTTGAGCCGTGGCATCCGCCGGTCTGAAATAGACGACCAATTCGGGAAAGGACTGTTTGAGTGTTTTTCGGATCGCCGAAACATGACCCGACGTTGCGGCATGCCCGTCGGCAAGCTGTATCAAGATTTCGCCGTCAAACGCGCCGATGACGCCACTTTCAACCCAGGCCAGATTGATCGGCTCCGGCGCACCGATGCTTTCGGCTACGAACTGAATGTCAGCGGCTGGCACCACGTCGCGAATGGCGCGCTGAACGTCGGCGAAGACCTGCGAGGTTTGCTCGATGCGTTGCCCGGGCGTAGCGCGGACGTAAAGCCTGATCATGCCAGCATCCGTTTCGGGGAAGAACTCTCGACCAAGTTGCGAAATCGCATAGCCGCCGCTGGCAATTGCGCCGACTATGACCAGCACTGGCAGTGCCCAGAAGCGAACAAGACGTTTGATCAGGTTTGCAAGTCGAATACCTGCTCGTGTGATGCGATCTTCAAACGCTGCGTGCCACCCGCTCGACGCATGCGCTGCACCGATCGGCCGCGCCCGCAACAGCATCATCGCAAGACATGGAACCAACGTGCGCGACAAAACATACGACGCGGCGAGAGCAAAAATCACGGCGAGTGCCAATGGCACGAACACGAATGCCGCGGTGCCGGAAAGAAAGAACAGCGGAGAGAAGACGATGCAAATGGCCAGCGTCGAAACGAACTCGGGAAACGCCACCTCGCCAGCGCTTCGTAGGACAGCATCTGGCAGAGCCATGCCAGCATCCAAATTTCGATTGATGTTCTCGATTTCAACCAGGGCGTTGTCGACCAAAATCCCGATTGCCAGCATCAAGCCGCCAAGTGTCATCAAATTGAAGGTGCTGCCCGTCAACCCGAGGCCGACGATCGAAGCCAGCAATGCCAGAGGGATCGACGTTAAAACGATGAGCGACGAGCGCCAGCTGCCGATGAAAATCAAAACCACCAGCGCGACGAGACAGCCAACAATCAATCCCTCTACCAAAACGCCGTTGAGAGCGTTGTCAACGAACACCGACTGATCGAAAACTGGATCAATTGTCAGACCAGCAGGTGCAGCAGCCCGCAACGTTGGCAGCCGATCTTTGATTTGGCGGACAATATCGACGGTCGACGCGTCACCCAGTTTCAAGATCGATACCATGACGGCGTTCTGTCCATCGAGCCGCGCGACATTGCTTTGAACGGCCTGCCCGTCGCGAACACTGGCGACGTCCGACACGCGAATGATCCGACCATCGATCGCACGAATTGGCAGGTCGGCAAACGATTGGATCGTCTCCGGGCTCGCATTCGTGGTGATCAGAATTTCTCGCGCATCGGCGCGCAACACACCCGACGGCAACGTGAGATTTTGCGTCGCGACGGCGCGTGACACATCGGATGCTGACAGATTGTAGGCTTGAAGAGCCTCCGGCTTCAGATCGATCATCACCTGACGGGCAGCACCGCCGTAGGGCAGCGACAAGCGAATGCCGGGAATCGATTGGATTTGTGACCGTAATTGCAGGCGCGCGTAATCGAACATCGCCGCGTCCGTCAAACTATCGGAGGCTAGAACAAGCTGCAAAATTGGAACACTTGAGGGAATGAACGGCACGATCAACGGTGGCGACGTACCCGTTGGCATGCGGCGCAAGATCGTCTGGCTGACGGACGTAACTTGGCTAAATGCGTTGCTCACATTGGTGCCGGGCTGGAACTCAATTCGCACGATGGCGACGCCGTTCAACGTTTCTGAGCGGACCTCCCGAATGTTGTCGACGTTGTTCATGATTGCGAGTTCGCTGAACGACGTAACCTTGCTCGCCATCTCGGTGGCGTTGAGACCTTGATAGGTCCAGATGACGTTGATTGCCGGGATGTTGACGACCGGCAGAATATCCGTCGACATGCGGCGGGCCGTCAGGCCGCCAAACAGCAACAATAGGATTGCGAGAACGCCAACGCTGTGTCGATGCGCAATGGCGTACCTGACAATCCACATGCAAACCATATCCTTAAATTTGGGGGCGTCGGATCAATTGCGATCGCGGTTGCCCCGTTCCGCACTTAGCCTAAAGCTTCGCCGCTATATTGCATTTGCAAATACCACGACGGCGAGCGATCGAGTTGTCTCGCGCGCGCATCTCAATTATGCGCCGACTGTCGATCAATTGTGTGTCACACGTCGAAAGATAGGAGTGCCAAGCGGCAATTTCGACGACCTTCTGGTCAATTTTTTGGTTTGACCAACACGCACTTGGCGCGATCGTGGTGGTAGGCTACCTTCGCGAACGACGGCTTAGGTATCGGCGAAAAGTCGGCACTTGCAGCCGCAATTTATGGCGACATCACTGGGACTATGACAAAAACCGTTCTGCTCACGATCGGTCGGCTGCCGAAAGTGCTGGATCTTGCGCGGAGCTTCCACAGGTGCGACTATCGCGTCATCATCGCCGACCCGTTCCGCTGGCATCTCATGCGAGTGTCGAATGTCGTGGCGAAGACGTACACCGTGACAGCGCCAGCCGACGATCGCGACGCGTATCTGCGTGATTTGGTCGACATTATCGCGGCCGAGCGCGTGACTCTCGTGGTGCCGGTGTCCGAAGAAACAATGTATGTGACGGCTCTGCGCGACCACTTACCGGCGGGCGTGGCGATGTTTTCGCCGCCGCAATCGGTTGTTCTCAATCTTCATAGTAAGCTGACGTTTATTTCGACCGCGGCGGCATTTGGACTTAGCGTGCCCGAGACGATGAGCTTGGATGATGCGAGAGCCACGCCATTCGCAGCAACTCGGGACTATGTGTTGAAGCCTGTGTTTTCGTGTTCGGGACGCGGCGTCACGTTGCATCGCGCGGGCGACCCGATCGCCGAGCGCCAAGACAACGAAGCAGCCATTCTTCAAACGCGTGTCGACGGCGACTTGTTTTCAACATTTACAATTGCGCACGCCGGAAAATGCTGCGTGACTGTCGCCTACCGCGCAACGGTGATGTCGGGCACTGTTGCGGTCGCTTTCGAGCGCGTCAGTGGCCAAACGGCTGTCGAAACCTGGGTTGAGACCTTTGTCGAAAAGGCGAGCATCACTGGATTTATTTCTTTCGACATCATCGTCAATCGACAAGGAGTGGCGTTTGCAATTGAATGCAACCCGCGCGTCACCAGTGGTGTGCACTTTATCGATCAACGCGACCTTGCCGCCGCAATCATTGACGGCAATCGCACCGAGCCTGTCCGCTTACGGCCGAACCGCCAGATGCAACAGGTCTATCCATGTCTCACTGAGACGCAGAAATCGTTTTTCAAATCTGGGATCTTCAAGCGTAACTTAAAATGTCTCATGTCAGCGCGCGATGTGACCTGGAGTTGGCGTGACCCGCTGCCGCTCCTTCTCATGCCGGTCATGGCGTCTCAGATCATCGCGCGAGCCATTACAGCCCGCCAATCCTTCGGCGAAGCTTCGACATTCGATATCAGCTGGCGTGAGCCCGACGCCGTGTGACGCGGCAGCGGATTTCTTCAGCAGGGCTGGTTGTCAATCGGGCAACGGGGCGTACTTTGTCAGCATCAAAGACTTCAAAATCGAATTTTTGAATGAGCCGCGCGAGGATTAGCGTGCTCTCTGTGGTCGCAAATGCCGCCCCGATGCAGACACGCGGGCCTTGACCGAATGGCAAGAACGTTCCTGGCACCAACTCGTTTTCACGCTCTGCGCTAAAGCGGTCTGGATCGAAGGCGTGAGGGTTTTTCCAATACTTCGAATGGCGTTGAATGGTCCACGGCGAGATCATGATCATCGCGCCGCGCTTCACGTTGAAGCGGCCAATGGTTGTCGCTTGCGCCGCAACGCGCGGAATAAACGTAATGGGCGGGTAAAGCCGCAAGGTCTCGCGAAAGACGTTTCGGACATACGTCATCCGCTTGGTGTGTTCGATCTCAACCGGGCCGGTGCCAACAAGATCGGTAACCTCGCGTCGCATCCGATCCAAGACATCGCGTTGCGTCGCGAGAATAAAAAAGACCCACGTCAGCACGCTGGCCGTCGTCTCGTGGCCGGCTAGAAAGAAAACACCGAGCTGGTCGATCACCTCCTCGCGCGTGAACGTGGCGCTGGACGCTGGATCGACAGCACCCATGACGGCCGTTGCGATATCGTTGTAGCTCTGGCCGGTTTCAGCCCGATGCGTATCGACCAGATCGCCCAAATGTTTGCGGATCAGTTGGCAAGCGTCGAGAACCGATTTGTGCTGTGGAATCTTCGCCCATGGTTTATCGAGGATGAGGCGGCGAATTTCGACGTGCGCAACGGTTCGCTCGAACGCACTGAAACATTCAAAGACGTCGCGCGCGGTCTGCGATTTGAGCGAGGTCGAAAACACAGTCCGCGTAATGACGTCCGCTGTTAGCTGGCTCATGGCAAGGTCAAGCGAGAAAATCTCGCCGTTGTCGGCCTTGTCGGCAAGCTCATGCTCATAGTCGTCGACAGCCGCTGCCATTGATATAAAGGCACGGCTGAGATGGATGTGCGAAAATGCCGGGTCGATCATGCGGCGCTGACGTCGCCACACGTCGCCGCTCGACACAAAAATGCTGCTGCCGACCAGCGGCTCCAATGCGCCAACCATCAGATCATTTTTTGGAAAAATGTCGTTTGGGTCAGCCAAAATGCTGCGGGTCAATTCTGGTGCATTGACGATCAGGATCGAGCGCCTTGAGTAGCCGAGCCACCCTGCATCAATCGAATAGGCTTCTTTCGGCAGCAGGCTCAACAGATCGCCATCGCCACGCACGGCTGCCCGGACCAACGCTGCGACAGCCGACAGAGATCGAGGGCGGGGCGGGCAATACAAAACGATCTCCAGAGCCGACGAAGATTGAGCGGCAGGCGTGAGCACGATCCGTGAACGAATGTGCTCATTTGCACCACCGCGTCAAGGCTACGACACACCGCTCGCTCGTTGTGATAAAATCTTGAATGAGATGCGTGAAACAGCCAAACTCAGCCCATCAAATAAGCCCATCTTAGGATGATGTTGCATGTGGCCGTTCTACGGATTTGTTATGGCGCACATCGCGACTGGCGCGGTGGGCTTGGTGACGTTCTGGATTGCGGTTCTGTCCAAGAAAGGCGGAATTAATCATCGTCGCTGGGGTCGCGTTTTCAATCTGATGATGCTGGCGACGGGCTCTATCGCCATCGCGATCAGCATCTGCACGTTGCTGTCACCGCTCGAAACTCATCCCCACCTCACAGGCGAACTTCGTGACCCGGCACTGATCCGCGGGATTTTCGGCTGGATGATGTTGTATCTGGCGATCCTCACGATCAACCTTGCGTGGTATGGTTGGCAGAGCGTGAGCAATAAGTGCGAGCATCAGCGCAACTTAGAATGGCGCAACCTTGGTCTGCAGGCAGCGGTCACGATCGCTGCTGCCAACTGCGCGTACCAAGGTTGGCTCATCAATCAACCGCTGATGATAGGGATTTCACTCATCGGGTTTGCCACGGCTGGCACCAATCTTTACTTCCTTTACAAACCCAAGCGCAAACCGGTCGATTGGCTGCACGAGCACATCAAAGCTCTCGTTGGCGCGGGCATATCGGTTTATACAGCGTTCTTCGCCTTTGGCGCCGTGCGCCTCATGCCAGACCTCGCCCTGCATCCCGTGCTTTGGGCGATCCCGCTTACAACCGGCCTCGGCCTCATCATCTATCATCAACGCGAGGTCAGGAAGAAATTTGGCAAAGTGCGACCAAGCCCCAACGCTGTTGCCTGAGGCCTCTCCATGACCATCCGCGACCGCGTGATAGTGATAGGCACTGGCTCGGGCGGGTTGTGTGCCGCGGTTGATTTGGCACGCCGCGGGGCCGACGTAACCGTTTTGGAACGGGCTGCGACGCCTGGCGGAAAAATGCGTCAAGTTGCGGTCGACGGTATCGGCGTCGATGCCGGTCCGACGGTCTTTACGATGCGCTGGATTTTCGAAGGCTTGTT
>JANMII010000255.1:0-3483 GCA_031375665.1 Hyphomicrobium sp.
GGGATAGCGCATCAAACTGCGACGCGGCCAATACAGGCCCGAATTCAAAGCCAACGGCACGGCTGGCACGTTCAGCGCTTCATAGAGCGCGACGTAGCCCGGTTTGTAGTCGGCAGGTGCGAGTGGCTGCGTTCTCGTCCCCTCGGGGAAAATAATGATCTCGCGGCCCTCAGCGACGCGCGATTTGGCATCGCTAATCAGCGCCTTCAACGCGGCTGACGCTTTCTCGCGTTTGACCAGGATGTGATTGAACTTGACGCAAAACCAGCCGTAGACGGGGATCCATTTTAGCTCGTCTTTGAGCACGATCGCTGGATCGCGAAACAGCGGGGTCAGCGCGAACGTGTCCCACGCCGATTGATGCTTCGAAATGATCAGGCAGCCGCCGCTTGGGACATGATGGCTGCCACGAATTTCAACATGGGTTCGGCAGATGATGCGCAGCAGCGCAACGCAAGTTCGACCATGCAATGCCAATCCCGCCATTGCCCATCGCCGCGGCGCGAGCAACAGCCATGATCCAGCGAGTAGAAACAAAGCCGTTAGTGCGTAAAACAGAGCCGCGAACACGAGCGAGCGCACCACGATGATCGCGGATGGCCTTGTCCCGAGACGCTCAACCATTGGCCTGCTGCGGCGTCGCGATATCGAACGATGGGTCAGCGTTCCAGCCCATCACGCGCTGGGCTGTCAAACGGGCTGCCGCTGGCAAATACTTGAGGTATTCGGTCAACAGCAGTCGCGTTGTGGCGACGTGTAACCACCATCCGGTGTCGGGAAAATTGCGCGGCAGGACCGGATGGGGCAACAGCACGCGGCCCGGCATGGCGAGCGACAATTCAGCAAGGCTGCGCGGCATGTGATAGCTCGATGTCACGATGATCAGCCGGGTGTAGCCGTTGCGCGTGGCCCAAGTCCGCGCTTCGTCGGCATTGCCGACTGTGTCGAGCGCTTGATAGCCAAGATCCACACAACACGCGAACGTCTTGGCGTCGAGGCGCGAGATCGCTTGCAGCTCCTCGCGACGCACCAAGCGATTGACGCCCGAAATCAGCAGCCGTCCGGCCCGACCATCGCTGAGCAGGCGCGCGCCAGCCTGGATACGATCTTCCGTGCCGGTCAAGACCACGATGCCGTCCGCCTTGTCCCAGCCGCTAACGGGATCGCGTGTCACGCTGGTCGCAAACAGCACAAAGCCAAACGCCAGCGTACCGGCGGCGAAGCCAGCTAGAAACACAGCAGCGCGTCCTAAAATCCGCATGAGGTCCAATCCGCATGGATCGTCGTCAAAACTTTACGTCGCGTTCGTTGACCAGGGTCGCGCGTTGATGGCCGCGCTCCGAAAGGGTTGAGCCTATCTGATTTGGCGATATTCCAACGGTGAAAGCGGCGAACCCGTGAAGAAAGGTTGAAAATGACCGCCTAACCGCAAGGCTATCTTTAACACGACAGGGCTCAAGTCCTTGCGCTGGATGTCATCTGCCCGCGCTTCGCCCAGGCCAACGTGAAATAGACGCAACGAACCAATGCGGCGGCTCAGGCCGACCCGCAAGCCGGGGCCTCATAATCCTACTGGGTTAGTGTTTGCCATTCAAAATACGATACACGCCGACGCGCGACGTAATCATGCACAAAGCCGCAATGATGGCGACCACAATGGCCAGCAGGATATAGCCGCCAGGATCAAGAGCACCGGTGCCGATCAAGCGCTGCATTTCCACCACGCTGACCTGGCCGCCGCCAAGCACATCCATGATGGCTGGGATACCAAGAAAAACCAGCATGGCGGACACAGCGCCAACGACACCGGCTTTAATGCCAAGGCGCAGAAAATGCTTTTCGAATTCGCGCGCGATGAACTTGTCGGTCGCGCCAACGAAATGTAGCACCTCGACAATATCGCGGTTCGAGGCCATCGCACTGCGCGTCGCCGACACGATGATAGCCGTGGTCGCGGCCGCAACCAACGCTAAGATCGCCAGCCCACCGAGAGCGAATGATCCCGTGACGGCGCGGATTTGTTGCTGCCAACGGCGGTGATCATCGAGTGATACACCTTTGAAATCACGCGCCAGTGCCGCGCCGATCTCGGTCAAGTCTGGTGGCGTGTCGCGATCGATCTCAATGGCGATCAGGCGTGGAACGGGCAGTGATTTCAGCGCTTCCGACGACCCGAGCCATGGCTCCAACAATTCAGTTGAGGAGGCGAGGCTTAACGCCGTCGCATTGCGTACGCCGTTTTGTTTGCTAAGAAACGCGACCACCTCCGCGACCGCCGTTTCGGAGTTGGTGTTCGGTTGCGGCTCGACCTGGACAGTGACTTCGGCGGCAATGTCTTTCAGCCACGCGTCAGCGGATTGCTTGATCATCCACACGGCGCCAGCGGTGAGGCAGGCCAAGAAACACATGATGGCGATCACCAGCGTCAACGAGCGGCCCGTGACCGAGCCAGGCGGGACCACCGGCGCGGTGGTTTTCATTTTGCGGCCGCGGTCTTGGTCGCGAGGTGGAGCAAACATTTCAGCTGGCGTGTCGTCAACAGCGGCAGCAGTGATGCTGCCGCCGCGCAGCATAGACGTTGCAGCTGTGTTTTCGCTCGCTGAAGCGTAAGCCTCTCCGCCATAGACGTGGTTGCTGGACGATGGCGCGGCGTACGGCTCGGCCAACGCTGGGACGCCAGTCACATGATCAGCGTAGGGATCATAGGCCGGAGCGTATGGCGGCTGGTGCGACGGCGGCTGGGACGCACCTGGCCCGTTGCCGTGCGTCGGTGCCTGATTTGAGACCTGGTTTAGGCTGCGACTTGTGCCGCTGTTGGCCAGCGGTTGACCTTGCGGAGCGCGCCCGGTGAAGCGGTCATATGATCCGGACATGGCCCTTGTGCACCTCGATGCGCGGCGCTTTGAATTGCCGCATGAGCTGATGGTCGTGGGTGGCGATGACGACAGACGTCCCCAGCCGGTTGAGTTCAACGAATAAGCGAAGTAGGCGACGTGCCATCTGCGGGTCAACGTTGCCAGTCGGCTCGTCGGCCAGCAGAACTTCCGGCTTGCCGATCACAGCCCGAGCGATTGCCGCCCGCTGCTTTTCGCCGCCCGATAGTACTGAAGGATTAGCATACATGCGGTCGCCAAGGCCAACCCATTGCAACAGGTCTGTCACGTCTTCGCGGTAGTCACTCGGCTTCTTGCCGACGACCTGGAGCGGAAGGGCGACGTTTTCCCAGATAGTCAGGTGGTCTATCAAGCGGAAATCCTGAAACACGTTGCCGATGCGGCGGCGCAGCTGGGCCCGCTTTTGCGCGCTGACCTTGCTGACGTCATCGTTGAACATATGCAGTTGGCCGCGCGTTGGATGCAGCGACATGAACATCAAACGCAACAACGATGTCTTCCCAGCACCGGATTCACCGTGCAAAAAGTGAAACGATCCTGGGCGCAGGTGGAAGTTGACATCCGAGAGCACATCGGGCCCCCGGTCGTA
>JANMII010000262.1:0-32834 GCA_031375665.1 Hyphomicrobium sp.
GGATTGGGCGATGGTCGCGTGGTCGAGCGTGCGTCAGTTGCTTTTCGCGGTGAGGTGTAGCATCGATCGGGCAGCAGGCAAGCAATGGTCTGGACGGCGCAATATTGACCAGTTTGAACACCGTATCGTTCGGCCACGGACATCTGATCCAGGTTCATGCAACTTCAAGATAAGCCAACCGGCAACGCGCCGGAGTTTTCAGTTTCCGAACTGTCGGGCGCCATCAAGCGTGCGCTCGAAGATGGCTTCGGTTTTGTTCGCTTGAAGGGCGAGATCTCGGGTTATCGCGGGCCACACGCCTCCGGCCACTGTTACTTCGGGCTCAAGGACGACAAATCGAAAATCGAAGCGGTGATTTGGAAGGGTGTGTTCGGGCGGCTGCGGTTCAAGCCGGAAGAAGGAATGGAAGTGATTGCCCAGGGCAAGATCACAACCTTCCCCGGCTCATCGAAGTACCAGATCGTAATCGAAGCGCTCGAACCGGCTGGCGCTGGCGCGCTGATGGCGATGCTGGAAGAGCGCAAACGCAGGTTCGCAGCCGAAGGGTTGTTCGATGACGCGCGCAAAAAGCCAAGACCGTTTTTGCCCAAGGTCGTCGGCATCATCACATCGCCGACCGGCGCCGTCATTCGCGACATGCTGGCTGGCTTCAACGAGCGCTACCCCGCTCACGTGATCGTCTGGCCGGTGCGTGTACAGGGCGAGGGCAGCGCGGCCGAAGTGGCGGCTGCCATTCGCGGGTTCAATGCCATGCCAGCGGGCGGTGCGATCCCGCGCCCCGACGTGCTGATCGTGGCGCGCGGTGGCGGCAGCCTGGAAGACTTGTGGAGCTTCAACGAAGACGCCGTGGTCAGGGCCGCCGCCGCGAGCGACATCCCGCTGATCTCAGCCGTTGGTCACGAAACCGATTGGACGTTGATCGATCTGGTGGCGGATGCCCGCGCGCCGACACCAACCAAGGCCGCGGAATGGGCGGTGCCCAAATACTCAGAACTGATCGAAGCGCTCGATAAATTTGCCCTCCGCAAACGCACTGGCATCAGGCGTGTTCTGGAAGGCAACCGAACGCATTTGAAAGCGGCCGCGCGCGGTTTGCCACGGCGCGAGGAACTCATTGCTTTACCGCGCCAGCGCTTCGATGCAGCGGAACGACGGCTTGGTCGCGCGTTGATTGCTAATACGCGCGCGCACGGGACCCGCCTTGCCCGCACCGGCGGGCGATTGACAACAGTGCCGCTGGTCAACCGCATCGGACGAGCGACGGAACGCCTAAGCGCCCTTCATGCCCGGTCGGCGCAGGCGCTGGCCAATCGCGTCACGGTTCGACGTCGGATCCTAGAGGGACGGTCAGCGCTACTGGCGGCGCTCAGCTACCAGGGCGTGCTGGCGCGCGGCTATGCGCTGGTTCGGGACGGGCAGGGCCGCACGGTTCGATTTGCAGCAGCCGTGGTGGCGGGCACAGACCTCGCTATCGAGTTTTCGGATGGGCAGGTTAGAGCGACGGCCCATGGACCAAGCGCACCACCGAAACGGGACATCGGATATAGTTCCGGTGAGGCGAGCGGGACACTGGCTGGGAACCCCGCGGCTGCCCCGGCCAAAGCGTCGCGGGGTGGCGGGCGAGGCGGACAAGGCTCACTATTTTAAGGGATCTGGTGTATGCGTTGGATCGCTGGCGGATTATTGCCGCCATGCGGTGCGGCGAATTTCCGGGGCTCGGGTTAGCGCGGCCACGTGTGAGTGCTGCAGGAAATGTTACCGGGTCATCCGACAATTTTCGCGGGTAAGAGACTTAAGGCAACCGATGAACCGGATCGAGAAATTTTTCGGCGTCAGGAATGAAGCGAAGATCCGCTACCTGGATGGCGAGTTTGAAGTGGTCTCGCCCGGTGACTTTGTGCGCTGTGCGGTGACTGGCCAACAGATCTCGATATCCGATTTGCGCTACTGGAGCGTCGACGCGCAAGAAGCTTATGCGTCGGCTGAAGCGTCGCTCAAGCGCCATGTCGAACGCATAGCCAAGGCACGTCCTTAAAGCGCACTGATCCAGGTGCCGCCGAAGTTAGGACGGCTGGCGCAGGGCGATGAGCTTTCGTTGGATCATGGATTGCAGCCGCGCGCGATCTTCGTCGGTAAACGATAACGACATCGCAACAACTTTTGCAGTGTGCGCCAGCTCAGCCGATGGCCCGGATGTGCCACCCAATCGAGCCATATCCTTTGCCGTGGTGACGAGATCGCAATTGAGTGTTTTGGCCGCGTCCATCAAGGCCCGGGCCTCGCGCTCGCTGTAGACGGCATGGTCGCCGTAAACCCGCGTCACGACAAGCCGTGCGCCGAGGCCTTCCAGCAGGGTGAAAAAACGCTGCGGATTGGCTATTCCAGCGAAAGCCAAAACGCGGCGATCCTTCAGCCAAGCCGTATCACCCGCGGCCACGGGCTTAGCGCGGATGACTTCGCCGCCGAAAAAAGCCAGCGCCACTTCGAGCGATGGATCGAGCGTTGGAGTGGTGCCGTTGACCACAATCATGTCGGCTGTGTTCAGTTGAAAGGCCAATGGCGCGCGCAGCGGGCCTGACGGCATCACGCGACCGTTGCCAACGCCGCGATGGCCATCGACGACGGCAATCGTCAGGTCTTTGGCGAGCGATGGATTTTGCAAACCATCGTCCATGATGATGACGGCCTCGGCTGGAGCACTGGCGGCAATCATCATCGCGCCAGCGCGGCGGTCGCGGGTAACAATGGTGGGCGCTGCGGCTGCCAAGAGTAACGGTTCATCACCAACGTCGGCTGCGGTATGGCGCGCTGGTTCAACGCGCACTGGGCCGACCAGTCGGCCGCCATAGCCGCGCGACAGAAACCAGGGCTGGCGCTGTTCGCGGCGAAGAAGGTCAGCCAGTGCCAACGCGAGCGGCGTTTTGCCGGTGCCGCCGGCTGTGAAATTCCCGATGCAAACGACAGGGTGGGCAGCGTGCGCTGGCAGCGTGCGCCGATAGCGTTGCGTCACAACCCAGCCATACAAGCTAGAAATCGGCATCAACGCTTGCGACGCCCAGTCATAACGGCTGCCGTACCACCATGGCGGTTCACGGGTCGCCATCGCTCAAGCTCCGATTTTTACGAGAAACGGATGTAACGCCGCCATTGTTGTCTGTAGCGCGCCACCGAGCTGGGTCAGGGCCTGCGTTGCGCCAGTGCGCATGTGCGCCAGCGCGTCCGCGTCGCTCAACAGGCGCACGGTCGCCTGAGCGATGTCGTCGGGCGTGGTGACGACAATAGCGCCGTCGGCTGCAATCAGGGCGTCATAGGCTTCACGAAAATTGTAGTAGTGCGGACCGGTGAGGACGGTGGCTGCGTGGCGGACCGCTTCGATTGGGTTTTGACCGCCGTGCTGAATAAGCGATCCGCCGATAAAAGCCACCGGAGCCAGCGCGTAGAGCGTGCCAAGTTCGCCAATCGTGTCGGCGATGTAGAGGTCGCACGTCTCATCGGGCATCACATTCTGACTTCGCCGTCCAACCGAGAGACCATGACCCATCATGGCTAGCTCTATCGCACCGCCGCGTTCGGGGTGGCGGGGCACAATGATGGTCAGCAGACGGGGCAGCGAGCGGCGCATGATCTGGTGGGCGGCGGCGACGAGGCTTTCTTCGCCGAGGTGCGTACTGGCAGCCAGAAACACAGGACGATCGCCAATGGCTGACTTCAAAAAATCCAGCTTGGCATGATCGATCGGTGGCGGTGGGGAATCGATTTTCAAGTTGCCAGCCGTGATCACGTTCGGCGCACCCAAACGCTTCATCGTTGTGCTGATTTTTGAGTTTTGCGTCAGGATCAAGTTCATGCGCGAGAACAAGGGGCGGCCGACGCGCGCATTCTTGCGCCAGCGTTTCATGCTGCGCGGTGACATCCGCGCGTTGACCAAAACCAAAGGGATGGCACGGCCAGCGGTGCCCAAAATTAAATTTGGCCACAGATCGGATTCGGTGAAGATCGCCAGTGACGGCCGCCAATGGTCCAAAAACCGCGAGGCGTATTGCGGCACGTCGAGCGGCACATACTGGTGGAAGGCGCGGTCCGGCAAACGTCGCTCCGCGAGGCTGGCTGACGTCGTCGTGCCGGTCGTAAGCAAGACGTTGGCGGTCTTGTGGGCTGCCAGCATTTCGTCGATGAGCGCTAGAACCGCGTTGGTTTCGCCAACGCTTGCGGCGTGAACCCAAATCAACGGACCATAGGGGCGTGGCCGACCGGCAAAGCCGAGCCGTTCGCCGCGACGCAGGCCATCCTCTTTGCCGCGCCGTCCGCGAATATTCAGAAACACCGGTACGGCTGGGCGCAGCGCCGACATCGCCGCTGCGTAGATCTTTAGCCGCGTGCCCGGCCGTGGTGGTGAGATCGCTGCCAAATGATCGAGCGGGGTCGCGCGGGCAATGTCGGCGCCAGCCAGCGCGTAGGCGGAGACAGTTGCAGCGTTGAGCGCACGTTCGAGTTCGTGGCGCTTGGCTTCAAGCATCTCGTTGTCAGCGTCGCGCGGGACGTGGATCGGTTCGCCACCGACAAAAACCAGCTTTGAATACGGCAGATTAAGCGTCATGCGGCTCCAGGTATCGAACGACGCAAAGCGGCGCGTGGCGGCCGCCACCGGCACAATCGGGCAGCCTGACATGCGCGCAATGGTGATGATGCCAAGTCCTGCGACCCGTGCTGGCCCTGGTGGAATGTCAGCCGTCATCACGAGCGACGTATCATCGGCCAAGGCTTTGACGGCAGCGCGTAATGCACTCGCACCACCGCGGTCGCGGCGGCGGTCGCCAGCACCAGCGCCGCGAATGAGGTCAGTGTTGAGGTTGCGCATGGCTTCGCCGATCAACTCAGCATCACCGTGCCGCGCGACCATGGCAGCGACTTTGACATCGCCGGGATGGAGGCAAGCCGTCATCATGAATTGGCCATGCCACGATGCAACGATGCAAGGATGCGCTGAGCGCAATCGCTGTCGTAAGTCTGCTGGTTCGTAGACGACTTCAGACGTCGCTTCGACAAATCTGATCAGTCGTGCGAGTGAGCGGCCGCCAAAACGCATCAGCGTGGTTTTCATCGCGGGCATTCCGGGTGGCGGCCTTTCGGTCGTGTAAATTGGCGTGGATGCCGCCTGAGTGTGGCGAATATGCTGCGCGGTCGCAACGCGACGCGGGCAAGGTTTGACTAGATGGCGTGGGAATAGGTCGCGAGAGCCCTAACTACAGTCAATAGCCGGGCGCTGCAAACCACCGCCCCACACCTCAAATTCGTCGCGGCGCAATTGCGGCTTGACACACCTTTGTCGCGTGTCCTTTGAGGGTGTGTGGCGAACAGCATGAGCCGCACTTATGAGAGCGCAAAACGCCCACATGGCGAGCCTGTTGAAACAAGCCAAACGTCGATTGCGTCGTCGCGGTGAAGCGGTTGTCGGTGCGATGGCCAACGGTAGGACGCCGTGGTTCGACCGCGCTGTTGGCCCAGCCTTGCTCTATCTCGATATGCTGGTGGTTGACTATGGCGCGACGCGGATGGTGTTCAACAATCGCCATCAAGTAAGTGCGGATGCGTGGCGATCAGCGCAACCCGCCCCCCACCACATCGCGATGATGGCGCGGCGTGGCATCAAGACCATCATTAATTTGCGCGGCGATCAAACGGCTGGAACGCGCTGGCTGGAAGAGCAGGCGTGCCAGCGTCACGGTCTTAAACTTGTGAACCTGACACTGCGATCGCGGGCAGCACCGACGCGGCAGGAGTTACGGGCTGTTCGCGATTGCTTGGCGTCGGTCGAATACCCGATCCTAGTGCATTGCAAATCTGGTGCTGATCGGGCTGGTTTAATGAGTGTTCTGATCCGCCACGACCGCGAGGGCGTGCCAATTGCGACGGCGCGGGATCAACTGTCGCTCCGCTACGGTCATATTAAACAGGCCGCAACCGGCGTGCTGGACGCGGTGTTTGAAAAATATATCGATGATGATGCGCGCTCACCGATCCCGTTTTGGCAGTGGGTCGAAACCCGCTACGACCCCGACCAGATCGACCGCTCATTTCAATCGCGAAAGTGGGCGTCGCGTCTGGTCGACCAAATTCTGCGCCGCGAATAACCGATGTGGGCGCCTCAGTTGATGAGAATTTGCGTTGGGCCCGAGCCCGACAGCCGCGCGTAAGGACCTTTGTTCGACAGCATCTCATCGTGGGTGCCGCGCTCGACGATGTGGCCGGCTTCCAGCACACAAATCAAATCGGCGCGTTGCACTGTGCTCAGGCGATGGGCAATCACGAGCGTGGTGCGATTGCGCGTGAAGCGGGCCAGCGCCTCCTGTACCAGTTGCTCGCTTTCGGTATCCAGCGCGCTGGTTGCTTCATCCAGCAGCAAAATTGGCGCATCTTTGAGGATCGCTCGCGCCAGTGCAATTCGTTGTCGTTGCCCCCCCGACAATCGCCCGCCGCGATCACCGATCACCGTATCGTAGCCGAGCGGTTGAGCCATGATAAAATCATGCGCGGCGGCGGCCTTTGCGGCTGCGATGATTTCGGCTTGGCTGGCGCCCAGCCGACTAAGCGCGATGTTGGCTGAGATGGTGTCGTCGAACAGCGTGATGTCTTGGCTGACGATCGCAATCTGATCACGCAGCGACGTGATTGTGACGTCGCGCACATCCTGGCCATCGATGGTGATGGTGCCGTCGGTCACGTCAAACAAACGCGGCACCAGATTGATGACGGTGGATTTACCAGAGCCAGAGCGGCCGACCAGCGCGACCGTCTTGCCGCCCGGAACCACCAAGCTAAAATCGCTGACCGCTGGCTCGCGCGAGGCGATGTCGTAACTAAAGGCCACGTTGCGGAATGTAATGGTGCCCTTGTCGATCACCAACCCGGCCGCGTTCGGCTTGTCGACGATCAGCGGTTGATCATCGACGATGCCGTATAAGCTTTCAGCCGCCGACAACCCTTCTTGAACGCGACCCGCGAGATTGCCAAGCGCGCGGATCGGTTGGGCGGCCATCAAGAGGGCGGTGACGAAGCCCATAAAATCGCCAACGCTTGAGATGCCATTTGAAATGCGCAGGTAGGCAAACGCGACCACACCAGCGATGGCAAACCCGCCTAAGACTTCCAACATCGGATCGAGCCGCGCGCGCGTTTTGACGGCTTTGATGCGGAGCTGGAACACTTGCTCGAAACTGTCGTCCAGGCGACTGGCTGCGTAGTTTTCGAGGCGGAAGGCTTTGATCAGCCGGGCACCCGAAAGTTTTTCAGATAGCAGCGAGGTCATGTCGCCCAGTTCGCTCTGGGTCCGCTTTGCGACCCGGCGCAGGCGACCGCTGATGCCGGCAATTGGGATGGCAGCCAACGGATAGATGCCGAGCACGATCAGCGTCATCGCCCAATCGAGATAGAGCATCGCAATAAACAGCGCGATGACCGAAAACAGGTCGCGAATTGCTGAATTCATGCCGGCCAGCAAGGCTGATTGGATGAAGCTGATATCGTTGGTGAGCCGCGACACCAGCCGGCCTGGCGTATCGCGCGAGATGCGGGCGAAATCAGCGTTGATCAAATGCTTGAACGCAAGCTTCTGCATATCGGTGGTGATGCGAAGCACAAAAGTGTTGGTTGCGACCGACTGCAAATACAAAAACGCGCTACGAAACATCGTGATGCCGATGATGGTGGCGATGACCCACGGCAAGCCGGTCTTGCTGTCGTTCATCAACGCGTCAAACGACATTTTGATTACGGTCGGATAAGCGCCGGTTGCGACGGCAAGACATGCGGTGAGGCCGATCGTCCAACCGAGTTGCCAGCGCCGTGGCCAAATCCAATCGTCAATGAAGCGGCGCAGCAGGGCGCGCGATGCGTCGTCCAGCCGGAGGCGGGGGCGTTTCGACGGCTTGTCGTTGCTCGCGATCGGGCTCACTGTGGTCAGCGGCTATCGGCTGGCGTGTTCACGGCCGACGTGTTCGTCCCAAACGTATTTGTCCCCGACGTGTTCGCTCCAGAAAGGCCCACCACGCCGGGCTCAAGTAGGCGATGTAAGTGGACAATGAAGTAGCGCATCATGGCGTTATCGACGGTGCGTTGGGCCGCACCTTTCCAGGCCGCAAAGGCTGTCTCATAATTCGGAAAAATTCCTACGATGTCGAGGCCGGAGACATCACGGAAATCATGACCATCGAGCGTTGTCAGTTCGCCGCCAAAGACAAGGTGCAAGAGCGGAGCATTCGCGTTGGGATTCGATGGCGGATTGGTCATTGCTGCAGCGGCGTCCTGTCATCGGGTTGCGGCTCAAGCCAGAGCACTCGTCACGACTTTGGCGGCGTCGCGGGCTGCAATCAAGTGACTTGGGGCCACAAGCCGCGTGTCGTTTCGGCACAAAAGGTCAGATGAATGCGGGCACTGACTTAATGGGATCGGAACCAATTTTGGCTATTGTTTCAACAAGGCCGACGCATTCGGCCATCGAAAAAGTCGACAGCGAGGCCAACGCAGTGTGGAAAAAACCTTTCCACACTGTGTTCTACGTTGCGGCAGAAGCTAATTGAAGCCGGCGAAGTACGACAGCGCCATGTCGGCGGCAAGCCCGATAAAGACTGCGATGCCGACGTCGCGATTCGATTGAAAGCGCCGCAGGCAATTGGCTGCGTCTTTGACATCGAGCGTGGCGACTTGCCAAGACATTTGCAAGAACACGAGCGTTACGGCCAAAAAGTAAATCAAGTGTGCGCCAGCCAAAGCGCCAGCGATCAGCCATAGCACGACGCCAGATCCATACAGTGCGCCGACATATGACACGGTGTCGTCGCCAAACCGCAACGCAGTCGAGCCAAGACCGATGAGGGCGTCGTCGTCTTTGTCCTGGTGCGCGTAAATCGTGTCATATCCGATCGTCCACAACACGCAGCCGACGTACAAAATGACGGCTGGCAGCCCAATGTCACCTTTGATGGCAGCCCAGCCGACCAGTGCTCCCCAATTGAAGGCCAAGCCGAGCACAAATTGTGGGTAGGTCGTGATGCGTTTGGCAAATGGATAGGCAGCGACGATGATCAGAGATGCAATGGCGAGCACGATCGTAAAGGTGTTGAAATTCACCAGCACGGCTAGCCCAAGCAGCGCCATCACGACGACGAAGACCAATGCCGCCGTCGGTGAAATTTGCCCAGACGGGATCGGTCGGTTGGCGGTGCGTTGAACGCGCGCATCGATGTCGCGGTCGACAAAATCATTATAGGCGCAGCCGGCCGCGCGCATGGCGACCGCGCCCAAGGCGAACAGCGCCAGATACCAAAGGTTTGGATAAGCAGCGCCGCTATCGACTTCAGCCAGGGTCTGTGACCACCAGCACGGAAACAGCAGCAGCCACGTCCCGATCGGTCGGTCAAAGCGGCCCAAGCGCAAATACGGCTGCAAGATATCGGGCGCATACCGATCGACCCAGTTCTGAGGTGAAGCGTCCGCGACCACTGCGCCAGTGATCGGCGCTGGCCGTGGGTCTGATTTGGTTGCGGCGGTCACGATGTCGATGGCTCCTGGTGACGGGGTCCGTGAGGCTATCGCTGCGACACCACTTGCGCAATGCTGCCGCAGGTCGGTGGCTTGGTGGATGCGGCGTGACGATGGTCAAAGACCATTGGCCCGCGACCCTTGCCGGATGGCTGGCTTCAGTTAAGACACACCCATGGCGATCCACGATCCAACATCTCAGCGCTTATTCGTGACAGCGGACCTCGGCTGCGGACGCGATGTGATCTTGAGCGATGATCAAGCGCACTACCTTTGCCATGTGCTGCGCATGAAAATCGGCGACGGCGTATTACTGTTTAACGGCCGCGATGGCGAATGGCAGGCGTCGCTGGCGGACGTGAAAAAACGCGCTGCAACGCTTAAAGTCACCAGCCAAATCCGCGACCAAACGTCAGGGCCGGATATTGCCTATTTGTTTGCGCCGCTGAAACGGTCGCGGCTTGATTACATGGTGCAGAAGGCGACCGAACTGGGCGTTGCAAGCTTGGAGCCGGTGATCACGCATCGCACGATCGCCGAGCGCGTAAACTTAGAGCGGATGCGCGCCAACGTCGTTGAAGCTGCCGAACAGTGTGGTGTGCTGCGCGTGCCAGACGTTTGCCCGCCGATGACGCTTGAAAAGCGGCTGGCAGGATGGGATCGCGGTCGCGCGCTTGTTGTTTGTGATGAAGCAGCCGACGTTGCCGATCCACTGGCCGCATTGCGCGCTGTCAATCGTGGCCCCATCGCGGTTCTTGTTGGTCCCGAAGGCGGATTTTCGCCGGAAGAACGCGCGTCCTTAAGCAGTCTGCCGTTTGTCACGCGGGTATCGCTTGGGCCACGCGTGATGAGGGCCGACACGGCGGCTGTTGCAGCCCTGGCACTCGTCAATGCGACGCTTGGCGATTGGACCGCAGAGTAATTGCGCCGCCCGCGCGTACTGGCACTGGAACGTCGGCACCACTTGTGCCAATGCGGGCGAGCCGCCATAACCACCGTCCAACGCACCCCTGCTTGCCGCCGACCGATCACCCGCCGCACGCCACGGGACTTTTTGAGGCCGAAGCATGTCGACGCGAGAACAAGGGGCGCAAAGCCCGATCGTCGAAACACGCGACGACCTCATTGCCTGGATCGCGGCTGGCGAGAAACCAAAAGCGCAATGGCGAATTGGCACCGAGCACGAGAAATTCGTTTTCAAGACCGGCTCACTCGACCCTGTGCCCTATGACGGACCCGCTGGCATCCGGGCATTGATGGACGAACTGATCCGGCGTCACGGCTGGCTCGCGATCAAGGAAGGCGAGACCACCATCGCCCTTAAGCGTCCAGCGGGAGAGGCTGGCGGCAATATCAGCCTGGAGCCAGGTGGTCAGTTCGAGCTGTCGGGCGATCCACTCGAAACGCTGCACGAGACGTCGGCTGAAACCGAATTGCATCTGCGCGAAGTGCTCGCCGTTGGAGAGGATCTTCAGATCGGCTTTCTCGGCGTTGGGTTTTCGCCGAAGTGGCGGCTGGAAGACGTCCCGACCATGCCCAAGCGCCGCTATCAAGTCATGACGCGCTACATGCCGCAAGTCGGCAGTCGCGGGCTTGACATGATGTACCGCACCGCCACCGTGCAGGTTAATCTCGATTTCGCAAGTGAACCTGACATGGTCAAAAAGCTGCGCGTGTCGCTCGCTTTGCAGCCGATCGCCACGGCATTGTTTGCGTCATCACCTTTCACGGAGGGCGAGCCGAACGGTTTTCAGTCGATGCGCAGTGAGGTTTGGCGTGACACCGACAAGCGGCGCACCGGCATGGTGCCGTTCGTCTTTGAAGACGGCATGAGCTACGCCCGGTATGCCGACTACGCGCTCGATGTGCCGATGTACTTTGTCTATCGCGATGGCAATTATATCGACGTCGCTGGCGCGTCGTTCCGAGATTTTCTCGACGGCAAACTCAAAGGCCTCGAAGGTGTCCGGCCAACTGTCGATGATTGGTCGGACCATCTGACGACGCTGTTTCCCGAGGTCCGTATGAAGCGGTTCTTGGAAATGCGCGGCGCCGATGGCGGACGCTGGCAATCGATCACGGCCCTACCCGCGTTCTGGACCGGGCTCCTGTACGACGAGGTCGCGTTAGACCAGGCTTGGCAGTTGGTCAAAGATTGGACGGCGGACGAGCGCGAAAACTTGCGCAACGCGGTACCAAAAACGGCGCTGCGCACACAATTCCGCAATACGACCGTTCGCGAGATCGCCCGTCAGGCGCTGCGCATCGCGCGCTTGGGTTTAAAAAACCGCAAGAAAATTAACGACAAAAACCAAGATGAAACCATCTATCTCAGCCCAATCGACGCCATCGCCGGAAACGGCCGGACCGTCGCCGACGATCTGCTCAGCCGGTATCACGGCGCGTGGCATGGCAACATTGACCACATCTTTGAAGAATTTGCGTTTTAGCAGCCGCATGTCGGCGCGGGGTCGCAGCGTCCAGTTCAGCTCTCGTTCATGCACGCGAGTGTAATTGGCAGATTGTGATCGGTTGGCAGTGGCGGGCGCGGCGTTAGCCACCCAGGGCGGTATTGCCTAGTATGGGTTTTGACTGCGGCAGACACGAGAGGAGTGGCCTGTGATGATGAAACGCGCTGTGTTCGCTGCACTCACGGTCTGCCTGCTTGCGCCAGGGCCAGGAAGCCGTGCGCTCGCCGATCAATGTGCCGACCGGTGTCGCGCGGCTCACAACAAATGCCGGATCGAAACCAAGGGCGCGTCGCCAGTTTGCGATAGCCGCATGCAGGCCTGCATGGACGGATGCAGACCCAAGCGTTGAGACATGCCAGATCAAGCGCCTCTTGCGGTCACCTTGCGGGGCGCTTTTGCGTCGGCTACTGGCTTTGCCTTTTGCGTTCGTTTTGCCAACTCGTGTGAGGCGCGTGCTGAAGCAATGTCGCGCTCGATGATTTCGGCAAAGTAGTCGATGAAGGCTACGACCTTCGCTGGCATAAATTCGCGACACGGGTAGACCGCGTAAATCGCGTTCTTGGTCGAGCCTTGGTAGTCGGGCAAAACGGTTACGAGGTCGCCACGTGCCAGTTCAGGACCGATATCCCAGGTCGCGCGCAAGGCGAGGCCCAAGCCCTGCAACAGGCTGTTGCGAACGAATTCGCCCGAATTCGAGCGCAAGTTGCCTTTGACCCGCAACTCGTGGGCGCCATCGGGCCCGTCCAGCCGCCAAACGTCCTGTGCGCCAGCAACCAAGCAATTGTGGGCTGATAAATCATTGAGTGTTTGCGGCATGCCAGCGCGCGAGATGTAAGACGGCGCGGCACAGATGATGCGGTGTTCGTTGGCGAGTTTGCGGGCGACGAGCGAGCTGTCTTCGAGTTCGCCGATGCGCAAAGCCAGATCATACCCCTCGCGGATAATATCGACGAAAGTATCCGTCAGCTGCATGTCGAGTTCGATGTCGGGATAGCGGGCCTGAAAGGCTGGCACATGCGGCTCGATATGTAGTCGATTGAGAGACGTCGGAGCCGAGATCTTGAGGACGCCACGCGGCTTCGTGTTGCGTCGGCTGACGTAGTCTTCGGCTTCTTCGCACAAGCTCAAGATGTCGACGACGCGACGGAAGTATCCTTCGCCCGTTTCTGTCAGCGTCAACTGCCGGGTTGTGCGTTGGAACAAACGCGCGCCGAGGCGGTCTTCTAGCAAGCTAATGCGCTTTGATACCACAGCTGGCGACAAGCCCATTTCGCGCCCGGCCATCGACATGTTGCCGGTGCGGGCGACGCGTGCAAAAATATCGAGGTCGCTGATCGCCGTCACGTTCGGGTCTCTCGAGTGGTGTGTTCTGGGACTGCTCATGGTTGGAATCCCGTAAAAACCTTCTGCCAGACTAAAGTGTCTCGCTAAATCGTGATAGCAGAAGGACTGTTATTCCCGTCAGAGCGTAAATGCCGAGTGGAGCGGGTCACGGCGGTGGCGGCAGCGATCGGGTTCGAACGCTCGAACGTCAGCCATCAGACGTCAGGACTGGCGTCCCGGAAGGTTGGCTCGGACAACGGCGATGTCGCGTACCATCACTGTTGGCAAGCCCAGGTGGTTAGGCTCATGGCAAGCCCGCGAGCAGCATTGGTTCGTAGTGGTGAGGCGTGGCCATCGCCAACGGGCAGGGTGCCCTGTTGTAAAGCGCTATGATCGGCTCCGGCCGGGCATCGAACGCGGGGTCGAAATTCTTGGCTGGGCTTTGGGTCAAATGCGCCGCCATTGAATAAGCAGTCAGCGGCGCACGCCAAATTTGTATAAGGTGCGAGTGTGCGGTTCGAACGAGGATAACGCAATGTCGCTGGTTCAAATGCCAGAGCCGGACGGAGGACTTGCCGAACGCCGGTCGATCATCGTTGATGATCTGGCGCGGCTGATCGGTCGCGATGCTTTGATTGCGGACGAGGATGGGCGGCGTGCCTTCGAGACCGACGCACTGACCGCTTATCGTAACTTACCGCTGCTGGTGGTCATGCCACGCAGTACCGATGATGTTGCGAAAATTTTGCGGTATTGCTTCGAAAACGCCATTAAAGTCGTTCCGCGTGGCGCTGGCACGTCACTGTGCGGTGGCGCTTTGCCGACCGTTGATGCGCTGGTGTTGTGTGTCTCGAAGATGAAGCGCGTGCTTGATGTCGACTACGCCAATCGCACAGCGCGCGTTGAAGCTGGCATTACCAACCTTGCGATCTCGGCCAAAGTAGCAGAGCGGGGATTTTTCTACGCGCCCGATCCCTCGTCTCAGCTCGCCTGTACGCTGGCTGGCAACTTGGCCATGAATTCTGGCGGCGCGCATTGCCTGAAATATGGTGTCACGACCCACAACGTGCTGGGCATGAAGATGGTTCTGATCGATGGCTCGGTGGTCGAGATCGGTGGCGGGTTTTTAGATGCGTCGGGCTACGATCTGATGAGCTTGGCAATCGGGTCTGAGGGCCAACTCGGCGTCATCACGGAAGCAACGGTTCGCATTTTGCGCGCGCCTGAAGGAGCGAGGCCGATGATGCTCGGGTTCGATGCGCCGGAGGCAGCGGGCGGGTGTGTCGCTGCCATTATCGCCGCTGGCATCATCCCGGTCGCCATTGAATACATGGACCGGCCGGCGATTGCGGTCTGTGAAGCCTACGCCAGTGCGGGCTATCCGTTGAATGTCGAAGCGCTGCTGATCGTCGAGGTTGAAGGCTCCGACGACGAAATCGCCGTTTTGTTGAGCCGGATCGCCGAGATCGCCAAACCGTTTGCGCCAAAGTCGATTGAAATCAGCGCCGATAGTGATCAGAGCGCAAAGATCTGGGCCGGGCGCAAAGCAGCATTCGGAGCCATCGGGCGGATTTCGGATTACTTGTGCATGGACGGCACGATCCCGCTTGGCGCGCTGCCCCACGTGCTCGTGCGCATCAGGCAGATCTGTGACGGTCATGGCTTAAAGGTCGCGAACATTTTTCATGCCGGCGATGGCAATTTGCACCCGCTGATCCTCTATGATTCCAATGCGGCCGGTGGCACCACAGCCGCAGAAGCCGCGGGCGCTGAAATTCTGAAATTGTGCGTTGAAGTCGGTGGCTGTCTGACGGGCGAGCACGGCGTTGGCATCGAAAAGCGCGATTTAATGTCGGTGCAGTTTTCACAGACCGATTTGGCCGTCCAAATGCGCATTAAAACCGTGTTTGATGGTCACTGGCTGTTGAATCCTGCCAAGGTTTTTCCGCTTGAAGCCAGCGCATCTTTACGCGAGGCCCACCAAGTCGCGGCATCGGCTTCGACAGCCGCCGCCGCCGCTTAACGACGTCATTGGCGGTCTGACATCAATATTCACTGGCCAACGATCTGACCAATGTGGGTCTCAATGCACTGGCCGACGAGGAGCGCCTCATGACCCAAATGTTGCGCCCTGCCGCCGAGTGGGAACTGCAATCGATGGTCGCCAAACTGGCGAGCCACAATCAGCCGGTCGAAGTTGTCGGTACCGGCGCGCTCCGCAACGCAGGGCGCGCAGTTGTGTCCGATGTTGTAATCACCACCGCGTCGTTGCGCGGACTGACGCTCTATGAGCCAACCGAATTGGTCATGTCGGCGCGGGCTGGAACATCACTCGTCGACATCGAAAACGAACTCGCGTCGCGCGGGCAAATGCTGCCGTTTGAACCGGTCGATCTCGCCCCGGCGATTGGCTCGGCCGGGGGTGCAATCTCGATTGGCGGCGTGTTCGCAACCAACACGTCGGGCGCGCGGCGCATCGCGGGCGGCAGCGCCCGCGACCATCTGTTGGGCGTCAGGGCTGTCAACGGCCGCGCCGAACTTTTCAAATCGGGTGGCCGGGTGATGAAGAACGTGACGGGCCTCGACGTTGCCCGCGGGTTGACCGGCAGTTGGGGAACCTTGGCGATCCTGACGGAAGTGACGTTCAAAGTCGTACCCCAGCCGGCCGCGACCGCAACGCTGGTCTATTTCGGCTTGCCTGACGATCTCGCCATCGAAGCTTTGACGACGGCGCTTGGCACGCCCTTCGAAGTTTCAGGCGCTGTCCATTTGCCCAACCGCGTGGCTGCACGACTGAAGCAGATCAAGCTTGCTGATGCCGGGGCGGCGTTGACACTCGTGCGGCTTGAAAATTTTCCAGCGGCCGTGGCCGCGCGCCAGATCAAACTGCAAGCTGCGCTCAAAATTTACGGCAAAGCGATGGTGCTGGGCAGTGATGACAGCCGCGAAATCTGGCGTGATCTTCGCTCGCTGTCAGTGATGCCGTACACAACCGAGACCAGCTTGTGGCGCATTTCGTGCCCGCCGACCAAAGGCCCAGACATTGTCGCGACCATCCAAAAATCAATGGCGGCGGATGCGTTCTATGATTGGTCAGGTGGCCTCATCTGGCTTGAAGTGCCAGCCGCCGCCGATGCCGGTGCGGCCGACGTGCGGCGCGCGGTGGCCGTGCGCGGCGGTTACGCGACGTTGGTGCGGGCGTCGCCCCAGGTGCGCCAGTCGGTCGAAGTGTTTGAACCGATGAAACCGGAAATCGAACGCTTGACGCGCGGTATCAAGACAGCTTTCGATCCGGCCGGAATTTTGAACCGCGGCCGAATGTACGCGACCATCTGAGAAACGAACATCAAGGCAAGCAAGCCGATATGCAGACCCATTTCACACCCGAGCAAACTGCCGATCCGGCGATAGCGGAGGCGGACCGCATCTTGCGCAAGTGTGTGCATTGCGGGCTGTGCACGGCAACGTGCCCGACCTATGTGCTGCTTGGCGATGAGCGCGATAGCCCGCGCGGCCGCATCTACGCCATCAAAGACATGCTCGAAAATGAGCGCCCTGCGCGCGCCGAAGTTTCGATGCACATCGACCGGTGTTTGTCGTGTTACTCGTGCATGACGACCTGCCCGTCGGGTGTGGACTATATGCACCTGGTCGATATCGCGCGGGTCCACATCGAAAAGACCGCCACGCGCAGTTTCAAAGACCGCACAATGCGCAAGGCGCTGAGTGCCATCGTGCCGTATCCAAAGCGCTTCAGACTCGCGCTGATGGCGGCGCCACTTGGCCGCCGGTTGGTGCCCACTTTGCGCCGCGTCGGCTTAAATGAGTTGGCCGCCATGGTTGAATTGGCGCCCCGGCATAGGCACAAAGCGGCAAAATTTGCCGGGCCTGGCACGGCAGAAATCACCGGCCCTCGCCGCGCGCGGGTCATTATGTTGGCGGGCTGTGCTCAAAAAGTTCTCCGACCCGAAATCAATGACGCCACGATCCGACTGCTGGCGCGCAGCGGCGTTGAAGTCGTGGTGTCGGCTGGAGCTGGGTGTTGTGGAGCGTTGACGCAGCACATCGGTCAGCACGACGATGCCAAAATGTCCGCACGGCGCAACATCGATGCTTGGGCTAAGGATATGGCCCGAACTCCGGTTGATGCCATCATCATCAATGCATCGGGTTGCGGCACGACGGTCAAAGACTATGGCCATATGCTGGCCGATGATCCGACCTATGCCTCTGAAGCTCGCAAGATGTCGGCACTCGCTAAAGACGTCAGTGAGTTCCTCGTCAGCCACGATATCGGTCCAGCAAAGCGCTGGTCCAGCATCAAGGTGGCCTATCACGCAGCATGCTCGCTACAGCACGGCCAACGCGTCACCCATCAGCCGAAGTCGCTATTGAAGAAAGCCGGTTTTACGGTGCTCGATATTGCGGATGGGCATTTGTGTTGCGGATCGGCGGGTGTGTACAACATTCTACAGCCGAAAATCGCGCGCGAACTTCGCGACAACAAAATTTCGAATATCAAGGCGCAGCGCCCCGACGTGGTCGCTGCCGGTAACATCGGATGCATTTCGCAGTTGCAGTCGGGCCTCGATCTTCCGGTGGTGCACACCGTGGAGCTTCTCGATTGGGCTTACGGCGGTCCCGTGCCAACCGGCATGGAGGGCCTGAAGCAATACGCCACCGATGTGCCAAAAGCGTTGCGCCCGATCGATGACTACATTTCGGCATGACAGGAACGCGAGACGAGACCGGTTGGAATGACGCGCTTCGCCATCAATTGCTGGCTAAATTACGCGGCAAGGCTAAACCTGTCGGCGCGCTGGGTCGCCTTGAAACACTCGCCGTTCAAATCGGCATGGCGACGGGCTCGATCGAGCCTGATCTCGGTGCGGCGCGTGTCGTCGTCTTCGCCGGTGATCATGGTCTGACGGCCGAAGGCGTGACAGCCTACCCATCGGTGGTGACGCGCGAAATTGCCAAGCTGGTGCTCGACGGTGGGGCAGGTATCAACGTTTGCGCTCGCGCCGCTGGCGTCGACGTTGTGCTGGTCGATGCCGGCATGTTGCGACCGCTCGCGCCGCACGATCGGCTGCTCGATCGGCGGATGGGCGCTGGTACCCGCAACTCGCGGCGTGAACCGGCCATGACAGACGATCAATGCAGCGCCGCGTTAATTGAAGGCCGCGCCATCGATGCGGGTCTTGGGCGCGAAGGCGTTGGCATCGTCGCCTTTGGCGAAATTGGCATCGGCAATACGTCGGCTGCAGCCCTCGTCGCGCACATGCTGACGGGGATCGATCTCATTCAGTTGGTTGGGCCGGGCGCGGGTGTGCCGCCACTTGGTCTTGGACACAAATTGCAAATCCTGCAGGAGACGATCGCGTGCGCGCCAATCAAATCACCCGACCTCGCGTCACGGGCCATCGAAACGCTGCGCCAGTTCGCCGGTTTTGAGATGGTCATGATGGCGTCGGCCATGGCATCGGCTGCTGCTGCGGGCCGCATGGTGATTGTTGATGGCTTCATTGGGACAGCGGTCGCAATTGCGGCTGAGGCGATGAAGCCGTCGACCCTCAACAATTGCGTTTTCGCACATTGCTCGTCCGAGCCCGGACATCGTGTTCTGCTGGATTATCTCGGCGTCCAGCCGTTGCTTGATCTGGGTCTTAGGCTTGGCGAAGGCACGGGCGCGGTGCTGGCTATTCCGCTGGTGCGGGCGGCTGAATACTTGCTGCGCGACATGGCCGATCTGCCGGGTGAGCATCCGTCATGATCGGCAGCGAATTGCGAAACGCACTGATGGCTGTGCAGTTCTTGACGCGTATTCCTGTTCCAGCAAACGCTGTCTACGATGCCAACTGGTTGCAAAACGCAGCTAAGTATTTCGCGGCCGTCGGTGCCACGATCGGATGCGTGGCAGCGATTGTACTGCTCGCGGCATCGGTCGTCTTTCCACAGCCGATCCCGGTTGTGCTGGCGATGATGGCCGCTGTCCTTGTCACCGGCGGTCTGCATGAGGACGGCCTGGCCGACAGCGCCGATGGACTGTTTGGTGGCGCGACGCCGGAACGCCGCTTGGCCATCATGAAAGATAGCAGCATCGGCACATTCGGCGTATTGGCCGTGGTGCTGGTTCTCGGCTTAAAATTCGCGTCTCTGCAGGCGCTCGATCCTGTCATGGCGGCCTATGTGCTCATTGCAGCCCATACTGGCGGGCGATTTGCGGCTGTTCTCGCAATGGCGGTGTTGCCCTTCGCGGGTGACGTAGCAATCGCCAAAACCACGTCGGCCACGACACGGATTTCGGTCGGTAGTCTCGCCGTTAGCACAGCGACGTTTGCGGCTGTGGGCCTCGCGGTTTTGCCAATACCAACGTTCGCCGCGTGTCTTATTTTGGGGCTGATTGCCGGATCGGCCATTGGCTGGATCGCTTGGCGGCGCATCGGCGGCTACACCGGCGACGTGCTGGGCGCGATCGAGCAGGTCTTTGAGGCAGCCTTTCTGTGCGCTGGCGCCGCCGTCATCGCCGGCCCCGGTTGACGGCTTCATTCCGGTTTGAGGGGCCGATTAACTTCAACTAACAGAACCGCGCACACGCGATGACGTTGACGCTTGTGAACGACTGTTGAGCCAACCGCTATTTGCGTCAGCGTTGCGCGCTGGCGCAGAAAGACCCGCAGGCGTTACTATGAAAAACCTGGCGCGATGGCGATATTGGCGGCCTCATAGGCAAAGCCATCATCGACGCCAATTCAAAGCCGGCAAGTGGCTGAGTTTTCGCAACGTATAAAATGCTGACAATCGCTTCTGCAATTGGCGCGATGCAGCCTTTCGTTTGATCGAGGGGTGATCTCTATCCCTGACAGCATCGCACGGCGGCGGCTTGCGACCAACGCTAAGCCCGATCGCGCCGCACTTTCACCCGCAAAGCGGTTCCGCTATAAGAGCGCGAAAATCCCGATCACGGCACAGTGGTGCGAAGGCAACCTTAAATTCTTCATGTCAAACGAGAAACCAGACAACGCTGCGACGACAACAATCGGCGCGACGCCAGGTGCACGGCCAAATGCGCGTGTCGCAAAGGGGTTTCGCGACCTTGAGGCCAGCGAACTCACGCGGATGCAGCGGATGTTGGACGTGATCCGGGGGGTCTACGAGCGCTACGGATTTGAGGCGCTGGAAACGCCAACGCTTGAATACACCGATGCGCTTGGCAAGTTCTTGCCCGACCAAGATCGGCCGAATGCCGGCGTGTTTTCGTTTCAAGATGACGACGAGCAGTGGATGAGCTTGCGCTATGATTTGACAGCGCCGCTCGCGCGCTATGTGGCGCAGAACTTTCAAAACCTGCCCAAGCCGTATCGTCGCTATGCGTTCGGCCCGGTGTTCCGCAACGAAAAGCCCGGACCGGGTCGGTTTCGCCAGTTCATGCAGTACGACGCCGATACAGTTGGTGCTGACAGCGTTGCAGCTGACGCCGAAATTTGCATGCTGGCCGCCGACACGTTGGAAGCGCTTGGCGTGCCGCGCGGCGACTACGCCATCAAGGTCAATAACCGAAAAATTTTGGATGGCGTGCTGGCTGCCGCGGGATTGTCGGAAACAGACGCTGCCCGCAAGCTCATCGTGTTGCGCGCCATCGACAAGCTCGATCGGTTGGGCATCGATGGCGTTCGTCAGTTGCTCGGTGCGGGCCGCAAAGACGAGAGCGGCGACTTCACCAAGGGCGCTGGCTTGCAGCCCAAGGATATGGAGACGATTATCGCGTATGTCGAAAGTGGCGGCAGTGAAGGAGCTGCAACACTAGAGCGACTTAGCGCTTTGGTGGCCGGGTCCGAGCAAGGACGCCAAGGCGTCGACGAACTGAAAACGATGGTCTCACTGTTTCAATCGGCAGGCTATGGCGATGGCCGCATCGTTATCGATCCAACCTGCGTGCGTGGGCTCGAGTATTACACGGGTCCGGTGTTCGAGGCTGAATTGACCTTCCAAGTGAAGGGTGAAGACGGCCAACTTGTGCGTTTTGGCTCGGTTGGCGGCGGTGGCCGTTACGACGATCTGGTCGCGCGCTTCACCGGCCAAAAGGTGCCGGCAACCGGCTTTTCCATCGGCGTTTCGCGTTTGCAGGCAGCACTGGCGCTGATCGAAACCGGCACTCACACCGTGCTTGGCCCGGTCGTGGTTTTGGTCATGGATAAAGACCAGATCGCGAGTTACCAGAAACTCACGCACACGTTACGAGCAGCTGGCATCCGAGCGGAGATGTATCTCGGGTCGTCGGGTATGAAGGCACAAATGAAATACGCCGATAAGCGCAACAGTCCATGCGTCGTCATTCAGGGCTCTGATGAGCGCGCTAAGGGCGAAGTGACACTTAAGGATTTGTTCGAAGGCGCGAAGGCTGCCGACGCCATCAAAGACAACAAGGAATGGAAAGCGGCGCGCCCGGCACAGGTCGCGACCGCTGAAGCCAACATGGTTGAAGAGGTGCGCCGCATCGTCGCCCGCTATCAACCAGAGCCGGTTACTCCGACGATTGTGTCGAAGGCTTAAGATGACAACCGAAGTCAGCCAATCCTTCGAAGCACTCGAAGCGCAGGCACAGAAGTTGATGGCAGTTTTTTTGAAAGCCGGTCACGAAGCCGTTGCGCCAGCCGTCATTCAGCCAGCCGACGTCTATTTGGATGCAATCGGGGAATCGTTGCGGGCCCGAACGTATGTCTTCACTGATCCCGATGGCGCAGAACTGTGTTTGCGGCCAGATCTCACAGTGCCGACGTGCCGGCTGCACATCGCGCGCAATGGGTCAGCACCAAAGCCGGCGCGCTATTGCTACAACGGTCCCGCATTTCGGTTTCAGCCGCAAGGTGCTGACGAAGCGCACCCCCGAGAATTCCGACAAGCTGGCGTCGAGCGCATAGGCGACCCATCGCGCGAGGTCGCTGAAGCAGAGATCGTCACGTTGATCGTGAAGGCAGTTGAAGTTGCCGGTTTGCGCGATTGGACGCTGCAGACCGGTGATCTGGGATTGTTTCGATCGGTGCTGAACGTGGTGCGGTTGCCCGCTCGCTGGCAAAAGCGGTTAGGCGACGCGTTTCTTAAACCTGGCGCATTTCGGGCTGAGTTAAAGCGGCTGTCACAAGCGCCGCGCGGCCAGCGTAGTGATTTACCGCAAGAGCTCTTGCGCTCACTTGATCCTGGCGATCCCGCCGCCAGTGAAGCTGCCGTCATGAATTTTCTGGACACAAAAGGCATCGAATTGGTCGGCAACCGGACGACCGGCGAAATGATCGAGCATCTGTTGTCGGTGCTTGCTGATGAAACGGCAGACCGGCTGGATCCTGAGACCGCATTGATGATCGATCGATATGCCAGCGTTTCGGGACCAGCACGGACGGCGGGCGATCGGATTGCGGCCATTTTAAAAGATGTCAAAGGTGGCCCAGGCGCGGCACTCGATGTTTATGATCGTCGCTTGGCACTGTTGGCGAATGCCGGGATCGACCTATCCCGGGTCACGTTCTCGGCTGAGTTCGGACGCACGCTCGCGTATTACACGGGGTTCGTTTTTGAAGTTTCAGCGCCCGGCTTGCGCGCCGACGGACCGATCGCAGGCGGCGGGCGCTATGACGGGTTGATGCGGGCGGCAGGGGCAAACGTTGATATCCCAGCCGTCGGCGGCGCGATCCACACGCAACGCTTGCTCGCCGCGATCACACGCGATGCGGCGTTGGTTGCCCCATGAGCCGCCTGACCCTCGCGATGCCCTCCAAGGGGCGCCTAATGGAACAGACGACCGAGCGTTTCGCCCGGTCGGGGTTGGTGGTCCGCAAGGTTGGGACAGATCGCGGCTATCGTGGCGAAATCGTCGGCATGCCGACCGTTGATGTGGCCTTCATATCATCGTCGGAAATCGCCGCAGCTTTGAAATCCGGCAGCGTCCATTGTGGCATTACCGGCGAAGATCTGGTGCGCGAGAGTATGTCGGACGCGGCAACGCGCGTCATCGCTTTAGCGCCGCTTGGCTTTGGCCATGCCGATGTGGTGGTGGCCGTCCCGGCATGTTGGATCGATGTCACGACGGTCAACGATTTGGCGGAGATTTCGGGCGCGTTTCGCCGCGTGCACCGCCGCTGGCCACGCGTCGCGACCAAATATATGAACCTGACGCGGCGCTTTTTTGCCGACAAAGGCTTCGGCGATTACCGGATTGTCGAGAGCTTGGGCGCGACCGAAGGCACGCCTGCGGCTGGCACCGCCGAATTGATCGTCGATATCACAACGACGGGCGAGACGCTGCGGGCCAATAGTCTGAAAATTCTGGCTGACGGCGTAATTCTGAAATCGCAAGCCAATCTGTTTGCGTCAAATATCGCGGCCTGGACGCCAGAAGCCATCAACGCCCGCGAGGCGTTGCAAGCGCGCTTGCATGACCCGGATTGATGCCGCGCTTAATCCGCGACGAGACACATCAACACGCCGTAAAAATAACGCCCGTCGAGGGCTGCGAACGCCGGTCCGAGTTTTCCCGTGTCGCGCGTATGTAGCCGCTCGAACACGGCTTCGATTTCGTCCAGCTCGGCTGGGTCCAGTGCGACGACGTCTTTTGGCGCAACTAAGCCTGCTTCGATGGCTTCGGCAAAATGGCCGTACACGGTTCCAACCTCGATCCCGCGCTCGGCTGCGATCGCCTCAGGATCGAGGCCACGCAAGTGGGCAGATAGTGTCTGGTTGACGGTTGCCGACAGTCGGTTGGTGAGCATCGGGTGTCGCTTGTACGTGCCAATGACATCGAGGAAAGCACGGCCGTAGCGGGCGATCTTGCTGGTGCCGAGGCCAGTGATATCGTGTAGAGCATCTTCACTCGTTGGACGTTTCTCGGCCAGCTCAATGAGCGTTCGATCTTGCGCCACAACATACGGCGGCAGCTTGGCGGTTGAGGCCAAGCGCAGTCGGACAGCTTTGAGGGCATCAAGCAGCGTCGCGTTTTCAGGCGCAACGCGCTGGGCCGGTTTGGCATCGCGCTTGGTCTTTTTCGGTTGTGCACGTGTGATGCGCATGAGGAAGCGATCTTCGCCGCGCAACAGCGGACGCGCGCGATCGGTCAGGGCAAGCGTGCCGTGACCTTCATCATCACCAACCAGATATCCAGCGGCGATCAATTGGCGAAACAATCCGCGCCATGCCGTGGCGCTCATGTCTTTGCCGATGCCGAAAACCGAGATTTTGTCGTGGGCGTTGCGCTGCACGCGCTCGTCGGCTTTGCCGATCAAAACGTCGGTCACGTAGGCGACGCCAAAGCGCTGGCCCGTTCGATAGACGGCGGACAACGCTTTCTGCGCAACGACCGTACCGTCTTCTGTTTCGGGCGGCATCAAGCAATTGTCGCAGTTGCCGCATGGTTCGCCGAGCCGCTCTCCGAAGTAGGCGAGCAGCGCTTGGCGTCGACAGCCTGGCATTTCTGCCAGGCCAATGAGCGCGTCGAGTTTCTGTCGTTGAACGTGTTTGAAAGCGTCCGCGCCTTCGGATTGGGCGATCCATTGGCGCAACTGAACCACGTCTTGAATGCCGTAGGCCATCCAGGCATTGGCTGGCTCGCCATCGCGCCCGGCGCGGCCGGTTTCCTGATAGTAGGCCTCGATCGACTTTGGCAGGTTGAGGTGGGCGACAAAGCGGACGTCGGGTTTGTCGATGCCCATGCCAAATGCGATGGTCGCGACGATAACGATGCCATCGTCGGCTAGAAATTTGGTTTGTGCAGCGGCCCGAACGTGTGGCTCTAAGCCGGCGTGATAGGCGATCGCTTTGCGCCCTTTAGACGACAGCCAACTGGCGGTTTCATCGACCGATTTGCGCGACAGGCAATAAATAATGCCGGCATCGGTTGGATGTTCGGTTTCGAGAAACTGCCAAAGTTTCTCTCGCGAACTCATCGAGCCAGACTCAGCGATGGTGTAGCGAATGTTCGGCCGATCGAAGCTGGCGATGAAACAGGCTGCATCTTCGAGCGAGAGCTCGGTGATGATTTCCTGACGGGTGCGCTCGTCGGCGGTAGCGGTGAGGGCGATGCGTGGCACGCCGGGAAACCGCTCGGCCAGAATTTTCAGCTGGCGATATTCCGGCCTGAAGTCGTGGCCCCATTGCGAAACGCAGTGGGCTTCGTCGATTGCGAACAGCGCAACTTGATGGCGCGCGAGGAGGTTCAACATGCGATCTTGGACGAGACGCTCTGGCGCGACATACAACAGATCGAGATTGCCGGCAGCGAATTCTCGTTCAACGCTATCTTGCGCGTGTCGATCGAGGGTCGAATTCAGAAATGCGGCGTTGACGCCGAGATCTTTCAGCGCGTCGACTTGATCTTGCATCAGGGCAATCAGCGGCGAAACGACAATTCCAGTGCCCGCGCGCACGAGCGACGGCACTTGGTAACACAACGACTTTCCGCCGCCCGTTGGCATCAGCGCGAGGCAATCGCCGCCGTTCAAGACCGTTTCGATAATAGCCGATTGATGCGAGCGGAAACTTTTGTAGCCAAAAACCTCTTCGAGCCGCGCATGCGCCCGCCGCATTGAAACGTCGGGCTGGGGTGCGAAGGGGAGGACAAGAGGCGCGGCGCGAGCCGACATGGAATGGTTCCCGAAGCAGGGGCGCGACGCGCACTGTGTGCGGCGTGACGTGCAGCACCATCACGGCCCAAAATAATCTCGAAACCTGATCCTAATTTGATTCGTTCGTTGAGGGCGTGTCTGCCCGTCGCCAACCCACGAAAACTGGTCCCAATCTGGCAAAAAAATGCTTGGGGACGAAGCCTAACGCGTTGATCCAGTCGCTGTTGGAAGCATGCGGTGACCGAGACCCCGACGCGATTGAGCGCCGATGTTTGGTGGCGCTCAACGCGCCTCTGCGCAGCGAGTTCTACACGGTGACGTTGCCGATGACAGTCACACGACTGGCCGCGCTCGGTTGCATGGCAAGATCTGGTCCAACGAGGATACCTAAGTGCATCGATCGGATCGCGCCCTCAGCGGCCGACGATATCAGATTGTTTGCGATTAGGCATGACGCGGCGTCAGCATGGGCCGTTACCGAGATGCCGACTTTACAATGGCGGATGACATTGCCGGTGGCTGCCACATCGCGCATAAACGGCCCCCAGCCAATTTGAATACCGACGGTTGGGGCGCCTTCGATGGTGTTGCCGCACACCACCGCATCGGCCTCAACGCCGATGCCTTGGCCACGTTTATCTGTTGGCTCGGTTTCGCGGCGAAACAAATGGCGGATTAAGTTGCCTTGAATGACGGCGAGGCGTCCGCCGTCGTTGAAGTTGGTAACAGAGATACCAGTTGCGGCGGTCGTGATGGTGTTGTTGGCGATCAGCGCACCCTCAAATCCGAACTCCGAATAAATGGCGACTTCGCCGATGCGCTCGCAACTGTTGGCGACGATTTGAATGTTTGACGCTGCATTGCCGCGCACGGCTGAATAAGCGCAATCGGTGATGCGGTTATCTAACACCTGCACGCTGCCCGCCCGAAACACGTTGATGCCGTTGCCGAACTCTCCGCTGCCGCCATTGGCGTTTCGGATTTTTTCAATGCGGTTGCCGCGCACGGTGGTGCCATCTTCGCCCCGTTCGCTGCGCCAGACGAGAATGCCGTTGTTACCGCAATCGCGAACACAGACGCCGTGGATATCAAGTCCTGCGGCATCGAGCGACTTGATGCCAGCGTCCAGCACATCGTGCACGTCAATAAATGAGATGCGACCCGACGATGCGACAAGCGACAAGCCGGTTTTCGCACTGTGTCGGATCGTGGTGTCGTCAATCGTGATGTTCTTTGAATTTGTGATGGAGATAAGGCCTTCACCACGATCCGCGTTGAAGGTTGCGAATGCGCCGTCGATGACGATGCCAGACAGCACAAGATTGTCAGCCTTGTCGGCAGTAATGCACGCTTGCCCACCATCGAAGATCAGTTTTGATGACCGCGCTGTCCCGAGCAATCGCGTGTTGGATCTCAAGCGCAGATCGCGGACCCGGTAGCTGCCATCTGGCAGAGTGACGGAGAGATTGTTGGCTGATGCGAAATCAATCGCGGCTTGTAACCGCGGCGTTTGGTTGGCCGCACTGTTGGGCTGAAGCGCGGCGATCAGGCCCGCCAGTTGCACTGTTGCCGAGGGACCAATGGGATCGGCAGCCGTAGCGGCAATTGTTGACCGCGTCACAGCCGCGGCGCCAGCAAGTCCCAGGCTCGCAGCCAGCAGGGTTCGGCGGTGATACGTCATCGGCAGCCTCTGGTACGATGACCTCCGCTAAGCAAAGCGCGGGCCAGTGACGTCAGGTTAACGCTTGAATTGGCGGCGCCGACGAAGTCACTGGATCTGACCGGGTGTCGAGACAAATTTCGAGCAAAGTAATGCATGTTGATACGGCGTCTTCGAGGTTAAACGCGGCCGGATCGAATGTGACCGGCACGTGGACAAAGCCAACTTTCATCACGCGCCCCAACGGATGTGCCATTTCGAGCGACAATTGTAGGGAATGATACAATATCGCGTTGCATAAATAGCCGCCCGCATCGCTAGAAAGCGAGACAGGCACGGTGCCATGCCGAAGCCGTTCATAAATTTGATCGACTGGAATGGTGGCTTGTAAGACCGCCGCTCCCGTTGTGTTTAGCACGCTCGACAGCGGCGATCGTCCGACGGCATCGCATCTCATCAAGCAGGCATTGACGGCCTGGGTTTCGATTTGCAAGCCAGTTGCGCCATGCGCAACACCGAAGTGAACCACAACCCAGGGCGCGTGCTCGTTGATCAGCGCCGCGACACAAACCGGCGCCGCCTGCCATTGCGTTGGAAGTATCGCTGCAATAATGCGATGCGGAGCCAAGCGCGTTGCGCCAGTGACTTCAATGGCGCGGACCAACGGTTCGGATACATTTTCGTCGACGCCCGGAAATGGCCCAAACCCGGTGATCAGGATGGTTTGGGCGCTCGCGCGTTTTTTGTGATCGTCAGGCATCACGTGAGAACAACTGAGAGTTTCGATCATTTCTTCATTTACGCGATCTGAGGAGTGCAGCAAACATACACGCAGCTGCCGCTACGACACGCGCAACGCATGTGCGGCGCAGCAGACAACCATCCGACAGCGCGTAAACGGTGAGCAGACCGGCCGAAATGTGGGAGGCGATGTGACCGAGGTGGCCGACGTCATGCTGCGCTGTGTTGGCGCGTTTTATACGTTTGCTGGCGTGCTGGCGACGAGAGCCACTTTGATGTCCTATGTCGTTGATCGGGCCATCTCGGCGATCAGTCTGCAACAATTGTCGAAAGCAGAATTTGCTCGAACCTTGTGGTTGGGTTTGGCGTCCGTGATTATCTTTCTTGGTGGTGTTGCGCTCGCCCTATTGCACAATTCAGCGGCCTGGCTTTTTTTGGCCGCGGCGATCGGGCAAGCGTTTTATCTGGCAGTGCTGGCACCGCTCATTTTCGATGCGGCCGATCCCCCCGTTGGCACTGGCCGTCAGCAGACGATCAATGCTTTCGTTTTGTATTTGGCCGCGACCGCGTTCGTGTTGTGGGCGACCCATAGTGGACGATTGTTAGATGTCGACCAGATGTCTCCGCTTTTGCTGGCGACTGCGGGCGTGGGCACGGCTGCGTTCTTCAGCTACGTCATCGCCGCGTTATACGAAATCGCAAGGCCTGCCGCGGCGGACCAACAGGCATCGTTCGAGCCGGCCATAAATGTTCGTCGTGATGAAGGTCGCGATGTTGGCTCAGATGATGTCTCAGCCACGGTTGTGACCAAAGTCAAAGTTATGGCTGATTACAACTGTTTCCCGTTGTGGGATCTGGGGCCAGACTACCGCAACATCGATCCGTTTGACTTTGGCCTTTCAGATGATCTCGCGCGCGATTTGGCCGATTGGTCAGCGGCGTACGATACGTCACTAAATCAAGCGGACCCGATTGCTAGTCTATGGAGTGACGCGCAATTCCAAGACCACGAGGCGGATGGCCGCCGTCTCGCCGTTCGGCTCAAAGTCGAGCGACCTGAACTCGCGGTTTACATTCTCCAGCCCGAGGCTGGAGTGGTCGAAATTCTGGATACGGAAAACGCACTTAGCGAACAGTGACAGCCTCAAGTGCGTGGCGTCGTTACATGCCCATCAGTCCCATGATGCGGTCGACGGCCAGTGTCGGCAGCAGCGTGCCGTTGGCAACTGACGCTTCGATCGCTGGCAGGCTTTCAGCGACGCCAGGGTTTGATGTCATCGCAGCCATAAGGCGCGTCTCAAGCATGTCGCGCATCCACGCCACGGCCTGGGCTTGCCGGCGCTGATCGAACTGGCCCGTCGCCGTCATGGTCGTCCGATGTTCGATTATTTTGCCCCACAGTTCCGCGAGCCCGCGATTGTCGAGGCCCGAAATACAAACCACGGGCGGAAACCAGGTCGCGGCGTGCGGTGTAAAAATTTGCAAAGCGCCGCGATAGTCGCTGGCCGCGCGTTCAGCCCGCTTCAGGTTGTCGCCGTCGGCCTTGTTGATCGCAATCATATCGGCGAGTTCGATGATCCCTTTCTTGATGCCCTGCAGGTCATCGCCACCGCCAGCGAGCAGGAGCACCAAGAAGAAGTCGACCATGTCGGCGACTGCGACTTCCGATTGGCCAACGCCTACCGTTTCAACAATCACCACGTCAAAGCCGGCGGCTTCAACCAGTGCCATGGTCTCGCGGGTTTTGCGGGTGACGCCGCCCAGCGTTCCCGACGACGGCGACGGGCGGATAAAGGCGTTTCTTTCGAGCGCGAGAGCGTTCATGCGTGTCTTGTCGCCAAGGATCGATCCGCCGGTTCGTTTCGATGTCGGGTCGATGGCCAGCACGGCGACGGACTTTCCCTCGGCTATCAAATTCATGCCGAGTTGATCGATGGTCGTCGATTTTCCAACGCCGGGGACGCCCGTAATGCCAAGCCGGATGGCTTTGCCGGTCCGCGGCAGTAAGCGCTGTAGGACCTGGCGCGCGACCTGGCTGTGCTCGGGATTGCTGCTTTCGACGAGCGTGATGGCGCGGGCGAGTAAGGCACGATCGCCACCTGCGATGCCTTGGACGTAGTCGTCGATCGCAATGCGGTGGGCGGGAAGGGCTTGAGCCGACATCAGGGATACGTGTTTCATGACGCAAAGAAGGGCGCAAAGAGGGACGTCAGCATGGGTTCGTGTATGTCGTCGCCACCGGTGACAAAGATGGTAGCACCACGACGATGTGACCATGATCAGGATTGCAGCCAGCAGCAAGCCGGGATTTCGCCGCGGTAGGGGATCACGCTTGCCCGATTTGTTCGTGTCGGCTGGGCAGAGTAAGATACTCTCCGGGGGCCGGGTGTCGCGGCCTGAAAGCGAAGCACGCCACCCTTCATTTTTAAGTTTTATCGGGGATTACCATGGCATTCGGGTCAAAACGCAACGCCATAGTGACTGCGGCTGTATTGGCCGTCTTGGCAACGGGCGTGGCGGTGACGACATGCATTCCCGCTCAGCGCCCCGACCTCGACAAGCAAGCACCGACGACGTCGTCGCAACAAAACGACCGGGAACTCGACGAGCCTGCGACGCAAGCGCCAGCACCGCAAGAACCGTCCGGCGGGGCACCACCGCCGCCGCCAGCTCAAACCCAGTCGGCGCCACCACCGCCAACATCGTCCGGGTCTGAGTTAGAGCCGCAATTGGAGCAAGCACCGTCTGCGCCAGCGCCTGCTCCGGCTATTCCTGCGCCCGAAGGTGATGGCGCATCACGCGGGCCTGCAGCGCCGCGTACGGAGAGTGCGCCAGATCAACCGACGGATGACGCGCTAGGCCGGGCACGGGGATTGCCCGGTGCGATTGGTGGCGTGGCGGCTCCTAACCAGCCATTCGATGTCGTGCCGGTTTTCTTTGGCACCGATCGGGCAACGCTGCCTGATCCAAAGCGACTTCAATATGGGGCGGAACGCGGGCTGAAATTACAGATTGGCCGCGCGTTGGTCACGGTGCCGACCGAACACAAAGTTCCCAATATTGAGCGCCCGTGGGTGATCGAGCTGCCGTACTTCAAATACAAAATCTATGAGGAGAAAGAAGATCCAGCCAAACATTTTACGATGCAGGAAGTATCGTCACTGTCGCCGGAACAACTCCTCGCGTATGTACGCGAACGCCTGAACAAATCCGTGACTTTCAAGGATCACGCTTTTGTTTTCGTCCACGGCTTCAACACGTCTTTCGATGCCGCGATCTATCGAACGGCGCAAATTTCCTACGACTTGAAGTTTGACGGCGTGCCGTTTGTCTACTCGTGGCCATCGGGTGGCAAGGTTGCGAGCTACACTTATGACCGTGGCAGTGCGGAACAGGCTGAACCGCACCTGGCGAAGTTTCTTGAACTGGTGGTCAAACAGAGCGGTGCCAAATCAATCAGCCTGATCGCGCATTCCATGGGCAATGAATTGCTGTTACGCGTGCTCGAGCGGATGCGGCCCGTGGTTCCGCCGGGCGTGGTGATCAGTCAGGTCATCTTGGCAGCCCCAGATGTCGACCGCGACAAATTCGATAATATCGCCCGCCAGATTACCGATTTTGCCAAAGGCGTCACGCTGTATGCGGCGTCGAATGATCGAGCGCTGAGTTACTCGGCACGGTTTTGGGGTGGCGTACCGCGTGCAGGCGACGTTCCAGCGAGCGGCCCGTTGATTATTCCAGGCGTCGACACGATCGACGTCACAGCTGTCTCGACTGACGGGCTCGGTCTCAATCATTCGGGTTACGCTGAAAACGCGGCGCTGCTCAACGACATTAAGCTCCTGCTGCAAGCGGGTGTTCGACCGCCTGAAAAACGCGAGCCGAGCTTGCTGCGAATTGACAGTCCTGCAGGTGTCTTTTGGCGCTATCCACCGCGCGCTCCGTGACCACAAAAACGAAAGCGTGACACCGAGGCGGGCGAACGTATCAATAGTTTGTCAATCACTGTCCCATAAACTGACACAGGATGTTGAATGGTGTCATGAGGGGCAGTGCCATGGTTTGGCGCGTAAGTATTGGCTGGGTCGTTACCGTTTTTAGCGTCGCGTCAGCTGGGATCGCGTCACCCGGACATGCCGCTGAAGCGTACGTGTGTGGTCCAAACAAACTGGTCTACGTCGAAGCCGAAGACCTTGCACAGATGAAGCGGACCGACCCGTGCATCGCGGCCTACTATGGGCTGACGGTTGAGGCGACGGACACGGCATCGAGTGCAAAACCACGAGACAGCAAAGCCGAGCACGTGGCGGTCAGCGCTACGCTGCGACCGCTGGCGGACGCTGATCTTCTCAAGCATAGCGCATCGACAGCGCCGGTGCGCCAGGCCGCCTTGGCATCGCCCCCGGTCGCGGCCCCCGATACGGATTACCGCAACATACGCGTGCTGAACGCCACATCGGTGGACAACGCGTGGTTTCATCACGCCCGATG
>JANMII010000282.1:0-5379 GCA_031375665.1 Hyphomicrobium sp.
GATCGTCGCAAGCGCGGTTTTATCGACGGCGGCAAGCGTTGCGATTTCCGCTTCGCGAACATCGCTGATGTGACGAGCTTCAAGCGGCGTAAGTCGTTCGAAGCGCAGCTTATCACCGGGCCGCAGTTGGCCAACCTTCCACAACTCGCCTTGCACGACTGTCACCGGACACACGAAGCCGCCAAGTGACGGCCCATCTGGACCAAGAATGACGGGCATATCGCCAGTGAAGTTTACAGCGCCAATGGCGTACGCGTTGTCGTGCAGGTTGCTTGGGTGCAGTCCAGCTTCACCTCCATCGGTGCGCGCCCACTTCGGTTTGGGGCCGATCAAACGGACGCCGGTGCGGCTGGAATTGTAGTGAACTTCCCAGGTGGCGTTGAAAAACGTTTCGATGTCATCTTGTGTGAAAAATTCCGGCGCGCCGTGTGGGCCATAGAGAACACCGATTTCCCAGTCTGCGGTCAGTTGAGGCAAGATGTCAGCGCTGAGGGGCGGCGCTGGCTCGACATCTTTTTGCGCGTCATCGCTCAGATGTAAAACATCGCCGATGCGAAGGTTTCTGCCGCCGTGCCCGCCAAAGGGTCCAAGCGAGAATGTCGACGCGCTGCCAAGATAGGGCGGCATGACGATGCCGCCAGCGATGGCAAGATAGGTGCGAAGTCCTGCACCTTTGACGGCGCCGCAAATCAAGATTTGGTTGGTGGCGACTGTGAACGGCTTGCCGACTTGGAGTGCCACGCCGTCGAGTGTCGCCGACATATCAGCGCCGACCAAACACGCGGTGGTGGCGGCGTTGAACTTGAGGGTTGCGCCATGCAGCGTCATTTCAAGCGCCGCCATGCCGTCTGGATTTCCGACCGCCCGGTTGGCAAGCCGCAATGATCGACTATCAACTGGCCCAGATGGCGGCACGCCGACGTCCCAGTAGCCAACCCGGCCGGGATAATCCTGGATCGACGTGAGCGTGCCGGGCGACACGATTTCGATCGTGCGCGGCGTGTATGGAAACGTCGCGAGCGTTGACGTCGTGATGGTTCCTGCGGCCAGCTCGGGTGAAGCCACAAGAGCTGAGAGGTAACCGAGGTTGGTTTCGATGCCAGCTAGCGTCGTGTGAGCCAAGGCGTCGCGTAACTTTGCCAGCGCTGCCGGTCGATCGTTGGCCGTCACGATCAGTTTGGCGATCATCGGGTCATAGTATGCCGAGACCTCGCTGCCGCTCTCGACCCAGGTTTCGATGCGCGTGTCGGGCGGCCAAGCGACAGTGGTCAGCAATCCAGAACTTGGGCGGAAATCGCGGGCTGGATCTTCCGCGTACAAGCGGACCTGGATCGACGCACCAGTCGGTAGTGGGATGATCTCGGGCAACGGCTCGCCCGCGGCTTGCCGCACCATCCATTCGACGAGATCAATGCCGGTTACTTGTTCTGTGACGCCATGTTCAACCTGTAGGCGCGTGTTGACTTCGAGGAAGTAGAACGCGCCTGTGTCGGTATCGAATAGGTATTCGACCGTGCCTGCATTCGCGTAATTGACAGATTGGCCGAGTTCGATAGCGGTTTGCAGCAGCGCGTCACGGGTGGCAGTCGGCAAGTTTGGTGCTGGTGTTTCCTCGATAACTTTCTGATTGCGCCGTTGCGCGGAACAATCGCGTTCGCCAAGGGCCACGACGCGGCCCTGACCATCACCGAAAATCTGCACCTCGATGTGGCGGCCGCGCGCGACGAATTTTTCAATGAAAACGCCCGCATCAGCGAAGTTATTACTGGCGAGCCGCTGCACGCGCTCAAGCGTCGCGCCAAGTCCCGCAACGCTATCGACGCGCTGCAATCCGATACCGCCGCCGCCCGCTGTCGATTTCAGCATGACCGGATAGCCGATCCGCTCGGCTTCAGCTTCAGCGTGCGCGATCGACGTGATCAATCCGCTACCTGGCGCCAAAGGCACGCCTGCGCGTTCAGCCAATTCGCGGGCTGTATGTTTGAGGGCGAAAGCGCGTACGTGATCGGGCTCGGGCCCAATGAAGGTGATGCCAGCTTCGCGGCAGGCATCGGCAAATGCCGTGTTCTCCGACAAAAATCCATAGCCAGGATGGATGGCTTCCGCGCCGACCCGTTTGGCCACGGCCAAAATTTCTGCGGCGTTGAGATAACTTTGGCTGGCTGGTGGCGGGCCAATGCGGATCGCTTCACCAGCGAGGCGAACATGGCGCGAAAACCGGTCAGCATCTGAGTAAATCGCGACGCTCGCGATCCCCATGCGATCGAGCGTGCGAATAATCCGGCACGCGATAGCTCCGCGGTTGGCAATCAGGATTTTCTTGAACATGTTGCTCAGTCCCGCCTTGCCCAGTTGAGGAGTTCGATCGGTGTCGGGTTATAGGCGTTACAAGGATTGTTGAGCTGCGGGCAGTTCGAAATCAGCACGATGACATCCATGTCGGCTCGCATCTCGACGTATTTTCCGGGAGCCGATAGGCCGTCAGCGAAGGTCAATCCGCCTTCGCGCGTCACCGGCACGTTCATAAAGAAATTGATGTTGTGGGCGAGGTCGCGCTTGCTGAGGCCAAACTGCGGGTTCTCAGTGACTGCCAGCAAATAGCTGTCACGGCAGGCGTGCATGGTCTTTTTCTCAATGGCATAGCGTACGGTGTTGCTTTCAGTGGCGCAGGCCCCGCCGAGTGTATCGTGTCGGCCAACGGTATCAGCTGTGATCGTCAACATCGCGCGGCCGAGGTTTGATCGCAGAACCGTATCGAGCTTGACGAAGACGTTGCCCTGTTCGCGAATGGTGTCAGTTGCCGAATAGCGTTCCGACACGTCGTTGGCGTTGAAAAACAAAGTGTCGGCGGCCTGATTGCCTTCCAGATCTAGAATGCGAAATGTTTCGCCGACTTTGACATGCCCGATCCAATAATCACCGGCCGGCACAACCAACCGCCACTGCGCGTCGGCGTCGATGAGCGGGGAAGCTCGCGTAAGCATCTTATGCCTCCCCGCAGTAGCAACCGACATGGAAGTGGCGGTTGTTCTCGAACCCGCGCGCGTTTTCTGGTGCCGAGAGGCGGCAGTTATCGTCCTCAGCTGCTGCAACACCCACTGCAAGTTCGTATCGTATTGGCTTGCGTGGATACTCAGCAGCGGAACTGAGCGGATGCGGGCACGTGTGCATCAGCACCAGCGTGTCCATCTCGAAGCGCAGCGTGACCGTTGCGCCAGAGACGGCCGCGGTTGGGTCGAACGTCAGTGCGCCATCATCGCCGACCGCGACTTTACTGAACCAATTGACATTGGCTGCAAGGTCTCTGAGCCCCAGTCCATACTTGGCGGCCTCGACAAGAAAACTGTCGTGGCCATTTTGCTGCCAATCGTTGCGGTGGGTTTGAAACGACGTCGCGCCCCATCTTGCCGCCACGCTCGCTTTGGTGCTGTTGCCGCACACGGTGTCGTGCCAGCCGACGCTATCGGCGGTGATTGAGCAGAAAATGCGGCCCATGTCGGAGTACAGGCAATGGCCCGTCGTCAGCTTGAAGGTGTGCTGACACTTCAGCGTGTCCGGCGCGTTATAGCGCTCAAGCGTGTTGAGCGGGTTGTAAAACATCATGCCAACATTGCCGCCACCTTCGATATCGGTCAGCGACAGACGTGTGTTGCGTCGAACAACCATCGACCAATGTTTGCCGCCCGGTAGCGTGTCGGCGTAGCCGCTCGTCGCCATCGTTTCATCTCCACGAACGTCGAGCCGTTGGCTCGAGAATTTTCTGTCTGGGTTTCAGCTGGGTCGCCGACTGTTGGTTTTTGACTGCGTTTCTCAACGCGATCAGGCAGCCGGTGCTTTTAAGACCGACTTATCGACATGCGCCGGCGGGCTGCCCGCTGCGTTAGCGCTGATCGGTTTGGCGCTACCGGCAACCTTGCGCGGCCAAACTTCGAAATCCTTGGTGACCATTGCGCCTTGTGGCGGTTGGCCGCTTGGGTTCGACATTGGCGCGCCGCCAGTCGGGTTGCCGGACGCAGCGGATAGATCTTTCAATTTGGCGCCATAACGCTCGCGTTCTTCCGGTCGATCACGCGGCCGTTCGAAGGCAATCACGCGCGTGCCGAGCCGGAAGGCTTCACTCAAATCGTGCGTAACCATGACGACGGTGAGGTCTGTCGAATTCCATATTTGCCGCATCAAGACATGGATATCGGCGCGGATGCCGGGATCCAGCGCGCCAAAAGGCTCATCGAGCAAGAGAATTTTGGGCCGCCGCGTGAGGGCTTGAGCGAGCGCCAAGCGTTGTTGCATGCCACCTGATAACGCAGCTGGATATTTTGCTTCCTGCCCACTCAGACCAACCGCTGCAAGCATCGTGCGCGCTTCGTCTTCGGCCTGCTGTCGGGCTGCGCCATGCAAACGACCAAAGCGTTTTGAGAGTTCGAATTCGCGGCCAATGATGACGTTGCCCAGCACCGTGAGATGCGGAAATACCGAATATTTCTGGAACACGACGCCGCGATCGAAGTCGGGCTCGGGCACCAGTGGTTTGTCATCAATTACAATCTGTCCGCGTGTCGGTCTTTCTTCGCCAAGCAGCATGCGCAAAAAGGTTGTCTTGCCGCATCCTGACGGGCCAACGAGCGCAACAAATGATCGGGCCGCGATTTCGAGCGACACCTGTTCGAGTACGACATTGTCGCCGTACTCTTTCCAAACTTTGTCGAAAACAATTTTTGTCATGTCATCCTCGCCAACAGGGCGGCCAGCGACACCGTCGCGGTCTCGAGACGCTTGCGCGCGGTAACCTGAAAACTTTCACGGTACTGAGACATCTTGTGGCGCATCGCCGGTCCCGAGCGTTGGTTGCGGCCGCACATGCGACACGCGGGCAAAAGCGGTGTTGGGGCTCGGCGGAGGCGGACTATCGCGACGAACGCTGGAGCCCTCCGCCGCAGCTTTGACGCCGCAAGCAGTAGAGTCTCCCGGGCTTTTATCCCGCCGTGGCTCCATGCAGTGGCGGCAGGAGGTTTCTCCATGGGCCCGCGTGGGAGTGCCTCTCTCGGTCCAAACACGTGGCGCTAAAGCGTCCGCTGGAACCCTAGGGGCATTATACAGAGTGGCTTTGCAGGCCGTGTGCCAAGTTGCTCGCGCCGATGTCACAGGGTTTTTAGCCGTCAGATGGCAATTCGATGCACAACAACTAGGCGGGTCGCCGCGTCCATAGGCACTCACCTCAAGTTTCAGGCGTGACGGACTGCGCGCTGCGTCGCCTGTGCGAGCCGTCAACTTAAACGATGTTCGACAGCGACAATGAGCATAGCGGCCGGTCGCCATCAGCAGCGAAGATCGAAGTATGGCGTCGATTGCTCTAGCCCATTGCGTAACCCGTCGCCTCAC
>JANMII010000290.1:0-5674 GCA_031375665.1 Hyphomicrobium sp.
AACCGGCTGCTGCTGGCGCGCAACAGATGAAAATGCTGCGCCGGTTGCCGCAGATTCTTCGGTTCATTCCAGGCACAGCGCAGGACGTTCGGGCTTACTTTCTGACCCTGCAATACTGGCTTGGCGGATCGAGCGAAAACATCGGCAATATGATCCGGTTTCTCGTCAGCCGCTATGCCGACGGCCCGCGCGCGTCGCTACGGACGATTAAAGTCGCAACGCCGGTCGAATATCCCGAGGTTGGTGTCTACCACCCAAGGCTCGACGGTCGTTTCAGCGAGCGCGCCGAAAACTTGCCGCTGCCCGCCGGTCGAACACTGGCGACAATCAGCGGCACTGTTGGCGTACTGATCCTGCGATCGTACCCGTTGGCTGAAAATGCCCGGCATTACGACGGTGTTATCGCCACATTGGAAGCGCGCGGTCATCGCGTGATCCCGGCCTTCGCCAGTGGGCTCGATGCGCGAGAAGCGATCGAACGATATTTCATTAAAGACGGCAAGCCGGTCATCGACACGCTTGTTTCACTGACAGGGTTTTCGCTCGTCGGTGGTCCAGCCTACAACGATAGTAAGTCGGCTGAAGAAATTTTGGCGCGTCTTGGCGTGCCGTATATCGCAGCCCATCCGATCGAATTCCAAACACTGCAGGAATGGGGCGCGTCGGAACGCGGCTTGCTGCCGATCGAAGCCACCATGATGGTTGCCATTCCTGAAATCGACGGCGCGACCGGATCGATCAGCTTTGGTGGCCGGTCCGATGCGTCGGGCTCGATGTGTACCGGGTGCCATCGTGGCTGCACGTTCAAGACGGACGGCGCGACGGCCAACATGCAAGTCTGCATCGATCGCGCTGAAATGATTGCAGCCCGCGTCGATCGCCTGATCGCTTTACGCAAATCAGAACGGGCTAACCGTAAAATCGGCGTGGTGCTGTTTAACTTCCCGCCGAACGCTGGCGCGACTGGAACCGCGGCGTTCTTGTCCGTCTTTGAATCCCTGCATCACACGCTCACAAAGTTTCGGGATGAAGGCTACACCGTCGATGTGCCCGACAGTGTCGATGATCTGCGCAACGCCATCATCCATGGCAATGCTCAACGCTTTGGCGCCAACGCCAACGTGCTAACGCGGATCTCGACCGACGATCACGTTTCACGTCAGCGTTGGCTTGATGAAATCGAAGCCCAATGGGGCCCAGCGCCCGGTCGCCACCAAAGCGACGGCAGTTCGATCTTTGTGCTGGGTCAACAGTTCGGCAATGTGCTGGTCGGCATTCAGCCGTCTTTCGGATACGAAGGCGATCCGATGCGATTGCTGTTTGAAAAAGGCTTCGCGCCGACGCACGCGTTTTGTGCCTTCTATCGCTACCTGTCAGAAGATTTTGGCGCTCACGCGTTACTTCATTTCGGCACGCACGGCGCGCTCGAGTTTATGCCGGGCAAGCAAGCGGGCATGTCGGGTGCGTGCTGGCCCGATCGTTTGATCGGCGATGTGCCGAACTTTTATTTATATGCTGCCAATAATCCGTCCGAAGGCACGATGGCCAAGCGGCGCGCAGCAGCAACGCTCATCAGCTACATGACACCGCCGATCTCGCAAGCCGGCTTATATCGCGGCCTGATCGATCTCAAGGCGTCAATCGAGCGTTGGCGCGGGCTTGAACCCAACGCCGATTGTGATCGCGATGCGCTTGCATCTCTTATTCAAGCGCAGGCTGCTGGTCTCGATCTTGTGGCAGCCGAGCCGCAGTGGGCTCTTGCGGATGCAGAACGTCTGGTCGGCGATTTGTGGAAGAAGGTGCTCGATGTTGAGTACGCACTTATTCCCAATGGCTTGCACGTCGTTGGGCAAGGCTTACAGCCTTCAGAGCGCGTTGACTTGCTCGCAGCCGCGGCTGAAGCCTCGCACGGTCTAATCATCGACCACGCAACGCTGACAGCTCTGGTTGGCGGCGCGAGTGCTGAACGCGCGCTCGACGTTGGACCTGATCGTGGCCGCACCGAATTGCTCGACGTGCTGCGTGATCTCGCCAAAACCGACGCGCTGCTGGCTGAAGACCACGAATTGCCAGCACTCGTGCATGCGTTGGATGGGAATTTTGTTCGCCCCGCACCCAGCGGCGACTTCATTCGCGCGCCGCAAATTTTGCCAACGGGGCGCAATCTCCACGGCTTCGATCCGTTCCGTATTCCAAGCGCTTTCGCTGTTGCAGACGGTGCACGTCAAGCTGACCGTTTGCTTGCGCGCCATCAGGCCGACGGCAACGCATTGCCAGAGACAATCGCCATCGTATTGTGGGGGACTGACAACCTCAAGAGCGAAGGCGGGCCGATGGCGCAGGCGCTTGCGCTGATTGGCGCTAAGCCGCGTTTCGACGGCTACGGTCGCTTGGCTGGCGCAGCGCTCGTACCGCTGGCCGAACTTGGCCGACCTCGCATTGACGTGATCGTCACGCTGTCGGGCATTTTCCGCGATTTGCTGCCACTGCAAACTAAATTGCTTGCGGAAGCAGCCTTCATGGCAGCATCGGCCGACGAACCAAGCGAGCAAAACTTTGTCCGCAAACACGCGCTAGCCTACGCGATCGCCAAAAATTGCGATCTTGAAGAAGCGTCGTTGCGGGTGTTCTCAAATGCTGACGGCGCGTACGGCGCCAACGTCAACAACCTGGTTGAAAGCGGCAACTGGGATAGTGAAGACGAACTAACGGAAGCCTACAATCGTCGCAAGAGTTTTGCATATGGTCGCAGCGGCACACCCGTGCAGCGGACGGAATTGCTGCAGAGCGTACTCGCGGGCGTTAAGTTGACGTACCAAAACCTCGACTCGGTCGAAGTCGGCGTCACCACGATTGACCATTACTTCGATACGCTGGGCGGCATCAGCCGCGCGGTCAAATCAGCGAGCGGCGAAACGGTGCCGGTTTACATCGGCGATCAAACGCGCGGCGAAGGCTTGGTCCGATCGCTGTCAGAACAAGTGGCGCTTGAAACCAGAACGCGGACCCTCAATCCAAAATGGTATGAGGGCATGCTGAAGCACGGCTACGAAGGCGTGCGAAACATCGAAGCCCAAGTGACGAATACGCTCGGTTGGTCTGCCACGACTGGCCAAGTTGCACCGTGGGTTTATCAGCAAATCACTCAGACTTTTGTTCTCGACGAAACGATGCGCAATCGTTTGGCCGACCTTAACCCAACGGCATCCGCGAAGGTCGCGAACCGTTTGCTCGAAGCGCATGAACGCAAATACTGGCACCCGGACGCGGACGTTCTCGAAGCGTTGCGACGGGCTGGTGAAGAACTCGAAGATCGCCTTGAAGGCGTCGGCATGGAGGCCGCAGCAGCATGACAACCACCCTCATTTCGCGCCCAGGAAACTCAGCCAAACAAAAGGGAGATGGCGACGGCAGCGTGCAAGTGCATCTGGACCCGAAAGTTCAGATCACAACAGGTGCCAAGGTTTTTGCCGTGTACGGCAAAGGCGGCATCGGGAAAAGCACGACGTCGTCGAATTTGTCTGTCGCGTTTTCGAAACTCGGCAAGCGCGTGCTGCAGATCGGGTGCGACCCAAAGCACGATTCGACCTTCACACTGACCAAGCAGTTAATGCCGACTGTCATCGATGTGCTTGAGCAAGTGAACTTCCACACCGAGGAACTTCGCGTCGAAGACTTCGTGTTCGAAGGCTACAACGGCGTGATGTGCGTGGAAGCCGGCGGTCCACCTGCTGGCACCGGTTGCGGTGGATACGTGGTCGGCCAGACCGTCAAGCTACTAAAAGAGCATCATTTGCTCGATGACAGCGACGTGGTGATTTTCGACGTGCTTGGCGACGTGGTTTGCGGCGGCTTTGCATCGCCCTTGCAGCACGCCGAGCGCGGCTTGATCGTCACTGCCAACGATTTCGACAGCATTTTCGCCATGAACCGCATTGCGGCGGCGATCCAAGCCAAGTCGAAAAACTACGGCGTGCGCATCGGTGGCGTGATCGCCAATCGCAGCAAAGACACCGACCAGATCGATCGATTTAATTCAGCCATCGGCTTGAACCTCTTGGCCCACTTCCCTGACCTCGATGTCATTCGTCGCTCGCGGCTGAAAAAATCGACGTTGTTTGAAATGGACTCGTCGCCCGAACTGGACGCCGTCAAAGATGAGTACATGAGGCTGGCCGCCAACCTCTGGGTTGGATCTGAGCCGGTCGACGCGCGCCCGATGAAGGATCGCGAGATCTTCGACTTTCTTGGTTACGATTGAGGTTGGTCTGCATGCACACTCTGTCTTACCGCCAGCGTCGCGGCCAAATTCAAAACTACTTTGACCGCACCGCATCTGACACATGGGCGCGACTGACGTCGGACGCGCCCGTCAGCCGCATCCGGGCGACAGTGCGCGCTGGTCGCGACCGAATGCGCGCCGCTCTGCTCGCATCACTGCCCGATGATCTGAGCGGCCGTCGCGTTCTTGATGCCGGCTGTGGCACTGGTGCATTGGCTGTCGAAGCCAGCCGACGCGGCGCTCACGTGGTTGCGATTGATGTTGCCGGATCGCTGGTCGATGTCGCCCGCGAACGCGCAGCAAATGGATTGATCGACACCGGCACCGGCCGCGTCGAATTTCTGGTGGGCGATATGCTTGATCCAGCGCTTGGCCGCTTCGATCATGTGATCGCGATGGACAGCATGATCCACTACTCAACCGCCGACATGGTGGCCATGGTCTCAGCGCTCGCTGCCCGAACCGAGCATTCGATCAATTTCACATTCGCGCCGCGATCCCCGATGTTGAATCTCTTATTCGCGGTCGGCAAGTTTTTCCCACGCGGCGATCGCGCGCCAGCCATTGAGCCGGTCGATATCAACGAGCTGCGGCGCCAGCTCATAGCTCATCCAGAGCTGGCCGGATGGCAGCCGCAGCCAACGGTGCGCATCGACAGTGGATTTTACACATCGGAAGCGATGGAGATCCGTCGCGGATGAGGCAGCTAAATTCCAGGATGGCAGCGCAGTGGGCCCATCTCAGCCCGCGCTTTTTGCCGTTCGCGGACGCAGCCACACCTGAACTGCCGCTCGGCCGCTTGATGCGCCTATCGTTGTTTCAAATGTCCGTCGCGATGGCCGTTGTTTTGCTCAACGGCACGCTTAATCGCGTGATGATTGTCGAACTGGGCGTACCAACGGCCGTAGTTGCCACAATGGTCTCGCTGCCACTGTTGTTTGCGCCACTGCGCGCGCTGATCGGTTTCCGGTCCGATAATCATCGCACTGCGCTTGGGTGGCGGCGCGTACCATTCATTTGGTTCGGGTCGATGCTGCAGTTTGGCGGGCTCGCGATTATGCCGTTCGCTCTCTTCATTCTATCGGGCGACACAACGGGTCCGCAATGGGTCGGCACGGTCGCAGCAGCGCTGGCATTTTTGCTCGTTGGTGCGGGCCTTCACACCACCCAGACAGCAGGGCTCGCACTGGCGACGGATTTAGCGCCCGATGCCAGTCGGCCGCGGGTCGTGGCGTTTCTGTACGTCATGCTGCTGATCGGCATGATGCTGAGTTCATTTATCTTTGGCATGTTGCTTGAAAATTTTAGCCAGTTTCGCCTGATCCAAGTGGTGCAGGGCGCAGCTGTCGTGACCATGCTTTTGAACATCGTCGCGCTGTGGAAGCAGGAAGC
>JANMII010000299.1:0-5520 GCA_031375665.1 Hyphomicrobium sp.
CGATTGGCCAGCCAAGGATATGGCGTCGCTGATCGAACTGATCGCCGATCCGCGCCATAAGTTGACGGCGACCGGGTCGTATCGGTTGTCGGAGGAGCAGGCCAAAGCAATCCTGGAGTTGCGCCTTGCCCGCTTGACGGCGCTGGGCCGCGATGAAATCGCCGACGAACTGAACAAGATCGCGGTCGAGATCAAAGAGCATTTAGCGATCCTCGCATCGCGGGCGCGCGTCGTCGATATCGTCAAGAGCGAATTGGCGTCGATCAAGGCTGAGTTCGCAACCCCGCGCAAAACCGAGATCGTCGACATCGAAGGTGAGGTCGAGGACGAAGATCTGATCCAGCGCGAAGATTGCGTGGTGACGGTTTCACACAAGGGCTACATCAAGCGCGTGCCGTTGGCGGCTTACCGGGCGCAAAAACGCGGCGGCAAAGGTCGCTCCGGCATGGCGACGCGAGACGAAGATTTCGTCACCCAATTGTTTGTGACGTCAACGCATTCGCCGGTGCTGTTTTTCTCGTCACGCGGCATGTGTTACCGGATGAAGGTATGGCGCTTGCCGGCAGCCTCTCCGCAATCGCCGGGCAAGGCGCTGATCAATCTGCTGCCGATGGAAGAGGGCGAGGTCATCACCTCGATCCTGCCATTGCCCGAGGACGCGGCAACATGGAGCGAATTGGAACTGATCTTCGCGACGCGGTCGGGCAATGTTCGGCGCAATGCGCTGGGTGATTTCGAGAACATCAATCGCAACGGCAAGATCGCGATGAAACTCGATGACGGCGATCGCATTGTGCAGGTTGCTATTGCGCGGCCCATTGATGACGTTTTGCTGACAACGGCTCAGGGCCAGTGCATCCGGTTTTTGATCAGCGACGAAGTCCGCTTGTTCAAGGGCCGTGATTCAGATGGCGTGCGCGGCATTCGCTTAGACGAGAGCGACGAAGTGATCTCGATGGCGATCCTTGATCACGTCGAGGCGACCGCCGACGAACGCTCGGCTTATTTGAAGCAGGCGTCGGCCTTGCGGCGCGCCGATGACGGCGATGAAGCGGATGCGAGTGTGGCAGTCGCAGAACTGCCGACAGAACCCGATGCGGAAGAGGCCGCCAGCGACACAACCGAACTGTCGGCTGAACGATTTGCCGAACTCCAACAGCGCGAGCAGTTCGTGCTGACGGTCTCGACTAAAGGTTTTGGCAAGCGGTCGTCGTGCTACGAATATCGAACGTCGGGACGCGGCGGCAAGGGCATCGTCGCGATGGTGGTCAACGATCGCAATGGTCGGATGATCGCGTCATTTCCGATCGCCGATAATGATCAGATCATGCTGGTGACGGATGGCGGACAATTGATCCGCTGCCCAGTGCATGATGTGCGGATCGCCGGGCGCAATACGCAAGGCGTGCGCGTGTTCAAGACCGACGGCACGGAGAAGGTCGTGTCGGTGGAGCGCATCACCGAAGACGAAAGCGACGTCGGCGAGGACGGGGCGGAAGGCGTTTCTGTCACCGGCGGAGACGCTTTAACGTGATAGCCGCGCGCGTTTTACCAGCGCGCTGAAATGGGCGCTGGTCGCGGCTACTTTGCGGCGGGTGCTGATTGTGTTTGTGGTTGTGCGTCAGGTCGCGGTTCGCGCTGGGGGACGTCGCTGGTTTTGGCGAGGTCGGCGCATCCAGCGGTCGCTTCTTCCCACGATTCAACGTAGCAGGCGCTGATCCGGCCGGCGCTCAAGATGCGGCCGTGATTGTAGCCGCGGCTGTTGGGCGCGACCCATGTGAACGAAATGTTGTCGGGATAGATGACGCCGAAGAAATCTTTGCGGCCAGCTTCGTAGGTGAAGTAACCGCGAAAGCGCCGATCGGTCTGTTCGGTGATGTGGACGGTGCGGTCGCGGGTGACGAGGCCTTTCTTGTCGGAGATGGTGTCGACCTTTCCGCTCCAGGTGCCGATCAGCGACGGAATGGCGCTCGGCGAAGGAACAGCTTCGGCGTGGACCGGCCCGATATGCAACGCGAGCGGAGACACGGCGAACGCGGCGCTGACGGCTGCCGCCGCCGCGATAGACCTAAGACGCCCGATAGACTTAAGCCGCATGGCGTTTTGTCTCCCCACTGATCCTCGTTGCGCGCTGATAGGCGTACGAACCGGCCATCGCAACGATAAATTTCACCACAATGGGCGCCAAGCGGTGGATGGCAACGGTGTCGCTGTGGTAACGGCTGTAACGCGCAGCTTGCGCATTTAGTGGCAGCGGTGGCCTCTCCACGGTTAGGAATTGGCCACGGTTGGGAATTGGCCACGTTCGGGACAATGACATGACACGCATCGGTTTTTATTCAGGCTCGTTCGATCCCGTCACGCTCGGCCATACCGATGTCATTCGTCGGGCCGCGCGTTTGGTCGATCAACTGGTGATCGGCATTGGTATCAATCCTGGCAAAGCGGCGATGTTTGAAGATGGCGAGCGGGTCGCGATGCTTGAAGGCGATGTGCGCGCGATCGCGGCTATGACGGGATGTCAGATTTCAGTGGTGACGTTTTCAGGCCTCGCGATCGAGGCTGCTCGCCTGCACAAAGCCACTGTGATTATTCGCGGCCTGCGTGATGGTACCGATTTTGATTATGAAATGCAGATGGCCGGAATGAACGGCGAGATGGCACCGGAGATCCAAACCGTATTTGTGTCGGCGTCGCCGAATGTGCGCCATATTGCGGCCAATCTGGTGCGGGCCGTGGCCGGCATGGGCGGTGATGCGACGCCGTTCGTTTCGCCAGCGGTCGCGAAGGCGCTTCTTGCGAAGGCCAATAAAAGAGCTTGAGTTAAATGGCGGGCTCAGTGGCATCGACAAAAACCAAAGCCGAGGTACTGGCGCTCGTCAGAACCATACCGCACGGCCGAGTGGTGACCGTTGACGCCATCGGGCAGCACCTTGGTGTGTTGCCCCAACACGTGGCGCACCTGCTCAGCCAGTTGAGTGAGGATGAGCGCGAGATGACGCCGTGGCATCGGATAGTTGCCAAGGGTGGCGCGATTGGCCGCGGTGCGCATCGCGATACACAATTCGCCCGATTGGTGCGCGAGGGCGTGGCGGTTTCACCGGCGGGCGTGGTGCAGGATTTGGCGCGGCTGTGCGTGACAGATTTTACCGAAGGTCCTCTGCGGGTCGGGCCCAGAGGTGGGCGTGGTGCGCAGCCGACAGCGAACGTCGCGGGGGATGGAGCGTCGTGGGGTTTGGTGGATGACGCGCCGCAAGCTGCACAGCCACGAAGCCGGTCACGCGGCATGCGATCGCGGCCAGGCTGACGGGGGTACGGTCGCTCTGGCTGCGGCGAACGGGCGCTGATTATCGGCGGACTTGCCGGAGAGCCGTCAAATCGCCATAACGACCGCGAAACTGCCGATTGGCTCTGCTGCGGGTTAACCCCAACGCTTGCTCACACCGACTGCCATGGTCCAAACGTCGATTTTTTCCAGGCCTGTTGCCGACGGAACGCTCGATTGCGTTCGCTGCTGCGGTGATAGCTGACCCATTCAAGAGGACGCTCATGACACGTATTGCTCTGGCTTTGGCAGCGATGGTCGCTGCGATCCTTCCAGCGTCGGCTGCCGGTGACAAGCTCGTCATCGAGTTGGCCAGCGGCAAGGTCGTGATTCAATTGCGCGCCGACCTCGCACCCAAGCATGTGGAGCGCTACAAGAAGCTGGCGTCGGAAGGTTTCTATAACGGCGTCAAATGGCATCGCGTGATGGAAGGCTTCATGGCGCAGACCGGCGATCCGACCGGCACCGGCATGGGCGGATCAAAAGAAAAAGATTTAGCCGCCGAGTTTACACCCGAGCCCTATAAGCGCGGCACGGTGGGGGCGGCACGGACCGCCAATCCAGATACAGCCAACAGTCAGTTTTTCATTTGCTTCAACGACACCGGTTGTCGCGGATTGACCGGCCAGTACACGGTCTGGGGTCAGGTTATCGAAGGCATGGAATTGGTCGATAAAATTAAGCGCGGCGCACCGGGTTCGGGCGCGGTCAGCGATCCCGACGTGATGGTCAAAGTCTCGGTTGAGTAAGGCTCGCGCCTGAAACTGGCTTCAGCAATCCATTGAAACTGCATTTTCAAAAACTCCAACTCAGGAGCGCCGCATGGCCTCGACCAACGATCCAGAAAACACGCTGATTATCGAAACGAGCAAAGGCAAGGTCGTGATCGCGCTCAGACCCGATTTGGCGCCAAAGCATGTCGAACGGATCAAGACGCTGGCGCGTGATAAGTTCTACGATGGCATCGTATTTCATCGCGTGATCGAAGGCTTCATGGCGCAAACCGGTTGTCCGCAAGGGCGCGGCACTGGTAGCTCGAAGCTTCCGAACTTAGCCGCCGAGTTTAACAAGGAGACGCACGTTCGCGGCGTGTGCTCGATGGCGCGCTCATCGAACCCGGATTCAGCCAACAGCCAGTTTTTCATCTGCTTCGATGACGCGACGTTCCTTGATCGCCAATATACGGCGTGGGGCAATGTGGTCGAAGGCATGGAAAATGTGGATCAGTTGGCGCGCGGCGAGCCGCCACGCACGCCAGATAAAATGATCACGGTGCGGGTTGCGGCGGACATCGCGTGAGCCAACGTTTGAACGTCAATGTGAAGGGTGAAACCGAGGGCGCGTCTACGAGCGCGCTCTTGGTTATATTGATGCTGGCCGCACTCGCAGGTGCAGCGGGCGTCGGGCTGGCAGCGACGGCCGCCCACCGCATTGAGAGCCCCGCCCTCGCAACGGCCGCGACGATGCTGCTGATCCATGCCGTTGGTGGGGTGGCGCTGATTGCGATCGCGCAACGCGCTGTGTCGAGCCGCGCGTGGGTGCTGGTGGCGGGCTTAATGCTGGCGTCGGTGAGTTTATTCAGCGGTGATATTGCGCTGAACACGATCGCTGGTTTTCATCTGTTCCCAAGGGCTGCCCCGATCGGTGGCAGCCTGCTGATCGTGAGCTGGCTGGTGGCTGCCGGGATCGCGGTGCGCGATCTGATGCGTGCGCGCTAGCGTGCGAGGTTCATAAATCGCGTGCGAACGGATCTGTTTGATTTTGAACTGCCAGCGAGCGCCATCGCGCTCAATCCGGCATCTCCGCGTGACGCCAGTCGTATGCTGATCGTCAAGCCGGTGGCTGGCTCTTGCGCGCGCGACGACGCCGATCTGGCCGATAGCTACGTTCGTGATTTGGCTGACGTGCTGCAGCCCGGCGATGCGCTGGTGTTCAACAACACACGCGTGATCCCGGCGGCGCTGACCGGCGTTCGGCTGCGTGACGATCGGCCAGCGAATGTTTCTTTCAACTTAACCAAACGCGTCGACGAGGGCCGATGGCGCGCGTTTGCCCGTCCGGCAAAGCGGTTGGAGGTCGGCGACGTAATCGCATTTCAACGGGCAAGCGAGCGTGGTGATGTTGCGCCGTTCAGCGCGACCGTGTCGGCCAAGGGTGAGGCGGGCGACGTTGAGCTGCTGTTCGATTGCGGTGGC
>JANMII010000334.1:0-14932 GCA_031375665.1 Hyphomicrobium sp.
CATAAAAAGTCACCGGAGTTCGCATCGCATTTGCAATTCGGCCGAGCACGCTTTGCTGCCCAACCGCAGACTGCGTCGCATCGCGAGACCGCTTGTTGTGAGAGTTGATGCGATTAGGCCCGGCTCCCACGCCGAAAAGGCCGCGTTTAAGTCCCATGTAAACGTGTCCAGCATCGCCGGTCGCAAGACCGTGTCGGTGACAAAGAGGCGGCTCTACAACGAGTCTGAGCAACTCGCGGTCGAGAAGCCCTACGATCCGCACCTGATATGGGTGTGAGTAAGAGCCGGAGAGCCGCCTCTCCGGCTCTTTTCTTTGCCCAATTTCCAACGATGTGCTGCCGTCGATGATCATTCGCACCTGCATGCGCTGCGTATTGGGCCCACTTCGGTTTGGCCCGGTACGGGTTGCTCAGTACGGATTGCCCCGTCTCATTTTAGCTTTGGCGTTGCGGGCGATGGGTGCGACGTCACAAAATCCGGGCAAGGTGGCGCGCTAAATCCAGCTCATGCCCGCAGCCGACAGCAGCATGATTTTATCTTGCGGCACGGGCAGGAACGGTACCTCAGAAACCGGCAGCCCAAGCACGGCGCCGCGCGCAACGCGACTAACGCCGCCGTGCGAAACAGCAACGGTGTCGCGCTCAAGTGAGGCAAGCCACTGCGACACCCGACTTTGCAAATCGCTGTAACTTTCGCCGCCGCGTGGCCGCCACCCGAAAGGATTGTCAGCCTTCGCGCGCCAGCCTTCCGGGTCGATGGTTGGCAAGTCTGCCGCCAGCACGCCTTCCCAATGGCCGTAATGCAATTCAATCAGGCGCGGATCCTGGCGAAAATCATCGCTCGCCAAACCCACTTGTGTTCGCACGATCTTCATCGTCTCCACCGCGCGAGATAGTGTGCTTGAGACGAATTCCGCCGAACCGACGCGATCTAAATGGGCTTTGAGATTTTGTCCGTTGGCAAGCGCCTGCGCCCGCCCGGTTTCGTTCAGTGGAATGTCGCGCTGGCCCTGATAGCGGGCTTCACGGTTCCAATCGGTCTCGCCGTGGCGAATGAAGTACAGCGTAATGCCGGGTCGCAGGATCGCCACACTGCCTCAAATCAACTCAACTCAAATCGGATCGGATTTGACCACCGAGATGTCAGGTGCGTCTTCATTTTTCATGCCTTGGACGTGATAGCCGCTGTCGACGTGGTGGATCTCGCCGGTGACGCCGCGTGACAAGTCCGACAGCAAATACAAACCCGACGCCCCGACATCCTCGATCGTAACCGTGCGGCGCAACGGCGAATTGTATTCGTTCCACTTCAAAATGTAGCGAAAGTCGGAAATGCCTGATGCGGCCAGTGTCTTGATCGGTCCAGCTGAAATTGCGTTGACGCGGATGTTATTGCGGCCAAGGTCGGATGCCAAATATCGAACGCTGGCTTCGAGTGCTGCTTTGGCAACGCCCATGACGTTGTAGTGCGGCATGACTTTTTCAGCGCCGTAATAGGTCAGCGTCAGCATCGATCCGCCGTTGGTCATCAGCTTTTCGGCACGCTGGGCTAGCGCTGTGAACGAATAACAAGAAATTAGCAGGCTCTGCGTGAAGTTCTTTTCGCTGGTGTCGACGTAACGGCCGTCGAGTTCGTTCTTGTCGGCGAAGGCGATGGCGTGAACCATGAAGTCGAGCCGCCCCCAGGACGCCGACAACGCCGCGAACACGGCATCCATTGACGCTGGATCCGTGACGTCGCACGGCAAAACCAGATTTGAGCCAAGCTCGGCGGCGAGCGGCTCGACGCGCTTTTTCAAAGCGTCGCCCTGATAGGTCAGCGCAATTTCTGCTCCCTGGGCAGCGGCTGCTTTCGCGATGCCCCAAGCGATTGATCGGTTGTTGGCAACCCCCATGATCAACCCGCGCTTGCCGGCCATCAAATTTCCGGTCGGCACGGCGGTGTTTGCCTCTGAAACCGTCATCAGGCCTCGTTCCTTGGTCGATTTGCGCAGGGGTGCGAGAAAGCGTGGCGCATCCTACACAAAAGGCCCTGGCGGTCCAGATGGCCAAGTGCCCCCTGTAGATCTGGCACCGAGGGTGTCCAAATGAAATCAGATGCGCCTGCGAAATCTATTGTGTTTCAGTTGGTTTTAATCATTCGCGCCGACTAGGCTTGGCAATCAACGGGCGCCGATCTCGATCGCCGCGGCACCCGCAAGTTTGGGCCGATCCGAGCCGGCGATCCGGCCATCGTCGATCCGAATGATGCGGTCGGCGAATTTGAGTGTGCGATGATCGTGGGTGACAGCCAGCACGGCGCGATTGGTGTCCTGCGCCACGCGCGATAGCAAATCCATGACTGCAAGACCGTTTTCGGCATCCAGCGCTGCGGTTGGTTCATCGGCCAGGATAACTGACGGCGATCCCGCCAGTGCGCGGGCGATTGCAACGCGCTGTTTTTCGCCGCCCGACATTTTCGACGGGCTGGCGTTGATACGGTGGCCGAGGCCGACCGCCTCCAGGGCTTCAGCGGCATTATCGTAAGCGTCGGGTCCGTTCTGTTCGCGCAAGTCGAGCGCCAGCATGACGTTTTCAACAGCGGTTAAGGTCGGCACCAAGTTGTAGCCTTGGAAAATAAAACCAACATGCTTGCGGCGCAATTTGGCAAGCCCCTCAGCGTTCAAGTTCGCGGTTGCATGACCGGCGACCGACAACTGGCCTTCTGTCGGCGACAGAATGCAGCCGAGGATCGACAGCAGCGTCGTCTTGCCCGAACCCGAAGGCCCCATTAGCAACGTCAGCTCGCCGGTGTGCAGCTGCAGATCGATGGTCTTGAGAACTTTGACCTGCGTCGGTGCCGAGCCGAGCACCTTCACGATACCGCTCGCCTCTAAAATGACCTTGCTGTTGGCTGGGCCAATCTCGGGGCCAGTCGATGGGCTCTGTGCCGAAACATGTTCTGCGCTCGTCATGATCTTTTCCTGCTGGTGCTTTAGCGGCTTAAGACTACGGCCGGATCGATCCGGACCACTTTGAAAATCGCACTGAAGGCGGCGAATATGCACATGCCGATGGTGATGGCGAAGAGGGTGGCGGCAAGCTGCGGCGTCATCACGACGGTGAGTTTGGTGTCCTCCGCTGCGGCAATAACGCCGAGGCTAAGAACAAGGCCGAGCAGGTAACCGATCAGCCCCGACAAGACCGCCTGCATCAAAATCACTTTAACGATGTAGCCAGCGCCAGCGCCGAGAGCGCGCAGCGTCGCAAACTCGTTGATGTGATCCTTCGTGCTCGAATACAGCGTCTGCGCGACGATCACGATGCCGACGATCAGCCCGAGCACGGCGCCCGCAATCAAGGCTGCGCCCGCACCTGTTTGAAATAACCAATAGGCCTGGCTGCGTTTGACGAATTCGGTCTGCGTCAAGACTTCCGTATCGGGTAAGCGGCGCTCGATTTCAGCCCGCACGATGTCGCGGTCGGCACCGTCAGCGAGTAACACCCGCTCGTAGGTTGCTTGGTTCTGGCCTGTGCCGGTCAAGCGGCGCGCTTCTTCGATGTTGGTGAAAACGAACGGCAGCGTCGTGAAGGAGCGGATCTTGCGGGTGATGGCTGCCACTTCGACATTCACGCCGTTGATCTCGGCTTGGTCATTGAGAGCCGTGATGCCAAGATCGGCGAAATAGCTCTTGTCGATCGCAACGGTGGTTGGGGCGTTCAACGCGTCGCGACTGCCGTCGGTCACGTTCCACGGCAACGGTTTGTCACTGACGGCCTCTGACCCGATTAACAACACGGTGTTGGTGCCGCCGGCCGGTTTGCGCCAGCGGGCGAACGACACGACCATATCTTCAACGTTGGCCACGCCGGGTACGGAAAGCGTCATGTGGCGCTCGCGACCCGATAGCGGTTGTGGGTCGTCGAAACTTTTGGTGCCGAGCGGCACGATCCATAAATCAGCCGGTGCTGCGTCCAAGATGGCTGCGATTTTCTTTTCCGAGCCAAGGTAGATGCCGGTTTGAATAGCGACCAGCACGACCGAGAACACGATGCCGACGATGGTGACGACGAAACTCAATCGGTCATGAAACAAGTTGCGATAGGCAAGCTTGGCGACCATCGGGATGCGGCGTGGAGCGCGCGGGCGCGAGGCTGGCCGGATTTTAATCGGCGCTCCGACGTCAGCTGTCGATTGGGCCAGCGGGGCATCGCGGTTTGCAATGGCGGCACCGCCGCTTGATGTGTCGAGTGCAAGATCCATGACCTGTCCCATCCTTGAGGCGCCCCGTGATTGGGCCGTGGTCTAAGTGTGCTGATCGGCTGGCCGTCTGACTATTTTCCCCGGCACTTTAGCGGACACGAGCCGGGGAAGCGTGCAACATCAATCTGTTTCGTTACGATTGCCACTCATTCGCATGGAACTTCGATCATGGCAGCGATGGCGGCCGAGTACCGGCGGCAAACCGGCTTAACCGTATTTGAAATGGTGACCGTGTTTTCGGCTGTCGTTGTTTCGGCGATCGTTACGGCAGGAGGCGCGATGGTTTGAGCCTGCAGCGCGGTTGCTTCGATGGCTTTCAGTTCAACCAGTTCCGACGTTGCTGGCGAAATCACCGGCTTATCGGCGGCAGGCGTGGCAACAGCAGCAGTCGCAACGGGAGCAGCCTTGACCAACGTGTCAACCCGTGGCGCAGGGGATGCCGCAACGATCACGCGCTTTTTCTCGATTTTGTGGACTTTCTCGACCTTCGCGACTTTCTCGATTTTTGGTTTCGCTGGTCGGCTTTGCGCGACGACTGGCTTCGCGGCTTTCTTGGAGTAAGCCGGTTTGGCGTAGCTGTGACGCGCGGGGCGACGATCGTACTGCGATTGGCGGTTGGCTTCGCTCATCAGCGAGTGCGCGACGAAAGCGCCAAGGGGAAGGCCGAAGCCAACGCGGAAGCCGGCCTGAGCGGTGCTGGTCATTGCCGTGCCAGCGATCAGTGCTGCGGCGAGGGCGGTTGCGAGCTTGGTCATTGGAGCCTCCTTGGGGCGGCGTGGTTGGAGCCGGTGTTGTTGGAGCCGGTGCTGTCCGGCAACGACCAGACAATGCCGTATGCCGCGAGCTGGCGCTGTTCCAGCCGGAACACCCGATAAAGTCGTAAAAAATTGTTGTTTTTCAAAAATATAGATGGCGTCGCGACTTCTACGCGGCTCGGCTTTGGTAGCCAAGTGATGGCGCGATGGCATCCGTATGGCTTGCGGCCGTCAGTTGCGCTGCGAATTTCACGATGGCGTCAACGACGAGGTGGCGCTGCCGATCGACCGTCACGATGTGATAGCAATCGTCCAGCACCAACAGTTCGACTGACCCTGCCAAACCGTCACGCAAGTACGTGGCGTTATTCAGCGCTGCGTAGTCGTCTTCAAGGGGATGCACGATCAACGATGGTTGGCGCACGGTTGGCAGCAGTCTGCACATCGCTTTGACCAATCGACGGTGTTCGAACACTGCGCCACCGGGTGTGCAGGGCTGGCCAGTTTCAGCCGCGCCGCGTGATTGGCGTGCGCGCTGAATGAAATCTCTGATGCGGTTGTCTTTGATGCCGTACGGCTCGTGGTGCGGAAACGAAAACAAGTTGGCAACGCATTTTTGTCCGACCAGCCGAAACAGGCGCGCGTACCAAGGGATCATCCAGCCATTGAGCCACAACGTCGGCGCCAATAACGCCGTCGCCTGGACCTGATTTGGGTGCTTGGCCGCCAGCATGACGGCGAGTACGGCGCCGGTCGATAATCCACCAGCAATGACGACATCACAGTGTTGGCGCATATCGAGCAAGGCCTGTTCGGCGCTGGCGTACCAGTCCGACCACGACGACGCTTTCATGTCGGCATCTGAGCCGCAATGGCCAGCCAGTTGCGGGCACGACACCGTGTAACCCTGCTTGGCCAACGCATTTGCGACGAAGCGCATTTCAACCGGCGTGCCGCACAGCCGATGCAGCAAAAGAATTCCCACTTTGCCGCCAGGGATCACAAAGCTTGCATCAAATGGCGCGCTCGTCGTGTTCGATTTGCTTGAAGTGGTCATGTCATCCCCGGCATCAAATCATCGTCTGATGGAGCTAAATGTGAGCCGAATACTGACCGAGCGCAGTTCCGGCAGGAACACGCATGGCGATGTTGCTCTATGCCGCGATCTGTTGTGGTGAGCGCAAAGCCAGCAGCTGTTCAGCGGCGAATGGTGCTGCATCGAGCGCGATGGCGAAGACGTGCGATTTGAAGCCGAAGCGTGTGTTGAGCCGCTGCGTGCTCGCTAAGTCGATCGCAACTGCAGTTGACTTGAAGCCGCGGTCCAACAGCAAAGCTTTGAGCCGTTTCGCCGCAAACACAGCGACCAATGCGCGAAAGCGAAGCGCGATCGCGAGCCGGAGGTCGGGTTGATCGGCGAATTGTTGCCAGATGACGCCATCAAGGTCGCGCAGGTCACAAGCCGATAATCCACGCAACAGCGCTAACCCTCGACCATCGTCGATGAGGTGACGCATCGGCCGCATCAGATCGGCAGGATCGACGGTGACGACGTCGTAGACGTTGACGGTCGGAGCAGTGGCTTTGATTGTCATGACGGTGATCTCCTGGTGTGTGCGATCACGGTCACTGACGAACGCCGCCGAAGGCGACCCACGGCGAGCCAGCCAACACGATGACATCGCGGGCTTTGGCTAGGCCAGTATCGAAATAGACCTGCACGCCTTCGACATTGCCGTCGCGATTTCGAATGGCGGATTGTTCGAACCGATATTTTCGGCCGTCTTCCGCCTTGATGACGCCGATGCCGAGATCGGACCGAAACTTGGTGATTTCACCGTACATGGGGCTCTCCTTTCAGTTGCGAAATGCGCACGACGTGCGCGTTCGTGTTTCGCAGCATGGAGAAACGACATGGCTAACGCTGTTCCGATCGGCACAGGCTGATCGCCGCGATGGCGCGAGCTATGCTATGGGAACAGGCGCGGTGTTGTCGCGTTGACGGCCACACCCAAACGCGATGTTGACGATTGGCCAAGACGCAACCACCTCATGCGGTGATCGGCGTCAACAAGGGTGCTGGACCTGTCGAATGAGGAATCTTTCATGCGTCTATCGTTTCGAAGCCGACAACATTTTGGTTTTGCGCTTGGGTTGATCGGGGCGATGTTGGCACTAGCGCTGCCGGTGGCTGCCGAGAACCCGGATCTCATCTACAAAAAAACGACGGTCTGGAAATTCTTGTCGCCCGATAGCAAAATCGGCACGTACGGCATCGATGATCCGGAGGTCGATGGTATCGCGTGCCACTTCAGTGTTCCTGAAGTTGGCGGCTGGAAGGGCTGGCTTGGCCTAGCCGAAGAGCTGTCGCAAGCGTCGCTGTCGTGTCGTCAATACGGGCCGATCAAGTTCAAGCGAAAACTTGAACAGGGCGAAGAGATGTTCAGTCAGCGGCGGTCGTTTTTCTTCAAGCGGATGCAAATCGTGCGTGGCTGCGACCCGAAGCGCAATATGTTGGTCTACCTCGTCTACACCGACAAATTGATCGAAGGCAGTCCAGAGAACTCGACATCATCCGTGCCAATCGCGCCATGGGGGGCTGACACACCGGTTAAATGCTCGGAGTGGATTACAGAGTAGGCTGATCGAGAGATTTGGTGGGGGCAGCGCGCGCCTTGCCACTCTGATATTCTTGAAATGCGCACTCACTTAAAGAACGCGTCGGCGCGCATGCCGGGCATCAGCGGAACAGTGCCATCGAGGTCAATGGTGACTTCCAAAACCTCAACATCGGTTGGGCGGCGGGCTCCACGAAGTGCGAACTTTGGCGCAGCTAATGTCGGAGCAAGTTCGGTCACAGTGCCGGTGAATTCGCGATCGGGGTAGGCGTTTGATTTGACGCTGACCTTGCCGCCGACTTTTATTTTCGCAACGTCGTGCTCGTCGACTTCGGCTTTCAGACGCACGACGGACATATCGCCCATCACGACCAGCCCTTGCTCAGGCGATGGCGCGACCATTTCTCCGGCCTTGGCTGGAAGTTGCAACACTGTGCCAGCAAACGGCGCGCGGATGCGGGTTTTTTCAAGCAGAGCTTCGGCGACAGCGACGTCGGAACGCGATGCTTGCAGTGCGGATTCAAGGCGGCTCGGCGCTGGCACATCATTTTTAGACTGAGCGGTGGCGTAAGCGCCGCGCTCAGTTTGCAGTTTTGCTTTGGCAACTTTGACCCGGTTACGCGCAGATTTGACACGATCATCACTGCCAGAGCCGGTTCGCTTTGCCGACAATTCGTACTCGAGTTCGAAACGCGCGTTGGTGACGCCGCGTTCGGCTGCAAACACGTTGTCTTCAGCCTTGCGCAAATCGGCTCGGCCAGCATCTCCCGATTGAGCATCGCGTTCGCGCTTGCGCGATGCTGCCTCGGTTTCAGCGGCCTGTAAGCGCGCCCGCGCCTCGTCATCGTCAAGGCGGATCAACAACTCGCCTTCCTCAACGACGTCGTTTAATTTAACGGCGACCTCGGCAATTCGGCCTAGCAATTGCGCGCCAATGCGGACTTGGCCGGTGCGCGGTTCAATGCGTCCGGGTGCTGCCGCCAACCAATCGATCTTGGCGACGGTGGGCTGTGTGGCGGTTTGAGCTGCAACTTCGTTCGGCCATGATAGCGCGGCAACCGCGACCATCGCGCCAAAAGCGCACGTTGCGGCGCATGTGAGGCCTACCCCCCGACGCGGTGTTCGACGCAGCGACGATGCAAGACGTGGCGTGGTTGCCGTCAGCGGCGGTGAAATGCTCATAGCGTTTTCTCCATCAAGATCAGAGCTAACCGGCGCGATGCGTTCCGGGCGTCAACGTCAACATCCCTAGCGACCATAAGGCAAAATCGCTGTCCCGGCGGGAACAGGTTCGAAATGTCGTGAAGGCGGCAGCGGAGGTGTGTTTGGTTTGTGACTGGCGGTCAGCGATCAACGCCGTCCCAGTAAAAAACGGCCCCAGAACCATCCGAGGCCGTTTGAGCTGCATTCTAAAACAAAGTTGGGGCTGGGCGAGAGCCGGTGGAGGTCGAACTTGTGGGGCGAGAGTGGGTGGGTCGTGTGACTTGGAGCCCGACTGGCGAACGCACACGGTTCTCACTTAAGCTTGTTAGCTGTTAGTGGCACATTTCGCGAAGCGTCCAGCCGACGATTTTGCACTTGTCGACGCCGCCAACAACGACACAGCGGCGCTCAGGAATGCGTTGATAGTCGCAATAATAATTTCCAGCGTGGCCTGAATAGCCATGCAACGGCTTCTTAAACTTATAATCTTGGACAAATACATCCTTGCCGTTGCCGGCATTTGCTGGCGCCGTGATGACAGCCGATGCCGCAGCCAAGGCTGCTGCGAGAGTGAGCATTTTGTTGAGTGTGGCCATGGTGGCATTCTCCGTTGAGGGTTGAGATCGGGTAGGGGTTGCCGGGTGACCCGGCAAAATCTCTGGTCTGTGTGACCGACCTTAAATCGGATGCGCTGCGGTGCGCTGTTCCAGGCGGAACACGCCGAACGATTGCAGCCGCTTGCACGGCTCCTTTGACTTGGGGTGCTGTCATCGCGCGGTGGCGCGGTCCGTCGGAGCGCAATGATCCAATTCGAATTTGCGGCAGTTGAACAAACATCAAATCAAACCCGGTGGATGGCAAGGCATGCGGAAACTTCTGGCGACGGCAATTGGCCTTGGCGCCGTCTTGATGGCGGCTCCGAGCAGCGGTCCCGCCGGGGCAAGCATGGGGTCTGCCTATGACTTCGAATTTCAGTCGATCGATGGCACGCCGCTAAAACTCGCGGATTATCGTGGCAAAGCGCTCCTCGTCGTGAACACAGCATCGCTTTGCGGCTATACGCGTCAATACGAAGGCTTGCAGCAATTGTGGTCCAAGTACGAGGCGGCGGGACTTGTTGTGGTTGGGGTGCCATCGAACGACTTTGGTGAGCAAGAACCGCAGGCCGAAGGCGAGATCAAAAAGTTTTGCCAAGGCGCGTTTGGCGTGACGTTTCCGCTGACGACCAAACAGTCCGTCGTTGGGCCCAACGCGCATCCGTTCTATCAATGGGCGACGGCATCAGCCGGGTCGGGTGGGCAACCGAAGTGGAACTTTCATAAGTATTTGATCGGGCGCGATGGCCGCTTGGCGCGATCGTTTTCGACGCAGACAACGCCGACATCGGATGAAGTGACGGGGTGGGTCGAAAAGGTCTTGGCCGAAAGCGCTGCCTCACCTGCCGTCGTGCCACAGTGAAGTCGCGATGATGCAACCGCCCGCAACGCAGTGGCCAGCGACGCGCAGTGAAGCGGCCGCGCGCCTCGCGACGTTTGTTCTCTCAGCCGGCCAGGTTTACGCGCGCCAGCGCAACTATGACCTTGGTCCCGGCGACCGCCGCAACGTCTCGGTCCTGTCGCCATACATCCGGCATCGACTGATCACCGAAGCGGAAGTCGTTGAGGCTGTTCTTGGCCAGCACAGTTTGCGAGACAGCGAAAAATTCATCCAGGAAGTGTGTTGGCGGACCTACTGGAAAGGCTGGTTGGAGCAGCGGCCGCAGGTCTGGCATCGCACGGTTGAGGAAACGAACGCGCTGCTGGCCGGTGATCATTCTGACCCAACGCTCGCGCGTCGGCTTCTGCGGGCTGAAACAGGTGCCACCGGGATTGCGTGCTTTGATGCGTGGGCTGCCGAACTGGTCGACACTGGCTACCTGCACAACCACGCTCGCATGTGGTTTGCCAGCATCTGGATTTACACCCTGAAATTGCCGTGGCAGCTTGGTGCCGATTTCTTCATGCGCCATTTGTTGGATGGGGATGCAGCGTGCAACACCCTGTCGTGGCGCTGGGTGGGTGGTTTGCAGACCCAGGGCAAGACCTATCTCGCCCGCGCCGACAATATCGCCGACTATACGAAGGGTCGATTTGGTCGGCCGACCGGTCTGGCAACCGACGCGCCTCCGCTGGTTGACGCCTCTGCGTTGGAGCGAGCCAGCGGGATCAGGCCAGCCGAAGACGGCCCAGCGGGACCAGCCGTTCTGGTGTTGACCGATGACGATATGCTGCCAGAAACGTGGTCGTTGGGCCGCGCTGAAATCGCGTCGGTCGTTGTATTGGAAGGCTGCCATCCAGACGCCCGCTATTCGCCGAACGTCCTGGCGTTCAAGTCGGCGGCCTTGGCGGATGCCGCTGAGCGCGCCGCTGTCCACTTTGACGTTGCTGTTCAGCGGATCGATGCAACATCCAAAGATGCCGCCAAGGCTTTGGCTGACGTTGGCAACGGTCAACCGATCGTAACCAGCAACATGACAACGGGTTGGACGCGGTCGCTGGTGCAACCGTTGCTCGATGGGCAGCGCCGTTCAGGCCGGGCTGTGCATCACATCCGTCGCGAGTGGGATACAGCGTTTTGGCCGCACGCCAGCAAAGGTTTTTTCCAACTCAAAGAAAAAATCCCGACCGTACTGCGCGCGCTGGGCTACGCAGCCTAGTGGTCGTTGGGCTTCAAGCCGCAAATGGCGAGTAATGCTACGGCGCGAGCCACGACGATGTAAGCTGTCCGTCCACCCAACGAAACCGTGCGCGCCGATGCCCACTGTGCGCGAGATACAACCATTCCAGTTCGTCGATCGTGACGACCACGGCGACGAAATTCTGCTGGCCGTCGGCAGCCATCGGCACCAAAGCGGTCAGCGGATCATCGGCTGTCGTCCCGGGTGACGCCTGCTGGCGATAGCACTGCTGACTTTGGAGTTGTGAGCGGTCCCACGCGGCATGGGCAACGTCATCGCCATGATGGGCGGTCGCGCGACCCAACAAGCGGAGTTGGATTTTATTGCCCGCGTCGTAGGTCATGATTTGCACGGACGGGTTGGCGGCGAACTCCGAGACCTTCGTGGCGCGGACGTCGGTGTGGAAGCGCAGCGTGCGCGCCGATGGGTCGGCGTGGCGCAGCACAACGGTTCGCACCCGTGGTCGGCCATCGACACCGATGGTCGCGACGGCTGGCGTATGCATCGGCGATTTGCGATCGGCGGCACCCCGCGTCAAGAGCCGCCAAGCTTCAGCGAGACTTCCAGATAAGTCATTGTAATGACTTGGGATCGGCATTTGAGGCGATGACGACATGATGGGTTCAAAGATCCGTGGTGCTGGTCGATTGAGGAAATGAACATGCTCACTACGGCGCAGTTACAGGAAGCGATGGCTTGCTGGCAGCGCGAATTGTTTCAAGTGCGTCGCGATCGCTGCACCATGCACAACCGCGTCGCTGCAGCGTCGTCAAATCTGGAACGTGAGCTGCAAGTGCGCTAGCACGGTGGCCTTGGCAGCTGAAGCTTTGCCTGCCCAATGGTTTGGAACTGATGGCTACTTCGATCGATCGACGCACAGTGTTGCAATACTCCGGAAGCTTCGCTTTGCTCGCCGGCTTAACGGGTGCGCCGGTTCACGCTGCGGCCGCGGCGGGCCTGAGCGGTTCTGAACTGGGCGCTGCAGAAGCGTTTTCGTTCGACACGCTGCAAGCCCGCGCCAAAGCACTGGCCGCTAAAGCTTTCCAAAAACCGGTGGTGCCCGCGCCAGAAATCCTCGATGCGATCGACTACGACCAGTATCAGAAGATCCGTTATCGCCCTGACAAGAGCCTTAAACTTGAGCCGTCGGGCGCGATGCCGATCCAGCTATTTCATCTCGGCAAATACGCAACTGAACCGGTGCAGTTCCATATTGTGGAGGGCGGCAAGGCGCGCCAGGTCATCTACAGCGACAGCCTGTTTGAAACGCCCGCTGATCATCCGGCGCGCAAGCTGCCAAATGGCGTCGGGTTCGGCGGCTTTCGCATCATGGCGCCGGATTTGAAAACCGATTGGTTTGCGGCGATGGGCGCCTCGTACTTCCGCACGTCAGGCCCTTTCAACCAATACGGCTTGTCGGCGCGCGGCTTGGCAATAGACACGGCCATGCCGCAGCCGGAAGAATTTCCCCGCTTCAGTCACTATTGGCTTGAAGAGCCGAAGGTCGAAGCCGGCGCTCCCCAACAAATCGTCATTTATGGTTTGCTCGACAGCCCCAGTGTGACGGGGGCTTATCGCATGGTCACGGAACGGTTGACCGACAGTCGTGATGTCCATCGCATCGTGATGGATATCGACGCCCAGATTTACGCCCGCAAGGATGTCGAACGGCTCGGCATCGCGCCATTTTCGAGCATGTTCTGGTATGGCGAGGCCAGCCGTCAGCAATCCGCTGATTGGCGACCGGAAATCCACGATAGCGATGGTCTCGCGATTTTAACCGGAACCGGCGAACGCATCTGGCGGCCGATCGTCAACCCGCCGCGCGTCATGACAAGCACGTTCATCGATCGCGATGTCAAAGGCTTTGGCCTGATGCAGCGGGATCGCGATTTTGTCCACTACCTGGACGATGGCGTGTTTTACGAGCGTCGTGCGTCGGTTTGGGTGGAGCCGCGTGATGCCTGGGGTGAGGGCGCGGTACATCTGGTCGAGATTCCGACCAACGATGAGACCTTCGACAACATCGTCGCCTATTGGGCGCCGAAAGAGCCTTTAACAGCGGGCAGTGAGCGCGCTTGGCGCTATCGACTGTCGTGGCTGGACGATATTCCATTTCCAGATGCTGTTGGTCGAGCAACCGGAACGTGGTCTGGACTTGGCGGACGACCTGGCCACAAACGGCCAGACGGCGTGCGCAAGTTTGTCATTGATTTCCAAGGCAAAGTCTTCTCGGGCCTTGGCCGCAACGACGGAGTTGAGGTCGTCGTGACGGCAACCCGCGGCGAGGTGTCGAATTCGTATAACCACCCGGTTGTCGACCAAAGCCAACGCTGGCGGGCGTTTTTCGACATCCAAGCAACGGGAAAGGAGCCGATCGATCTGCGGGCATTTTTGCGCATGGGTGATAAAGCGCTGACAGAGACCTGGATCTATCAGTATTTCCCAGAAAATATTTAGCTGAAGACGGTCGGTCGAAAGCTAGCTCTCAGGTCGCGGGACCGGTTTCGATGGGTAAGCCATTGTCCTGGCCCCATTCGGCCCAGCTGCCATCGTAGACGGCGGCGTTGCTCTGCCCAACCACGGCAAGTGCCAAAGCGAGCATTGATGCCGTCACGCCCGATCCGCACGTGGTGACGACCGGCTTGGTCGGATTGATGCCGACCGTTTCGAATAACGCGCGCAACTCTGGCGCAGTTTTGAGAGTGCCATCGGCATTCAAGAGCGTCTGCGAGGGGACGTTCTTGGAACCTGGAATATGGCCCGCCCGCAGGCCCGGACGCGGCTCCGCGTCACGGCCTTCAAATCGGCCAGCCGGTCGCGCATCGACTATTTGCGCGCCCGATTTTTTGACCAGCGCCTGCATTTCGGCGAGGTCACGAATGATCTCGGTGTTCTGCAAAGGTGTGTAGTGGCGTTCGGATCGCCGTACGGGCTGCCCATCTTCCAACGCGCGCTCCTCGGCCTTCCATTTCCGCAGGCCGCCGTTGAGCACGGCGACATCGCGGTGTCCCATGGCGCGGAAGGTCCACCACACGCGGGCGGCCGAAAAGATGCCGCTGGTGTCGTAGACGACGATGCGCACACCATCGCCAATACCCATTTTTTTCATGCGCGACGCGAATTTTACAGTCGACGGCAGCATGTGGGGCAGTGGTGATTTTTCGTCTGAGAACTCGTCGATGTCGAAAAATAGCGCGCCCGGAATATGACCTTCTAGATACTCAGCCTTGGCGTCGCGCTTTTCGGTTGGCAAGTGCCAGCTGCCATCGAGAACGACCAGATCAGGCGAGGACAAGTGATTGGCGAGCCACTCGGTCTCGACGATCCAATTCTGCGCTACCTTTGACAAAGGACCCCCAAGGTCGTTGCGGCGAACTCCGCCAATCTTGTTTGCAGAT
>JANMII010000003.1:0-1666 GCA_031375665.1 Hyphomicrobium sp.
ACCACGTCAGCTTGCTTGATGCAGCCTTGATGCATTCGCTGCTGCCGTCTCACTCGACCTACGCCATCGATACCGCCATGGCGACCACGTGGTGGGTCAAACCGTTTTTGAAACTGGCCAAAGCGTTTCCGATTGATCCAACACGGCCTTTGGGGATGCGAAGCCTCATCCAAACGGTCAAAGACGGCGCGTCTCTGGTGATCTTTCCAGAGGGACGACTGACGGTCACGGGCGGATTGATGAAAGTCTACGATGGCACGGCGATGATCGCGGACAAGGCGGATGCTGACATCATCCCGGTGCGCATTGACGGGTTGGAGCGCTCGCGCTTCGGCTACCTCAGCGCGCAGCAGACCAAAAAAGTTTGGTTTCCCAAAACCATCGTGACGATCCTGCCGCCAACCAAGCTCAAGGTCGACGCAAGCCTGAGGGGCCGCGCGCGCCGCCAAGCGGCGGGCAGCGCCTTACAAGACGTTATGACTGACACAGCCGTGCTGACGACCCCGCTCGATCAATCGTTGTTCGAGGCGCTCGTGCTGGCGAAGCAAACGCGCGACACAGGCCGACCAGTGATTGAAGATCCGCTTGGCACTAAGCTCAGCTACAAAAGAATGATCATCGGCGCGCAAGCGCTTGGCGCAAAACTCGCAGGGCTTGCACCAGAACGCGCGAATGTCGGCGTATTGCTGCCGAATTCCGCAGCCGTTGCGGTAACCTTTTTCGCATTGCAATCGATCGGCCGCGTTGCCGCGATGCTCAACTTTACGGCTGGTCCAGCCAACGTCGTCGCTGCCTGCAAAGCAGCCCAGGTTCGCGTTGTTTTGACGTCGCGAACCTTTATCGAAAAAGCGCACCTCGAAGCCTTGATCGCGGCGTTGGCCGAGCATGTCGACATCGTCTATCTTGAGGACGTCAAATCGACGATCTCGCTGACCGACAAAATCAAAGCGATTGTCGCGGGTGGGCGCGCGCAAGTGCCGTGCGATCCCGATAGCCCAGCAGCGGTGCTGTTCACGTCCGGCTCGGAAGGCACTCCAAAAGGCGTTGTGCTATCGCATCGAAATCTATTGGCCAACTGCGCGCAAAGCCTGACCCGCGTGTCGTGCAATGGCGCCGACAAAGTCTTCAATGCGCTGCCGGTGTTTCACTCGTTCGGACTGACGGCTGGCTTGCTCATGCCGGTGGTCGGCGGAATTCCGGTCTTTTTGTACCCGACACCGCTGCACTATCGCATCATCCCTGAGCTTGTGTACGGCTCCAACGCCACGATCCTGTTTGGCACCGACACGTTTTTGGCTGGATACGCGCGGGCTGCCCACCCGTATGATTTTGCTCGCGTGCGGTTGGTGCTGGCTGGTGCTGAGGCCGTGAAGGACCGCACACGCCAATTGTTCATGGATCGCTTCGGCGTTCGCATTCTCGAAGGCTACGGCGTGACGGAAACAGCACCGGTGCTTGCGATTAACACGCCTCTGGCCAACAAGGCCGGCACAGTCGGACGGCTATCGCCCCTCATGGAAGCCCGCCTTGAGCCAGTGCCGGGCATTGACGAGGGCGGGCGCCTATTTGTCCGCGGTCCCAATGTGATGCTCGGATACTATCGGACCGAAAATCCAGGCGTGCTGGAGCCCCCGAAAGACGGCTGGCACGACACCGGCGACATCGT
>JANMII010000054.1:0-12696 GCA_031375665.1 Hyphomicrobium sp.
GCGCGTTCTGAAAGAAAACGGCGACAAAGGTGATGCCAACGACGCGGTGATCAAAGCGTTGGCCGACGCTGGCAACATCATCGCGCGCGGCCGCTTGAAGCATCAGTATCCGCATTCGTGGCGCTCGAAGAAGCCGGTCATCTTCCGCAACACGCCGCAGTGGTTCATCGCAATGGATGTTCCCCTCGCGCTTGGCGGCCGGCTGTCCGAAGGAGAGTCGCCAAGCGCAACTAAAACGCCGCCAAGCGCGGAGCATCGAGGTAATGCGCGGACGCTGCGTCAAATTTCGCTCGATGAGATCAAGCGCACGCAATGGGTGCCGAAGTCGGGGCAGAACCGCATCACCGGCATGATCGAAGCCAAGCCCGATTGGGTGGTGTCGCGTCAGCGCGCGTGGGGCGTGCCGATCACAGTGTTTCGCCATGTCGAAACCGAGCAGGTCATTCCAGGTCCGACGTTTGATAAGTCCCATGAGCTGATCCAGCGCATTGAAGCAGCGTTCGATGAGCACGGCGCGGACGTTTGGTTTGAAGACAACGCCAAGCAGCGCTTTCTCGGTGGCTTGGTGCCAGACGCCGATCTCGACAAATGGCAGCAGGTCAAAGACGTGCTCGATGTCTGGTTCGATTCAGGTTCAACGCACGCCTTCACGCTCGAAGACCCAGAGACATTTCCCGATTACAAAGGCCTCGCGCGCAAGCCGAAGGGTCAAGATCGCGTCATGTATCTCGAAGGCTCCGATCAGCATCGCGGATGGTTTCATTCGTCGCTGATCGAAAGTTGCGGCACGCGCGGTCACGCGCCCTACGACGTGGTGCTGACGCACGGCTTCGTTCTGGACGAGAAGGGCCAGAAAATGTCGAAGTCGCTCGGCAACGTCGTCGCGCCGCAAGACGTGATGGCGAAATCGGGCGCGGATATTTTGCGGTTGTGGGTGGCGGCATCCGACTATTCGGACGATCTGCGGATCGGGCCAGAAATTCTTAAAACGTTTTCGGAAACCTATCGCAAGCTACGCAATACGTTGCGCTGGATGCTGGGCAATGTTCACAGTTTTAATAGCCAAGAGCGAGTGCGATCTCTTGAAGACATGCCTGAATTAGAAAGGTTGATGCTTCATCGGCTTCATGAAGTCGGCACTGAGGTTCATGCGGCTTACCGCAAATACGAATATCGGCGCGTCGTTTCGATTCTTACTCAATTCATGAATACAGATCTTTCAGCCTTCTACTTCGACCTACGCAAAGACGCACTGTACTGCGAGGCTCCAAGCTCTCAAAAGAGATTGGCGTCTCTCACGGTGGTGGAGGACATTCTGCGTGCGACCACGCTTTGGTTGGCCCCAATTCTTTCATTCACATGCGAAGAAGTTTGGATGAGTCGTTACGGAGAGCAGGCGTCATCTGTGCATCTCGAATTGTTTCCTGAATTACCACGGCAATGGCGTGACGAAAACCTTGAAGCTAAGTGGGAGCGCGTGCGCGAAGTCCGTTCGGTCGTGACCGGCGCGTTGGAAGTGGCGCGCGCCAGCAAAACCATCGGGTCGTCGCTCGAAGCCGCACCCGAAGTTTATGTCACCGATCCTGATCTGATGGCCGGGCTCGACGGCGTCGATATGGCGGAAGTCTGCATCACGTCGGCGATTACGATATCGGACGCAGCGATCCCCGACGGCGCGTTCACGCTGGCGGGTACGGCCGGCGTCGGCGTGGTGGTCAAGCGCGCGGCCGGCACCAAGTGCGCGCGGTCGTGGCGGATTACGACCGATGTTGGGTCCGACCCGGCGTATCCCGATCTGTCAGCACGTGACGCTGCAGCCGTTAGTGAGATCGACGCGGCGAAGGCTTTGGTCGGATGAGCGAGAGCGTGAGCGACACACCACGTCAGCCGCAAAACGGCTGGTTGTGGGGCCGGTGGTCAGGGCTGGCGCTGAGTGTCATCGCTGCGACCGCGATCATCGATCAGGCGCACAAATGGTGGATGCTCGACGTCTATGACATTCGCTCAAAAGGGCGGGTCGAGATCACGTCGTTTTTCGATCTGGTGTTCGTCAAGAATACGGGCGTCAGCTATTCGATGTTCGCGACCGACAGCATGGCGGGGCAAATCGCGCTGGCGACATTTGCGGCCCTCGTCAGTCTGGCGATGTGGGTGTGGCTGTCGCGGGCAGCGACCGGGCGGCTCATGACCTGGAGCCTCGCCTTGATCATTGGCGGCGCGATCGGAAACGCGATTGATCGCCTCACGCTTGGCGGTGTCGCTGACTTCTTCTCGCTGCACGCTTTTGGCTATTATTGGTATGTGTTCAACATCGCCGATATGGCGATCGTTGCTGGCGTGTTCGGGCTTCTGTATGACTCGTTTCAGTCTGAGTCGTAATGGTGCCGTAAAGTCGGCCTATTTGCGGCCGATGGGATGTCGCGTCTAAGGCGCGGGGGAAGTGGTATGTCATTGATCTTGAGCTCGAAAACGATACTGCGCCGGGCGGCTTGCGGACTAGTTTGCGGGTTGGCACTAACGGTATCGGCGTGCGGGATCGATGGCGTTGAACTGAACGGCAAGGTGTTTGATGCGGTTGGCCTCAACACCGGGTCAGTGCGTTCAGGCGATCCAAAAATGCGCGAACGCGCGCCGCTGGTTGTGCCACCGGGCCTTGAATCGTTGCCAGCGCCAGGCAGTGCCTCGCCACCGCCCGAAGCCGATGCGCTGGCGCAGGTGACCGATCACGATGCTAAGCGCAACGTCAGTAAGGACGAGCTTCAGCGCCAACAGCAGGCCTTCTGCGACAAGAACTACAGCCCGAATAAGGCGCTGGGCGATGAAACGATCGACATGATCGAAGGTCCGCTTGGGCCGTGTCGAGGGTCGATCTTTTCGGCCGTGAAGAATTTCACCAAGGGCGACAGCGCGGAATAGGTCCGTCGCGCTTTTTTAGCGCTGCAACGACCGCATCACACTCACCTCATTTACCGTTTTTAGCCGCCGTGTGGCCGCCGCTCGAACGGGCTGCGTCGAGCACCGCCTGTTGCGCGTGTGATCGCGTCAGATGAACCGCTTGTCATTTGACTTCTGGGGCTCAAATCCGGCTCTCTGACCGACAAAGATGATGGGTTGGTCGTTGCGATTGCTGGGTGAAAAAAACTTATCCCCGCTCCCACCCCGGCACCTATTCTAAAGCCAAGATCGACGACCGCCGATTGCCAGACAACGAAGGCGGCGGGGTCGATGACCGAGACAGAATTAACCAAGACGTGACCCGAGGTCGACTGCATGGCGATGCGCCTGAACCGTAAGATCCGAGCTACAACGGCGGCCTCGACTGTGTTGGCCGCACTGCAACTTTCAACCGTGATGGTTTTGCCCATGCTTGCACTCAATCCGGCAGCTTTCGCTGCCGCGTCCGCCACGCGCGCCACCGAATTCAAACTCGGCAATGGCATGCAAGTGGTGGTCATCCCGGATGCGCGCGCACCGGTGATCACGCATATGGTTTGGTATCGCGTGGGTGCTGCCGACGAGCAGCGCGGCACATCGGGTATCGCGCATTTCCTTGAGCACTTGATGTTCAAGTCGACCGACAAGATCGCAGTCGGCGAATTCTCGAAAATCGTTGGCCGTCTCGGCGGCCAGGACAACGCCTTCACCGGCCACGACGCGACGGCGTATTTCCAGCGCGTTTCGAAAGACCGTCTGCCGCGCATGATGGAAATGGAAGCCGATCGCATGGTCAATTTGCGGCTGGATGAAAAAGAAGTGCTGACCGAGCGCGACGTGATTTTGGAAGAGCGTCGCTCACGCGTTGAGAACAATCCGTCGTCGTTGCTGAATGAGCAGATGGATGCTGCACTTTATCTCAATCACCCGTATGGCGTGCCGGTCATCGGTTGGTATCACGAGATCGCGAAGCTATCGCGCGATGATGCGCTGACATTCTACAAGCGGTATTATGCGCCAAACAACGCCATCCTCGTGGTATCGGGCGATGTGACGCCCGATGAAGTGAAGACGATGGCCGAGGCGACGTATGGCAAGTTGCCGGCGAACCCGGACGTCATCACCGAGCGTCGTCGCCCGCAAGATCCCCCGTCACTGGTGCCGCGTCGTCTTGAGCTGAAGGATGCGCGCGCGGGTAATTTCTCACTCAGCCGCGATTATTTGGTGCCGAGTTATCAGACGGCGAAACCGGGCGAAGCTGAAGCGCTCGATCTGCTAATGAAGATCACCGGCTCTGGCTCGACCAGTCGGCTGTACAAGAAAATCGTCGTGGATCAGAAGCTGGCGTCGAACGTCGGCGGCGATTATTCAGGCGGTGGTCTCGATAGCGGGACGCTAACTTTGTATGCGGTAGCAGCCGATGGCGTGCCGCTGGCGAAGGTCGAAGCTGCGATCGATGAGGTTTTGACCGACGTTTCAAAGTCGGGCGTGACCCAAGCCGAGCTCGACCGCGCGAAAAGCGGGTATCTCGCTGACTATATTTACGAGAGCGACAATCAGGCGACGCTGGCTCGGCGCTACGGCTGGAATCTCGCCGTTGGCCGCACCGTGGCTGACGTCGAAAACTGGCCTGCTGCGATTTCGAAAGTCACGCTCGAGGATATCAAAAAAGTCGCCGCGCAGTACATCGACATCCGCCGCTCGGTCACGGGTTATCTGGTCCCAGACAAGAGCGGCGTAGCTGAGGGAGGAGCGCCTGTCAGCGGAGCACCCGCCACAGCCCCGGCGACAACCAATAGCGTGGTGAGATAAGCCCATGGCACAGTCCTTTGTTGCTGCCACGTGCGATTGCGCCGTGGCGACGGTCAACGCACCGGTCCGGCGTGTTGCGGCCGGAATCGTCAAGCGCGTAGTCACGGTCACGGCCGCTTTATTTATGGGATTTGGTTTTGCTCAATCGGCGTTCGCAATGAAAATACAAACGGTCAAAAGTCCGGGCGGGATCGAGGCTTGGCTGGTTGAAGAACACGGCGTGCCGCTGATGGCGCTGCGCTACGCGTTTTCTGGCGGCAATAGCCAAGACCCGACCGGCAAAGATGGCGTCGCAAATTTCATCACCGCGATGATGGACGAGGGCGCGGGCGAGTTGAAGTCTGAGGAGTTCCAGGAACGCATGGAAGATATCTCCATGCGCATGAGCTACGACGACAGCAAAGATTCGCTGTACGGCTCGATGGAAACTCTGACCATCAACCGCGACAAGGCCGTCGAACTGTTGCGCCTGTCGGTGCTATCGCCGCGGTTCGACGCCGATGCCGTAGATCGCATTCGCGCCCAATTGCTGGCTGGCATCGCGTATTCGGACAAAGACCCCGAGAAGGTTGCGATGAAGAATTGGCTGGCCAAAGTGTTCGAAGGCCATCCATATGCGCGGTCGGCCAACGGAACGGCCGAGACGTTGCGAGCCATCACATCCGACGATCTGAAGGCTTACCACAAGCGCACCTTCGCCAAGAGCAATTTGAAGGTGGTGGCAGTCGGCGATATCACTGCGGCCGAGCTCGGCAAAATGCTTGATGATGTGTTCGGTGGGTTGCCTGAAAAACCCGATCTGCTGCCTGTGGCTCAAACTGTGCCGGTCAACGGCGGTGTGCAGTCTGTCGTGGCGATGGACGTGCCCCAATCGGTCGCGGTGTTTGGTCTTGGCGCAATGATGCGCAAAGACCCGGATTTTATGGCGGGGTTCGTGATCAACCACATTCTGGGTGGCGGCGGATTTTCGGCAAAGCTGATGGAAGAAGTGCGTGAAAAGCGCGGTCTTGCCTATTCGGTCTACAGCTACATCCAACCGTTCCAACACGCATCGATTTTGGCTGGATCCGTTGCGACGAAGAATGAATCGATGGCTGAGAGCCTCGACATCATCCGCGCCGAACTGACCAAGATGGCGAACAATGGTCCGACTGAAGACGATCTGAAATCGGCCAAGGATTATCTTACCGGGTCGTATGCGCTGCGGTTCGATACCAACTCGAAAATCGCCACGCAGTTGCTCGGGCTTCTGCAGGATGATTTCGGCCCCGAGTATGTCGAAACCCGTAACGCTCAGGTCGAAGCCGTAACGATGGACGACGTCAAGCGGGTGGCGAAAAAGTTGCTCGACAGCAAAGCGTTGACCGTCACCGTTGTCGGCAAGCCGGTCGGCTTGAAGTCGGCGGCACCGGCAGCGAGTGGCGCGCCGAACCCAGGCTAGGGCGCAGCCGGACCCGCAGCCGGATATCAGGCGTCGTGGTGGCTGCGCGGGTGCTACACCGCCGAGCCATCGCCGCGTCATGGCGCTTGGATGTTTTAGCGCAAGGGCGATGTGCACCCTTGGCGTGCGTCGATATAATCGCTAGAGCCGACACATGATGACCGTAGCCACGAGGTGGCTGGTCGCAGTGAAACCTCGGCAAGCGGTGACCAGCACGATGGCGGCGGACGCAGAACATGAGCAGGCTGGCGATCAATTCGCGCCGCCACTTTACACACAATCGATTGTTGGCTGCACCGATCATGTGATCGGCGAGCACGGGCTAAGTGCTGCTTCACTGAAGGCCTGGTCCGGCAAAATGGCTCCGCATCTCGCCGACTTAAGGCGCGCTTACCAAGACCGTTCGGTGCCGGTCCTGCGCATCGCCGAAGAGACTAAAGACGTTGCTGAGGCGGCAGCGGCGTTGGCTAAGTTATCGGTCGGCGCTAAGACGCTGGTGTTCTTTGGAACCGGCGGGTCGAGCCTTGGTGGCCAGACCTTGGCGCAGTTGGCGGGCTGGAATATTCCAGGTGGGGCTGACGAAAAGCAGCGCACCCGGCCGCGCACGCGGTTCTACGATAATCTCGACGGACAAACGCTGGCAGGCGGCCTTGCCAGCCTCGATTTGGCATCCACACGGTTTGTGGTGACGTCGAAATCGGGTGGGACGGCGGAAACGCTAGCCCAAGCCATCGCAGCACTGCAGGCCGTCAAGGCTGCCGGGCTCGACGCTCACATTCAAAGTATGTTCCTCGGCATCACTGAGCCCGCGGCCGCTGGCAAGAGCAACGGCCTGCGCGCGCTGTTCGACAGCTTTTCGATTCCCATGATTGAACACCACACCGGCATCGGTGGCCGGTTTTCATGTTTGACGAACGTAGGGCTAATGCCCGCGATGGCGCGCGGGCTCGATGTCGCCGCTATCCGCGCTGGCGCACAGACCGTGATTGATCAGCTGATCAACGCGGAGCGGCCGGAAGATTTTGCGCCAGCCATGGGCGCTGTGACGGCCGTAGCGCTCAGCAAAGATCGCGGGATTCGAACGCTGGTGATGATGCCGTATGCTGACCGGCTCGGGCGCTTATCAGCGTGGTTCGTCCAATTGTGGGGTGAAAGCCTCGGCAAAGGCGGCGAGGGCACCAGCCCGATTGCAGCACTCGGTCCGCTCGATCAGCACAGCCAACTGCAGCTTTATATGGATGGTCCGCGTGAGCATTATCTGACGGTGCTGCGGGTTGCGAGTGCCGGTGTTGGTCCTCGTATCGATGAAGATCTGGCGCGCCGCGCTGGCGCCGACATGCTGGCTGGGCATACGATTGGTGACATCGTAGCTGCCCAGGCGGCGGCGGTTCCCGAGGCGTTAGCGCGAGCCGGTCGGCCCGTGCGCACATTCGACATGGCGCGGCTTGACGAAAAGACGCTTGGGTCGCTGCTGATGCACTTTATGATCGAGACGATTCTCGCAGGCCATCTGCTTGGGCTCGATCCGTTCGATCAGCCAGCAGTCGAGTTGGCGAAGGTTTTGACGAAGCAGCGCCTCGCATCCGGCCCATCGCATTGAGTGTTTGATCGGTCGGGATCTGCGCGGCGCGACCGTCAGGCAGCGACCGTGAGGCCCTGGCCCGGAGGAAATGTGCGGATCAGACAACTCTCACCCCAGACCATCAATCGCATCGCCGCTGGCGAAGTGATTGAACGGCCGGCGAGCGTGGTCAAAGAATTGGTCGAGAATGCCATCGACGCTGACGCATCGAACATCGAGATTGTCATCACTGGCGGCGGATTATCACTGATCCGTGTCAGCGACGATGGCATCGGCATGGCGGCAGATGACCTGACGTTGGCGGTCGAGCGCCACGCGACGTCGAAGCTATCGGAAGAAGATTTGTTCGATATTCGCAGTCTTGGCTTTCGCGGTGAAGCGTTGCCATCGATCGGTTCGATCGCGCGACTATCGATCTCGTCGAAAGCGCGCGGCGCGCCTGAGGCCTTCACGCTCGATGTCATACGTGGCGAAAAGTATGCCGTGCGCCCGGCTGCGCTGAACACCGGTACGGCGATCGAAGTTCGCGATCTTTTTTCAGCAACGCCCGCCCGACTGAAATTCATGAAGTCTGAGCGCTCCGAGGTGATGGCGATCACCGATACTGTGCGCCGTTTGGCAATGGCTCATCCTGACATTGGGTTTGTCGTGCAGACCGGCGATAAAAAGCCACTGCATTTTGCCCGCGAAGACGCGACCGCAAGCGGGTTGCTGTCGCGGCTCGGGTCGATCATGGGTCGTGCGTTCATGGATGACGCGCTGGAACTCGGCGGCGGCGTTGGCGCTGATAGTCCCATTCGCGTCTACGGCTATGCCGGACTACCAACGCTGCATCGACCTGACGCCAGCCAGCAATTCTTGTTCGTCAACGGTCGCCCGGTTCGCGATAAACTTTTGATCGGTGCCGTCAAAGCTGCGTACGGCGATCTCATTCCGCGCGGGCGCTCGCCGTTGTTGGCGCTGTTTGTCGATCTCGATCCCCGTGATGTCGATGTCAATGTCCACCCAACCAAAGCCGAGGTGCGCTTCCGCGACGGTGGGCGGGTTCGCGCATTGCTGATCGGCGCGCTGCGCGACGCGCTTGGCCGCGCTGGCCATCGCGCGTCCAGCCAAGGCGGGGTGCTGACGGCTGACAGTTTCGCAGTCGGGATATTGCCGCAGCGGTCGCCAGATTTCGTCGGGCAGATTCAGTCGCGGACTGGATATTCAGCGACGGCATTTTCACTGCCCAAAGGTTTCAGCGAGGCGATGCAAGCGCCGTTCGACATCATCGATGCGCCAAGTGGCAGCACGGATGCCAGTGACGCGCAGGTGCCCGATGCGGCTCTCGACAGGCCGTTGGGCGCAGCCAGAGCGCAGGTGCACGAGAATTATATTGTGGCGCAAACGCGCGATGGACTGGTGATCGTCGATCAACATGCTGCCCACGAGCGGTTGGTCTACGAACGGCTGAAAGCGGCGCTCGCGCAAGGTCGTGTTGCAACGCAGGGGTTGCTCATTCCAGCCATCGTTACGCTCGACGCGGATGATGCCGAGCGCCTGGTTGCAAACGCCGATGCGTTGGCTGAGTTCGGCCTCGTGCTGGAAGGCTTCGGGGACGGCGCGGTTGCGGTGCGCGAAACGCCAGCACTGCTGGGCGATACCGACATCGACGGCTTGGTGCGCGATCTGGCGGCTGAACTTGCCCGCGATGGCAGCACGCTCGGCCTTAAAGATCGGCTTGAGGCGGTGGCATCACGCATGGCCTGTCACGGCAGTGTGCGTTCGGGTCGGCGGCTGAGTGCGCCTGAAATGAATGCGCTTCTACGCGACATGGAAGCGACGCCCTATTCGGGCCAATGCAACCACGGACGGCCGACCTACGTCGCGTTGAAGCTTGCCGATATCGAACGTTTGTTTGGGCGGCGCTAATTTGTCTCGATCGCGTCATCAGGCAATCGACAAGCCACGGAAGTGGCAGTGATTATGACGACCTGGAATCGCGGCATTCATGGCTGAACATGTGCGCCAATTGGTCTTTCGACGATTTACGATAGCGCAAGTATTTCTTCGCCCAGTGCGTCATTTTTAATAGTGTGCGGTCTGGTGAGATCGTTAGGTGCGCCCTAGGGCGTCCGTTGCCCTGGTGGTTTTGGCAACCGGCGAGGCGACACCGATGGCACCTCCGTCTGATATGTCTTTTGACTTCGGCTTGGCGATTGCGGATTTGAGAATGACGACAAACTCTTCCGCCGTTGATTTTTTTCTGACCGATGCCATGCCGCAAATGGTCTGGTCGACAACCCCGGACGGCTATCACGATTACTACAATGCCCGCTGGTACGAATTCACTGGCGTTGCCGTTGGCTCGACCGATGGCGAAGCTTGGGCTGGTATGTTCCATGCGGAGGATCAGCCCGCGGCTTGGGAAAAATGGCGCCACAGCTTGGCGACAGGTGACCCCTACGAGACGGAATATCGGCTGCGTCATCACAGCGGCGAGTATCGCTGGACTCTCGGGCGCGCGATGCCGATCCGTGATCGGGCTGGCAATATCGTCAGATGGATCGGAACGTGCACCGACATCGACAAATCAAAAAAGGAATCGGCTCAAATCGAATTGTTGAGCCGCGAACTCAGCCACAGAATTAAAAATATCTTTGCTGTGGTTGGCGGTTTGATTGGCTTGTCGGCGCGAAATTATCCAGCCGCCAAAGAGTTTGCGGATGAATTGCGCAAGCGCATTTCAGCGCTCAGTCGCGCGCACGAGTTTGTCCGTCCGCATTCGGAGCAGTCGGCGCCGCAAGTCTCTGGCATGGGCGTGATGGGGATGATGGCCGATTTGCTATCAGCCTATCCAGCCCACAGCGATGGCCGCTTGCGACTATCGGGCGATGATGTGCGCGTCGATGATCGAGGTGCAACGCCGCTGGCTTTGGCATTCCACGAATTGGCGACGAACTCGGCGAAATATGGTGCGCTCGCCGCCGACGCGGGCGAGGTTGCCATCGAGATGGTTGACGCCGCCGGGTCGCTGACCATCTCCTGGCGTGAAAGCGGTGGAGACAAGGTCATCGAGCAACCGCAGCGAGAAGGCTTCGGGACCAAGCTCGTCGATATGAGCATCCAATCGCAACTGGATGGTACCATCACGCGGAATTGGCATCCCGACGGATTAATCGTCACGATCGTTGTCCCAACGCGCAACCTGACGCGAACACCGTCGTGATGCCGGCGCCGTCCTGACGCGTAGCCTTCGCGTCCGGCTTTTTTAACCTGTCGCGCGATCGAAAACGTGGACGCCGCGTGGTGGCCGCGCATCGGGGTCGCCCGCACGCTTCTTCATGGCGAATTGAACAATTGGTTGGATTAGCGTGTCGTCGACCGGCTTCGATACCACGCCGATCACGCCCTCAACGCCGTTGCCGACGATGCGGGGATTGGCGGTCATGAACAGCACCGTGATGCCATGCTCGGTCGATAGCTTGCGACCGATTTCGGGACCAGTTAAGCCGTCTCGCAAGTTCAGATCGACCAGCGCAATGTCGGCACCCTTCGCCGCCATTTGAAGCGCGCCACTCGTGTCGGCGGCGATCCCGATAATTGACAGCCCGAGGTCGTCGAGCACCGCCTCCAAATTGGCTGCGACAATCATTTCGTCTTCAACGATTAGCACTCGCGCCCGCATAGAAATTGCCTCGAACTGATTTCGCTACCGCAGGCTGTCATCCCGTCGCGCTGTTGCGACCATCAGACAGCTCAAATCTCCTGTCGCGAAACGCCAAAGCGAGTCCGGGGTTCCCCCTGGCGGGCCAGGCTGCGCGACATTTGCGATCACGAAAAAGTTTGGAGGTAACCGACTGCTTCAACTGAAAGATTCGTCGTGCGGGCTGCCCGAGTGTGTTGCCGAAATGTAAATGTTGCGTCGTTCGAAGTGGCCGGTCGCACCGCCGCCGATGCCGGGTCCAGCGCAAGATCGCATCAGATCAGTGGTCCTCGGCCTTGTCTGCGCTGTCGGATTGCAAAAGGCCGTAATTCTCGACCCCGATTTTAGCCATGAGATCGAGTTGCGTTTCGAGGAAATCGATGTGGCCTTCTTCGTCCTGCAGCAGCTTTTCAAAGATCTGCATGGTGACGTAATCGCCAACGTCACGGCAGACGTCGCGCGATTTCGAATAGCTTTCGCGCGCGATGTACTCACCCTTGAGATCACACTCGAGCACTTCTTTCAAGTTTTGCCCGATCAACAGCGGCGCGACGTACTGCAGATTGGGAAAGCCTTCGAGAAAGATGATGCGATCAACGATTTTGTCGGCGTGCTCCATTTCCTCAATGGATTCTTTGCGCTCTTTTTTCGCGAGTTTGGTATAGCCCCAGTCGTTCAGCAACCGATAGTGAAGCCAATACTGGTTGATGGCCCCAAGTTCGAGTTTCAGCGCCTCGTTGAGGCGCGCGATAACGTCGGGGTGACCCTTCATGCCAAAAGCTCCGCTGAGTGCAAGACGTCCGTTTCTGAATTGAGTGAAGGTTGTAGCCGATGGCAGCGCCGCGAGCCAGCCTCGCGCGACTGTCGATCTCGCGCGTTTCGAGCGGGGTTTGGCGTTGAAAGTCGTAGATTAGGCGGCCGCGCTGTGGCGCTGGCTGCGCGTTGCCTCAACGATGCGCTGGCGCTCAGCTCGGCGCTCTTCGAGGCGGATCAATTTGGCGCGGGCTTCAGCCAGCACAAACGGACACACGCGGGTGTCGGCCTGCAAACGGTCCATCGCTTCGTAAATGACGCCGACGGCAACCGGCGCACACGAGCAGCAGTTCATTTTTTTGTTGAGATGACGGAAGACGACGCCCGGTGTTGGCAGAAGCGCGTTGGCGCCACTCATGATGTCGAAGACGGCGCGCTCGATATCGCGATCCGAAATAACGGAGCAGGAACAAACAATCACGTGGCATT
>JANMII010000082.1:0-15251 GCA_031375665.1 Hyphomicrobium sp.
GGCCCCGGCTTGGGGCACCAGTTGGGCCACGGCTTGGTGCTGTTCGATAGCTTTCATTGCTCGCGCTATAACACCAACACAGGTCGGCTGACCGTCGACATGTTCGAAGCGGTCTTCGCCGCCATCCGCGAGGAGCAGAAATGCCGATGAACTCATGTCTTGAACGATCAAGCGCCGCGACGAGGACGCGTTGGGGGGCACATCATGACTTCGGGGCAGCTCGGCATCTCCACGACGTCACAACATGGAAGATAGCTGCACGGGAAAGGTCGGCGATTAGACAGCGGGTGCCGACATATCTGACAAGATCTGCGCCGCATGGCCTTGCGGATCGCTGATGGGATAAATGGTCCGGTAGATGACGCCGTTACGAACGACGAACGTCAACCGCGTGAGGAATGCAGTGCCGCCCGCCGTAAAACGCGGCAAGCGCAGGGCGTTGGCAAAACCGAAATTTTCGTCCGAAAGCAGCAAGTATGGGATGCCGGCGCGATGAGCAAACGCGCGTTGATCTGAACTGGGCTGACTGCTGACGCCAAACACATCCCATCCGACGAGTTGAAATTGGCCGTACAAATCGCGGAAACTTTCGGCCTGCGGCGTTGATCCGTGCGCTCCGGGAATATCGTCCCAACCGTCTGGATTAGGCAATCCTGGCGTGCCAGTCATCGGATAAACGAAAACGATGGCGCGCTCTTGAAAGCGGGCAAGATTAACGTTGGCGCCCCGCGTCGCCGGTAACGCCACATCCGGCAACCGTGTGCCCGCAATCAGATGCTTGGCCGAATTTTCTACCATGTCGCGCATAGCTTGTTGAAGAGTGGTCGTCACGACCGGAACCCCTCCAACGATTGACTCGCTTCAGCCTTTATCGCGCATAACACGCGCTTTCTGACGATTCCAATCGCGCTTGGCGGCGTCTTCGCGCTTGTCATGCAGCTTTTTGCCTTCAGCTAGTCCGATCTTCAATTTCGCGATGCCCTTGGCGTTAAAGTAGAGTTCCAACGGCACGACAGTCATCCCCTTACGATCGACCGCATTGGCGATTTTGACCATTTCACTGGCGTGCAAAAGCAAGCGCCGCTTGCGCTTGGGCTCGTGTTGGAACAGGGACGCGCCTTTATATTCCGAGATATTGCTGTTGATCAGCCATAGGCCATTGTCTTCGAACGACGCATAGCTTTCGGCGATGTTGGTCTGCCCAACACGCAGCGACTTGACCTCAGAGCCAAGCAACATAATGCCGGCCTCCCAGCTGTCGGTGATAAAATACTCGTGCCGCGCCTTGCGGTTTTCCGCAATCAGCGTGCTTCCGTCATCGCGTTTGGAGGCCATCGGTTTTAGTGCCCTACCAAGCCGTTATGCTGCAACCGTGGCGTTGCCCCGGACATCGAGCAGGCCGAGCTGCATGAGCACGGCATCGACGGCCTGCTTGGTCGCGTCCGACACCGGCACCATCGGCAAGCGCATGTCGGGCGTGCCAAACCCCAGTCGCGAGACCGCATACTTGACCGGGCCCGGGTTCGTCTCCACGAACAACACGTCGTGCAACGGCATCAGGCGATCATGCAACGCCAGTGCTGTGGAAAAATCACCAGCCAGACAGGCGTTCTGGAATTCAGCGCACAACCGTGGCGCAACGTTAGAAGCAACTGAAATGCAGCCCCGGCCGCCATGCGCCATGAAGCCCAGCGCCGTCGCGTCTTCACCCGAGAGCTGGCAGAAATCCGGCCCCATCGCGGCCCGCTGCTGTGATGGCCGCGCCAGATTTGCAGTCGCGTCCTTCACGCCGACAATGTTTTTCAACTCAAACAAGCGCGCCATTGTTGCAACCGACATGTCGACGACCGAACGCGGCGGAATATTGTAAATGATGATCGGGATATTGATTGCGTCGTTGATGGCTTTGTAGTGCTGATACAGACCCTCCTGCGTCGGCTTGTTGTAATACGGCGTGACGACCAGAACCGCGTCCGCGCCCGCCTTTTCAGCGAACACGGAAAGCTCAATGGCTTCATCTGTTGAATTTGATCCGGTACCAGCCACCACCGGCACACGTTGGCGCGCGGTCACCACTGTCAACTCGATGACACGCTTGTGCTCGTCGTAATCGAGCGTCGGGCTTTCACCCGTGGTCCCAACCGGAACAAGGCCGTGCGAGCCCTCGCTGATCTGCCACTCGACAAAGCGTGTGAATGCCGCTTCGTCCAAAGCGCCATTTTTAAATGGCGTCACAAGCGCCGTGATTGAACCTTTGAACATGCGTCTCACTGGGGGTCTGTGATGTTTAGCGGGACTGACGGCATCGGCCGTCGCCGAAGTGGTGGCTGACGTGCCGCGTCGGTTGTTGCGCAATATTCAGGCCAAACGCAATGCCGATGCGCTGGACTTGAGTTGTAGAGTGCTACTCAATCCCCAGCAGCGTTTCTACAAATTAGGTCTCGCGAGCCCGGTCACGGGTGACACCATGTGGCCTTATCACTATGGCACCCGCCATTGGTGCAGGCACGGCTGCAGTAAATGTCTTGCGTCTGTGTCGTCGCAACTGCCTTATGGGCCGGGCGCAGACACCGATGAAATTGCGCTGCAGTTGTAGGCGGTTGGATGGCTTGCTGCAAGTCGGCACGGGCCTCAAGTTAAATGGCATGGCTGTGAAACTGGTCTTTCAAACCCGATTTTTAGGGAGCACGCAGTGATGGCTGAGACCGGCGACCGCGCGCCAACCATGGCTGCCGCCCGCTGCCTTGGTCGTATCGCCTTGGCATGGTCAGTCGCGGTACTTTCGGGGGTCGGCGGATTGGCGTCGATGCCGAACCCAGCAGCGGCTAACTTAGAAAGCCCCGCACCGAAGCGGGCTGTATCGGAAGCCAAGTACGTCGCTCGCATGGATAAGGCGCTGGCGCCGCTCTTGTCAGTCACGACCACCGACGCCGACATCACGGCGATGCGCGGCGCCATCGATGCCATCAAGTCGAGCAACATCCAGCGCCTGGCCGACCTATCGGCGTCAATCTCAGATCCAGTCGTGCGCAAATTTGTGGTCTGGGCCCAACTGCGCGCTGGCTATGGCACAGCATCGCAATACCAGGATTTCCTCGCTGCTAATCCGCTTTGGCCCGAGCGATCCGTGCTGATCCAACGGATGGAAGAAGCGCTGTTCACGCAAGGCGGCAGCGCGACGGCGATCAAAAATGTCTTTAAATCATCTGACCCGAAAACTGGCATCGGCATGGCAGCGCTTGCGTCGGCCCATCTCGCCGAGGGCAACCGAGCTGACGCGACCACATTCGCCAGTCGAGCGTGGCGCGAGATGACGATGCCCGGATCACTCGAAACCGGTTTTCTGCGCCGATTTTCCACCCTGTTGACGGAGGCCGACCACAAATGGCGGTTTGATCGCTTGGTGACGGACGACGTCCGGTGGGCTGGAAATCGCGCCGAGCGGGCTGCCTTCGCCCGACGCATGATCCCGCTGCTGTCCGCTCCAGAGCAAAAAAAGGCTTCCGCACGCTTGGCGGTTTTCACCAAAGCCAGCAACGCTAAAGCTTTGATGGCGGCCATTCCAGCCGACAGCTCCGATCTCGGTCTAGCCTTCCACCGCGCACAACTGTTGCGCAAGGACGGTAAGATCGACGATGCCGCTAAGATCATTTTGGCAATTGCACCCGATCCGAAAAAAATCGCGGTGCTCGACGAGTGGTGGGCCGAACGCCGCCAACTCGCCTATGGCGCTTTAAAATCGGGGAACAGCAAACTCGCTTACCGCTTGGCGAGCGACGCCGGTCCGTTGTCGGTTAATCCGCTTAAAGAGCAAACCTTCATGGCCGGCTGGATTGCCTGGCGATATCTCAAAGACGAAACCACCGCCGCAACGCACTTCAAAGCGTTCGCCGCAGCTGCCGACGGACCGTTAAGCCGAGCAAAGGCCGCCTATTGGCTCGGTCGATTGGCCGAGAGCCGCGGCGACCAAGCGGCCAGAGCCGAGCACTATTCAGCAGCAGCGAAAAATCCCGACACGTTTCACGGCATGCTCGCAATGCAGAAATTGCAACCAGGCCGAACTGCGCTGCCGTTGACGCCGCCCGAGTTTCCGTCCGATCAACAATTGGCGACGTTCCTAAATGCCGACGCAGCGAAAGCTATTGTCATTGCACACAAAGCAAAATTGCCCCGCGATTATACGCGTGGGTTTCTGACGTCCCTGCGCATCGGCTTGGCAACTGAAGCGGATGCGGCCATGGTCGCGCACTTGGCTGACGCCATCGGCGATACACAAATGTCGTTGCGCGTTGCCAAGGCTGCGATCGCAAAGGGCCAAAATCTGCTGACGTATGGCTATCCCGTCCACACGTTTCCAGCCTTTACGGCTTTGCGCAAACCGCCTGAACTCGCCTTCATGCTTGGCATCACGCGGCAAGAAACCGAGTTTGAACCCAAGACGCTTTCGGGCGCTGGTGCCAAGGGACTGATGCAGGTGATGACCATCACAGCCAAACACGTCTGCACCGACTACAAAATCAAATGCGATATTCCACGCCTGATGACGGACACGAGTTACAACGCAACGATCGCATCAGCCTACATCGCGGACCGTATGGAAGAATTCGGCGGGTCATACGTGTTGGGTCTGGCTGGCTACAACGCAGGCCCTGGCCGAGCGAGACAATGGATCCGAGAAAATGGCGATCCGCGCAGTGCCAAAATAGATCCTGTCGATTGGATCGAGCGCATCCCGATCACCGAGACACGCGAGTACGTTGCGAAAGTCTTGTCGAACATTCAAATCTATCGCGCCCGATTGGGGAATGAAGATACAGCTTTGCAGGTTGAAGCCGACCTGGAGCGCGCGCGCGGCACGTTCAAAACACCGGCCGCTGCCAACGACGACGACGCGCCCCCGGTTGGCCCAGACAATACCGAGGGCTGATTGGCCACTGCCGTTCGCCGCATCAAGTGCTATCTCAGCGCGTCTCTCCTAAAGTTTCTCCGCCACGCACCAAACCGAGGGCTGCCTGATGATAGCTGCATCTGCGCACTTCACCGAACACTCCATTTCAGCCCGCGACGGGCTGCGACTGTATCTGCGGCACTATCCGGCCGTTGACCGCTCTGACGGGTCAGATGCATCGCGTCGGCCGGTCCTTTGCCTCGCCGGATTAACCCGAAATAGCCGCGACTTTGGCCTGATCGCCGAGACCCTCAGCGCGCATCCAACGTTGCCACGGGACGTTTACACGCTTGACATGCGAGGTCGCGGGCAATCCGAGCACGATGCGGATTGGAAGGCCTATGCCATTCCCAATGAAATGCATGACGTCATCGACGTGATGACGGTTCTCGGCCTCTACAATGCCGGCATCATCGGCACATCGCGGGGTGGCCTCATCACGATGATTTTGGCTGCGGCCCAGCCGGGTCGCATTGGAGCGGTGGTCCTCAACGATATCGGTCCGGTCATCGAACAAGATGGGCTTGCCCGCATCGCTGGATACGTCGGGCGCATTCCAACGCCAAAGACCTGGAGTGAAGCCGCTAGCATCGTGCGCGATCTGACCAGGCGTGACTTTCCATCACTGTCCGACAGCGACATCGATGCATTCGCACGTCAACTGTTCAATGAACGCAACGGCCGACCCATCAGCGGGTACGACAATAAGCTTGCCAAAGCTCTATCGGTCCTCGACGGACCGATCCCAGTGCTGTGGCCGCAGTTCGAAAGCCTGAAGCGCGTGCCGTTGATGGTTGTTCGCGGTGGCAATTCAGACTTGCTGTCTGAAAAGACGGTGGATGAGATGGAGCGTCGCCACCCGGATTTTACGCGCCTGACGGTACCGAACGAGGGCCACGCTCCACTTCTGCGAGATCGCTCGACGATGGAGGCGATCGCCGCATTCTTCAGTCGCGCCGACGCACACTATGGCGAGGCCCGCGCGTCAGCGGCCTAATGGCCAACGCGTGTGCTGCTTTTAGAGACGTGAATTTCAGCTATCGCGGCTGGATTCAACTTCGCCGCGATCAACACGGCGCGAAAATTCAGTGTGTCCGCCACTTGATAAAATGCGCGCCTGCTCAACCCAATTTTCGCGTTCAATCCGACCTTTGAAATCGAGCATTTGGCTGATGCGGTCGATGTCGCCGCTCGTCCAATTTGCGATTTGGTCGTAGCGCGTCACACCCAGGCCAGCCAATTTCTTTTCGATCAGCACGCCGATGCCGCGAATGCGCTTGAGATCATCGTCGCGGGCGGCGTTGTCGAGCGACGTCTTTGTGCGCGTTGTTGCATCCCGTCGTGTCTCGCCAGCGCGTTCAGGATCTCCAGGCGTCACGCTCGCTGCCGCTTTTGCACCCTGGTCTTTGATCGCGTCCGCCAGCTTGGTTGGCATCACCAGATTGGGATCGGCCTTCGACAGCGGTGAAATCGGCTCGATCGGACGAATGCCGCGCGTCACGCTCGCAGATGCGGCAGCGATTGCGGCAGCCGCTGCGGCCGCCAGTTCAGCGACCGACCGACCTTGAACGCCAACGGGGCGAGACGCTCCACTGGTCGTAGCGGCTGGCTGCGACGGTGATGGGGTTGGGGGTGATGCCGACGGTCCGACTGCCGGGTTTGAAACCGGACCTGCCGCGGGCTGCGCTTTGGTGGCCAATTCGGTTGGCGTTACCGAAACCTTCACAGCACCCGGCAATGGCTTTGCGTCACTTGCAGGTGACGCATTGGTTGCGGCAGGGGGTGGCGCGGCGGTTTTAAGAGTGTCCGATTTCGCCTTTTCAATGTTTGCCGGTTCAGGCTTCGCGGTTTCGGTTTTGGCTATCGTTGCCGGTCCAGTTGACACAGCGCTTTTCGCTGCTGCTGCCCGATTGCGCGAATAATACGTTTCGCCACCCTTGGCCAAAATCTGCGCCTGTTCGATCCACTGCTCGCGATCAATCCGCCCCGATAAGCCCAGAGCTTGGTTGAGCCGGTTGATATCGGCCGGCGTCCACCGCGCGATATCTTCAAATCGCAAGACTCCGAGCGACTTCAGGCCCTCTTCGACGGCGGTATCGATGGCACGGATCCGCTGCAAATCATCTCCGCCCGCCGCCGGCTCGCCGCGCTTTGATTGATCCTCACGCGTCTCGACGTCAGTGCGCGGTGTTGGCTTTTCAACCGATGGCACGGCGCCTGTCGTCGCCGGCGTCGCTGGCGTCATTGTCATCACGGGCGTTGCGGCAACTGGCTTTGCGAGCGCAGCAGAAGCACTCTCTTTCGCGACACTTGATGGAGCAGCCCCCGGTTTCGCAGCCCCTGGTGTGGTGGTGTCGACCTTTGTGGTGTCTGGCTTTGTGGCGTCTACCTTTGTGGCGTTCACCGTCGTAATGTCTGGCTTTGCAGCTCCCGGCGGCGGCATTGGCTCGGGTGGCGGTGGCAGAAGATCTTTTTGGGCGGACAGTGGCGACTGATCGCTCGATTTTTTGTCTAGGACGCTGTCCGCGGACTTGGCGTCGGGCGACGGCTCGATCACCGACCCTCTGTCGTCGGTCTTTCCCGCAACAAGCGTGCCGGTTGCAGCTTTCGCCGCTGAAACTGCGGCCGCCGCTGCGTTGGCCAAAGCGCCACTCATGCCAAACGCGCGGGCTGCCACCGGCTTCACTTCAGTTTTGGCCGCAGGTGGTTTTGCGCCGCTCAGCGCCGCTACCGGTGGCAACGCTTCGGTTCCGGTCACCTTCGCGGCGGCAGCTGCCGCGGTCTTCTCAGCTGCCGTTCGAGCCGCTAAATCCGCCGCGAGCTTCGCCTCCTGCTCAGCAGCTTTTTCAGCGGCGCGTTCCGATGCAATCTGAGCATCCGATTTCGGCGGTGGCCACGGCAAAGCTGGACCCGTGACCAGTTTGTGCACGGCAGGGCGGATTTCCACCACCGCCAATCGCGGCATACCCTCGTTGAGTTCTGGCCCCCACAACGCACGATCGAAGCGAGACACATCAGCGATCTTTGGCACCGGGCGCGGCGCGGGCCGTGGCAGAATGTCGATTTTTGGCTGGATCGGTTCGATGACGCGCGGCCGCACGATTTGCGGCGGCGCCCGTTCGATCGCGGGTTGGCGCTCGACCACAGGATATCGCTCGGCCACGGATTGGCGAGGGTTCGGGTTCGGGTTCGGCTGCGACTGCGGCTGCGTGTTCACGCGTTGATACGCTTGCGTCGCGAGCGCGGGCTGCTGCGCATAACCATCAATGGCACCAGCCGAAATCCACCGCTTGATCACGCATGCCACGAACGCGCCGAGAAAGTACGCGGACAGCAACAGGAGAAAGGTCTGCATCAGCAGATAGGTCATGACTTAACTCGCGTCCCAGACGGATCGGTCGATGGCATGTCGCATCATTCTTCAGGCGTTGGCTGGCATGACATCCACCCGGCGACAGCGCCAAGCGCAAACGCGAGCACGATCCACCAAATGAGTTTAACGAACAGATAGTCCATACGCCTTAGTCCTTCCCGGCTTGCGTGGCGAACACCTCACGCGGCCTAATTCACTTTGACTAGAAATTCGATCCGACGGTTTCGAGCGCGGCCTTCGGCCGTGTCATTGTCGGCAATTGGCCGTGTCGCGCCATAACCGACGGTCGTCAGCCGGTTCGGATCGACCCCTGTTTGAATAAGATAATCAGCCACCGCTCGCGCCCGGCGATCCGATAAGCGTTGATTGCGCTCATCGGTGCCTTCGGCGTCGGTGTGGCCTTCGATTTCGATGCGAAAACGTGGACATTGATTAGCGACTTGCACAAGTTCTTTGAGGGTATCCGTGCTGTCGGTCGTCAAATCCGCCTTGGCGCGCTCGAATTGCAGCACGCCACGGTTGGTCGCATCCCGCATCAGATCCTGACAGTCACCGGCTTCCTTTTCGACGGCCGACATCACGGTGATGGCGTGGGTGCCCTGGAAACCGGCCGGCAAACCGCTTTCGATCGCGGCGCGGATGCTGGTCGCGGTCGGCTCACTTTCGGCCAAACCGCGCACAGTCACCTGTTGGGCAACGAGTGTCGCTTCGCCGCGATCCAAGCGGGCGAGTTGTTCAAGCGCCTTAGTGGCAGCAGGAAGCCACGCATCTGACGGTGCGCCGACAACACGCATTTGGTCGGCGACACTGATGGCTGGAAACAGCTGTTGCGCGGTCTCAACCAATCGGACTCGCGCCCGGTCGTCTGGTACGTCACCCTGCAGCGTCACCTGGCTGGTGTTTTCGTGAACCGCCTTCCACGACAAATCATTGCGCACCTGGCCGTTGAATTCGATGTCGGCGCTGGCCTCGCAAATTTGACCGGCAGCTGCCTTCACATCGAGTGGCACGCTATTGGCAACGCCGTAATCGTCGGTCGTGCCGGTGACAGTCAATCGTCGATCGGTCAATTCGGCTTTACCCGACGTCAAGCGCGGCAGTGCTGCAAGACCTGCAACAATGCACTGCTGCCAACCTTCCGGCGCGCCAGCCACGACCTGGAGCTTGTCATTGACAGTCCGGCCCGAAAACCGAGCGCGAACAGCATCAACCAACGCACTTCGCGCGGCTTCGCTTGGGATGAAGCCCGTGATGTCGATGACGTTGGCGGCGCTTGCGATGGCCATTACGTAGCCGCCGGCTGCCGCCGGTGCCGCAATCCGCGGATAGCGGATCTGTTCATTGATCTTGAAGCTTTGCGGCACGGCACTGCGCAACAGCCGGCGAACTTCAAGGGCAGTTGGTTCGTCTGCCGCTTCACCGACAAAAGCGAGGTCACGATTTTTGAGGTCGACCGACCCCGTTTTGAGTTGCGCCAACTGTTCGATGGCCGTTTGGGCCGCTTCCGCGAAACCGTCTGGTGCGCCATCGGCGACTTCCGTTCTGTCGGTTACGGTCGCACGCGGAAACGCTGACTTGGCCCGCGCAATCAACCGCTCGCGTGCCGCTTCCGACGGTACGAAGCCTGTCAGATCAACTGCATTACCGGTCGCTTTGGCCGACCATTGGAATAACGACACGCGCGGCGGCGTGACTTTCTCAAGCGCCAACGTAACCCCGGATGGCATTTTCGATTTCAATGCGGCTTTGACAGACTTGTAGGCAGGCGTCGACGCTGCTTCGCCGACGACCGACAATCCCAGCACGTCCAATTCGGCTTTGCCGCGCTTGAGTTGGGCCAGTTGCGTTAAAGCAAATGTTGTTCCCGATAACCAAGCCGCCCGATCAGGAACGCCGCGCGCAAGTTTCATCTGATCGATGATTTCACTGCGAGAGAAAGCGGCACGCGCCGCTTGCACCACGGCTTTGCGCGTCTCGTCGTTAGGGGCAAAGCCCGTCAGCACCACGCGACCATCGCCGCGGTTATCTGCAGACCACAGATATTTATCGACACTTTCGATCAGGTCCAACCTGCCGTGAGCGACCCGCACACCCCAGGTGTCGCGAACTGAGTTGACAGCGCGCGTTGGCTCCGTGTCGTCGGCAGCCTGCCCCGTGACGACGGCATCTCGGCCGGAAAAAATGGGTGCGACGCCGGTCAACCCTGCGCGGGCGAGCGCGTCCTGGCTGCGGCGGCCAAGATCACTTTCAATGCCGTCATGTTCAAATTGAACGGCCGCCCAACTGAGCATCGCGATGGGGACAAGCCCCAACAGCCAGTATGACGGATTGCACCGCATCGACACGCAACTCCAAAACCTTCACGCGGCTATGCGCGATCGAACATGCGACTTGACGCTTGCACGCCACAGCGCGAGCGCGCCGATCTTGTACCCGTGGTGCCGCATCGTGCGATCAAGCAGGGCACGCCGATGATTTAGGCGGGCACCCTCCATAAAGGCACACGCAAAACGATGGCATTAAACCGGAACCCCTGCACACAACTATAGCCAAACGGCTATCGCATTCCAAGCCAAGCGTCGGCCACCGCAGCAAGCTCTAAAGGCCTGAACAATGGCAGTATTTTACGGCAGTGTGGCCTTTGTGCAGGAGATCAGTTTCGCCTCCGACCATCAAATGCGAACGTACCGAGGCAACGATCAACCAGTGAGAAATCAACTCAAAGGCCGTTCGGTGAGAGACGAATCGGTCTCTCAGGCTTGGGCAATACTCGCAATATTGGACGGCGGAAGCAGCGGCTCGTTTGATGTCATGCCACCCAATCCCAAAGCCGGTCCGACCAGGACCAGACATGGGCCATCAATAGCCGCTGCGGCGAGCGCTGCTGGGAGTTCGCGAATATCGCTGACGATCACCCGCTGGCTGGCGCGCGTCGCATCAATAACGGCGACGGCAGGCGTCGTTGGTGGCAACCCGCCGGTCATTAACTTGGCACTCAATTCACTCAGCGTTCGCCGAGCCATGTAGACCGCCGTGGTGGCTGTAGGATCGGACAGAGCCGCCCAATCTAAGGCTTGCGGCAGTCGCCCGTCACGGCCGTGACCCGTAATAAATTGCAGTCGCTTGGCATAATCGCGGTGTGTCAACGACACATTCAAAGCAGCCGCCGCCCCTTGGGCTGCCGTGATGCCGGGGACAACGGCGTGACGAATGCCGGCTGCCCGCAACTCAGCGATCTCTTCACCACCGCGGCCAAAAATCATCGGATCGCCAGCCTTCAAGCGAACAACCCGCTGTCCGTCGCGCGCGAGGCTGACCATTAGGCGATTGATCTCGGTTTGCTGGCAGGCTGGCCCGTAACCTTTTTTTCCAACCAGGATGCGTCGGGCTTCGCGCCGTGCATAGTCGAGGACTTCCGGCATGACGAGATCATCGTAGAGTACGACGTCGGCTGTTCGCAGCGCCCGCACTGCTTTGAGTGTCAGCAATTCAGGGTCGCCAGGGCCAGCACCCACCAGCGTAACAAAACCCGTCGATCCGGCTTTCACAGCGTCATCGCGATCGTGACGCGCTTGATCAACCAGCTCATCGAGGTCGGCAGGTGTCGGCTCAACGTTGGGATGGCTCAGAGCACGGGCCGCAAACAGATCCCAAAACCGACGTCGTGCTGGGATGTCCGGCCCAAGCCGATCACCCTCGCGCCGCCACGATTTCGCCGCTTGCGCCCACCGTTTGAAGCCCGCTGGAAGCAACGTCTCAATCGACGTTCGAATGGCCTGCCCAAACACCGGCGACGCGCCATCGGTGGAAATGGCCACTACCAGTGGCGAGCGATTAACGATGGCGCCAAATTGAAAGGCGCAGAATTCGGGGCGGTCGACGACGTTGACTGGCACGCCAGCCTGGCGGGCCGCCGCGACAAACGCGGTGGCGTCGGCATCGTTGGTCAGAGCACCGATGGCGAGTGCTGAATCGATCAGATCGTCAGGCTGCCAGCGCCGATAATGCAACGTGATGCGTCCAGCCGGTGGATTTTCAGCGAGCGCTTCAAAACCCTCATCAAACGTCTCGGCATAAACATCGAGCAGTGCGCCGGTGGCCGCCAGCAGTTCAGCCTTCCATAGCGCCGGCTCGCTGCCGCCAGCCAGCACAGCGCGTTTGCCGCGCAACTTAAAAAACACCGGCAACAGGACGAGCGGGTCCATTCGCGGCGCTGGCGTGTCGCCGGGTGCCCGTGACGGTGGTGACGACTTTGGAGTTGGATCTTGCTGATGGGTCATACGTTCGATGAGCTGTTGATCAAGTGCCTGTTGATCGGATGTGCGGCCTGTGGAGCGCGGCAACTATGTGATCGGCCTGCATCCGGACGGCCGAACACGAAGTGGCGGAGACGGAGGGATTCGAACCCTCGATACGCTTTAGGGCGTATGACGATTTAGCAAACCGTTGCCTTCAGCCACTCGGCCACGTCTCCGCAAATCAAGGCAAGCCACCCCTATAGAGGCGGGCCCTGGGCATTGCAACACGCCCATCACATTTGCCCTGCTGTTCCCTCGGCGGTGCCCAAAACGAGCCTTTGCGTGTGGCGCTCAAATTGAAACCGGCTTAAATTGCCTGGAAGAAAGTCGAAAGCTCATCCTCGCGGGCCATGTCGCTCTGTCTTGAAAATTGCCAATTTGGAGCTCACAGACCGTTCGATGATCTACGGCGTTTGCATTCGATTTGTCAGACCAAATGGCGCAATCCGTGTGGCCAACCGAGTGTACCGGTCCGTGCTGGCCGTGGCGCTAGCCAATGCCGCTTGCGCTTCGGCTGCAGCCGACATTTGCGTCTCATGTTCAGCGCCGAGCGCTGCCTATAGCTGTCAAATCGACGGACTGCCGTCTCAATCCGATGACGCTCGTATTAAGCTTTATTGTATCGCTGCGCTTGCCAAGTCAGGCGGGCATGCGACCTGTGCTGTGTCGCGCACATCGATCGGCCCGTGCGACGGCCAGGCAAAAGTTTTGCCAGCACCCGACGGCTTATCACTCGGTTCGGATGCTACACCCATCACACCTGCGCTGGCAGTCCCAGGTCAACCGACATCTGAAGGCGTGCCCAAGACATCAAACACTGGCGTGACGACTGTCGACAAAAATGCCGCCACGCCACAACTCGGGAAGCCGCAATCCGGCAAACCAGACCCAATTAAACCAGCAACGATCGAAGATGCAGTCAAAACCGGTGCGGCAAGCGCTGAAAAAACACTCGATGAGACGGGTGATGCGGTGGGTTCGGCCGCGCAATCGGCGGGCAGCGCGCTTAAATCGGCTGGCAAGGCCGTCGGAGACGCTGCAACAAAGAGTTGGAATTGCGTGGTGTCGATGTTCGGGGACTGTTAGCTGCGCCGCTCACCGTTAGCATTCACGGACGCGCGCAACACGTAGCGTCGACTGCGTCGTCATTCGATTTCGGCGCAGACTTGTCGCAGCGTCGAGATCATCGGCGACAACGACGGTCGGGCTTTAATGACGTCAGTGCAGCGTCGACATCCACTTGCGAGCTTTTTTCTGAGCTTCGGCGATTTGCGCTTTGGTCATATCTCGCGCCAACTCCGCGCGATATTCTTTGGCTTCCTTGTTGCCGCGCATGGCTGCCAAATTGAACCACTTGTGGGCCTCGATCAAATCCACGATGCCATCGCGACCCGTGCAGTAGATCAACCCGAGTTGCAGTAACGCATCGGACTGCCCGCCCTGGGCTGCAAATTCAATGACATCCCGCGATGAAAAATCCATCCGTGCCATAACGTGCCGTCTCCGTAATCATGGGCTTGCCAACTGCATGTTTGCAAACCGGTTTCGATGACCAGCACGATGTCAGCCGCGAGATGAAAACTGGTAAACGCGTCTGATCTATTTTTGCAAGCCTTTGGAGAGGTTTATTGCCAAAATCTTCGACATGAAACGAACTTGGGACAGGTTGCCCGCTTGGGATCAAACAGCAACATTTTCATAACCGGGCGGTAACTCAAACCTAACCATGATTGAAAGAGACCACGCCGTGTTCCGCCGCGCATTCGGTCCGCAGCGCCATTCAGGCATGGTTCATGGCCGCCGATCTAAGACGGTATCGCGCGAAAAACCGGGCCTCGGAAGTCAGAGCCTAGAACGCGACGGTGAGTTAGAGGGCGGCTTTGGGGGCGGTAATGACACGGGCTTTGGCACCACGAACAACGGACCTTCGTGCCGTCGGTTTCATCGCAATCACAGCTCTTATCGGAAGTGCCGTCACAGGCTGCTCCATTGACGATCGCTCGAGTCCACCATCGTTCGTCGGCTTGTCAGATGTGACCCCAGCAAGTCATGGCAGTGGGTCTGCACCCAACGGCGGACCACACCCAGCGCTGCGACATATCAAAACCAACAAACTGCTTGGCGCCATGGCGCTGCACAAAGTCACCGGGCTGACGATCGCGCCCGAACGATTGTCCGACAGCAAGTAAACATCCACCAGTCGCACGACGCGCCGGTCATTACGACACATCACGTCACGACCGTGCCGACTGCCAGTCCTCGCTGCACAGCGGGCCGTGCCGCGATCGTTGTCATCCAGGTATGCAGATGCGGAAACTGGGTGATGTCTTGGCCGAGCCCTTCCCACACCCGTACCCATGGAAAGCTTGCGATATCTGCGATCGAAAATTCGCCAGCGAGATAGGGCTGCTCGGCCAACTGCCGATCCATGACGCCGTAAAGCCGAGTGACTTCTTTGGTGTAACGATCGACGCCGTATTCGATTTTTTCCGGCGCGTACTTTCGAAAATGGAACGCTTGACCAGCCATGGGGCCAAGGCCACCGACTTGCCAGAACAGCCATTGATCGACGTCGGCTTTGCGGCGTTCGTTGAGCGGATAGAACCGATCGAACTTGCGCCCGAGGTACTGC
>JANMII010000093.1:0-3313 GCA_031375665.1 Hyphomicrobium sp.
ATCGAATGAAGCAGCGGGTCTGTCCTCGGGCAGACCCGCTGCTTCATGACTGACCAGCAAGTTTGAGTGCGATGCCCCGGAGTCGTCTGGCGCATCCGACCGGATGAAACCCGCCATGATTGCCCACACATGACTGTGCAAAGCGACGCTGGACCTTTTCCAATTCTCAACGAACCAGATGTCGGCGACTACATCCAGTTGATGAAGCCGCGCGTCATGACGCTGGTCATCCTGACTGCACTGGCGGCGATGGTCGCGGCGCCCGGCGCGCTACATCCCGTCATCGGGCTGATTGCTATTTTTGCGATCGCGGTTGGCGCTGGCGCATCTGGCGCTTTGAATATGTGGTACGACGCCGACATCGACGCCCGGATGGCAAGGACCGCCGCTCGTCCGCTGCCACGCGGCCGCGTCACACCCGACGAAGCGCTGCAGTTTGGCACTGTATTATCGATCTGCTCAGTCTTGACGCTCGGCGTTCTCGTCAACTGGGTCGCCGGCGCGCTGCTCGCAATGACGATCGCGTTCTACCTTTTCATTTACACCATGTGGCTCAAGCGGCGGACACCCCACAACATCGTCATCGGTGGTGCGGCTGGCGCGTTTCCGCCAATGATTGGATGGGCCGCTGTCACCGGCAACGTCGGCATCGAAAGCGTGTTGATGTTCTTAATCATCTTCATGTGGACGCCACCGCACTTTTGGGCGCTCGCCCTGTACCGCTGCCGTGACTACGAGCGCGTCGGCGTGCCAATGCTGCCGGTCGTCGCTGGGCTTGCTGAAACCCGGCGTCAAATTCTGATTTATTCAATTCTGCTGGTGCCGCTCGCCATTGCGCCCTACTTCATCGGGCTGGGCGGCCTGACCTACCTTGCGTTCTCGGTGGTTCTTGGCATCGGCTTTATGTGGTTTGCCATTAAGGTCTATCGGACGACCGAGGGTCGCGAGGCGGATACGGCGGCGCGGCAGTTGTTTTGGTTTTCGATCCTTTATCTGTACCTGCTGTTTGCGGTTCTTTTGGTCGAAGCGGCTGCGATGCGCATCATTGCTTAGGCCCTACCTGGGCTTGGCGCTGGCTGATCGAAACGGTGTGTGAGGTTATGACGGATCAAAATACGCAAGTCGCTAAAGTCGACCCGCAGATCGTGGCTCAGCGGAGCGCGCGGCGCAGGTCGATTGCGATCGCACTGACGCTTGGCATCATGGTGGTTCTGTTCTACGCCGCAACGATGGTGCGACTTGGCGGGGCGGCCGTAAATAAAACTTGGTAGGTGTTCGTCGCATGTCCGAAAGCAGTCCAGTGACCGAACAAACGTCGCGACCGTTGAACGAGAGAGCAGCACCCTCAAGCAATCGCAAAGTGGTCGCGTGGTGCGTTGGCGGTTTGGCTATTATGGGCGCGGTTACGGCGGCGTCGCCTGTGTTGTACTCAATCTTCTGTCAGGTGACTGGCTACGGCGGCACCACCCAGCGGGCCGTCGTCGCGCCAACGGCCATCCTCGACCGCACCATTACGGTCCGCTTCGACGCCAACGTCGATCCAGCGCTGAATTGGAAATTTGAGCCGGTTGTCCACACCATGGACGTGAAGCTTGGCGAAACCGGGCTCGCGTTCTATCGGGCAACCAACCTGTCGGACAAAAAACTGACGGGCACCGCCGCGTTTAATGTCTCACCCGACACAATGGGTTTGTATTTCAGCAAGATCGCGTGCTTCTGTTTTGTCGAACAAACACTAGAGCCTGGGCAAACAGTCGAAATGCCGGTGACGTTCTTTGTTGATCCCAAAATGATTGACGATCGTGACACGGTCGGATTGTCAAACGTGACGCTGTCCTATGTATTCTATCCGACCGAAAAATCAGCAGCGGTTGCTCCGAGTTCGCCAACTAAACCCGGTGGCTGAGGCGGGTGCCGTCCAACGTAAAACGCGGCAATGGCAAGATATTTTAGATAAGCGAAATAGCACTGGCGGCTGGACTACACAGACGAGCAGTGGTGCAGGCGCCAATTAAGACGATCGGGAAATACGATCGGAAAATAAGAACGGGGACGACGGAGACGAAGATGGCAAATACCAACACCAAAGAGCACGATTATCACCTCGTAGACCCAAGCCCATGGCCGCTGTTTTCGTCTGTGGCCGCACTGATCGCAGCGATTGGCGCGATCGCCTGGATGCGCACCAACATTGATGGCGAAGGCATCTTCGGCATCACGGGTCCGTGGTTGTTTGCTGTTGGCATGGCAGCTTTGATCGCCACGGCGTGGCTGTGGTGGCGCGATGTTATTCGCGAAGCCAACCGCGGCGACCATACACCGGTGGTGCAGCTCCATCTGCGCTACGGCATGATCCTGTTCATCGCTTCCGAAGTGATGTTCTTCGTGGCTTGGTTTTGGGCTTATTTCGACAGCGCGCTTTTCCCAGCCGGTGTCCACGAACTTTTGAACAACGCCGGGCAACTGGTCGGTCTAACCACGCGAAACGAAGTTTTCGGCGGTCAATGGCCACCGGTTGCAGTTGAAGCAACGGGCGCATCGATCCCTGGTTCCTTCACCAGCACCTTCGATCCGTGGGGACTGCCGCTGGTCAACACGCTGATCTTGCTGCTGTCGGGCTGCACCGTGACCTGGGCTCACCACGCGCTGCTGCAGAATGACCGTCGCGGCCTGATCATTGGCCTCGCGCTTACAGTCGTGCTCGGCTTTGTTTTCAGCGTGTTGCAAGCCGTCGAATATAGCCACGCAGGTTTCACCTACGCTGGCCATAGCTATGGGTCGACATTCTTCATGGCAACGGGCTTCCACGGGGCTCATGTCATCATCGGCACGATCTTTCTTGCCGTGTGTTTGGTCCGCGCCATGAAGGGCGCTTTCACGCCGCAACAGCACTTTGGTTTTGAAGCAGCTGCGTGGTACTGGCACTTCGTTGACGTCGTCTGGCTGTTTTTGTTTGCCTGCATCTACGTTTGGGGCGCGGGTACGGGTGCCAGCGCGCCAGCAGCTGCAGCGGCGGCGCTGACCGGTATCGGTTGAGGCTAGCCTTTCGACGGCAAAGGCCGATGGTTCGATAAGGCGGCCCAACGGCCGCCTTATCCGTTTTCGGCGACACGCTGTGACATCTCAGGGCTGGCCTGCCAAGCAGCGCCACACAAAAGGAGCTTCGTCATGGCCGAACCGCTGGTTGCCGTGTCGCCGCTGCTCGCTGGGCTGACGTGCCGTTGTCCACGGTGCGGCAAGGGCCCGCTGTTCCAGCAGTTGCTCGGTATGCGAGATCGGTGCAGCGACTGCGGACTGAATTACGCTTTCGTCG
>JANMII010000101.1:0-6417 GCA_031375665.1 Hyphomicrobium sp.
AAGTGCTGTTCGTCGGGTTGGAAAAATTCGCGTGGGTGGGGCTCAAACACCATCGCAGCCGGCGCGCGTTCGAATCTTTTGGCGCGCGCCACAGCTTCGGCAATCAAGGCGCGGTGGCCGCGATGCACGCCATCGAAGTTGCCGATGGCGACGACCGCCGCCCGCGCGTTGATCGGCACATGCGTATGACCATGAACGATCTGCATCGCGTCAGCCGCCATTTGATCCAGTTGAAACGGGTGGGTCGCTTATGATGGGGTGCTGACCAGATTTGCGGACACGGTCACGGCGACGGTCGCCCCGGCACGAGCAGCACCGCTTCACCGGTCAGCACGGGTTTGCCGTTGACGGTGCACAGGCAGTCGAACTTGGCCCGGCGTTTTTCAGGGACCAGTTCAACCAACCGCACGAGTGTCTCCACCCGATCGTCGATCTTGACGGGACCTTTGAAATTGAGCGTCTGCGAAATGTAGATCGCGCCCGGCCCTGGCAGCTTCATGCCAAACAGCGCGGAGATGTAGCCAGCCGACAAAATGCCGTGCGCAATCCGTTCCTTGAAGATCGTTTGGGCGGCGTAATCCGGGTTGAGGTGAACCGGGTTGTAGTCACCAGACAAGGCGGCGTAGGCAACGATGTCGGCCTCCGACACCACGCGGGACATCGAGGCTTCCTGACCGACTTGGAGATCTTCAAAGTATTTCGTTCGGCCAGCCGTCGCGAGCATGCAGTAAGTGTCCTTAATTCAGCGCAGATTATGGCCGACGCCCCGTGTCATCCAGACAGCACGGCAACAGTGTTTCCCGACACTATAGGCCCAACAACGCTGCCGCAACCAACCACGGCGGTTACCTCGGCGGTTGCGCCGTTGGCGGCTCGTCGCAGTCCGCTGTCAGCGCTTCGGTGGTAGCCCGAGCGCCACTTGGCCATTGCTTTTAGGCCGATGCGACCGCTATAACACGGCCAATCCCAAGTTCACTCAAGCAGCATTGGCCTTAGCGGACAGCCCGCCAAGGACCGGAGAAGGACCGTCATGAGCGACCGCAGACCCTTGATGCCGAAAGCAACCGCCGTCTGGCTGGTTGAGAATAGCGGCTTGGCGTTCGATCAGATTGCGGAGTTTTGCGGTCTTCATCCACTCGAAGTCAAAGGCATCGCCGATGGCGACGTGGCGCAGGGCATCAAGGGCATGGATCCGGTCAACAACGGCCAGCTGACGCGTGACGAAATTGCGCGCGGCGAGAAGGATCATGGCTACAAATTGAAACTCGCCGAAAGCAAGGTCGAGTTGCCGGTCCAGGCGCAAACCCGCAAGGGTCCGCGCTACACGCCGGTGTCGCGCCGCCACGATCGCCCCAATGCGGTGCTGTGGCTACTGCGCAATCATTCCGAACTCAAAGACAGCCAATTGATGCGCCTAGTCGGCACCACCAAGCCAACCATCGCCCAGATCCGCGATCGCACCCACTGGAACTCGGCCCAATTGACGCCGCAAGATCCCGTCACGCTTGGCTTGTGTTCGCAGATCGATCTCGACGCCGAAGTTGCCAAAGCCGCTCGGCGCGTTGATCGGACCAACAAGGAATCTGGCAAGGGCTCAGCCGACCGCGCCGGGACGCTTCTCGCCACCGCCGAGACGACGACCAAGCCCGTTGTCAGCACCAACACGGCTGAAATCCTGGCGCCGAAGGTCGCCGCAGCTGCACCTGAAGAGACGCCTGAGCAGGAGCAGGCCCGTGTTTTGGCCCGCCTCAAAGGTATGTCGGGCGGCACCGATGACCCCGTCGACCCGGATGCGTGATGGCGGCCGCCAGTTGCCAACACGGCTTTTGAACACAACTACAACGCGGTTGTGAGCCCGATTTAATACAGCTGTAACGCCACTGGCTTAGTGATGGCCCAAACGCGAACCTCGCGCTGTTGGGGCTAAACGATGCTGAAATTTCCCGATGCCGTGCACCATCACGACTGGTGGATCTTACTGGCCATCGCAGCGGCGACGGCATGGGCGACCAGCGCGCTTGGGTTCTCCGGCACCAACTCCGCTGCTTTTATTTATCTGATTCCGACGGCCGCAGCGCTGATCCCAGCCGCACTTGCGCATGCACGCGGAACGTCACGCGGACAGGTGACGATCATCACCTTCATGGCGTGGTTGATTTGCGCCAGCATGGTCCTCGGCTACGGCTGTTACGCGTTTGCCGCACTGAATTTTCCGCTGCAAGACGACAACCTGCTGGCGTTCGATACGGCTCTGGGTATCGATCTGGTGGCGCTGCGATCGGCGGTCGGGCGCAATGAATTCGCCTCTGACGTGGTGAAATTCGCGTATCACAACACTGGGCTGCAGATGGCGGTTGGCATCATCACGATGTTCTTGCTGCGCGACGCATACGTGCATTTGCGCAAAGTCTTGTCGGTCTACACGCTCGGCGTGCTGGCGACCATGATCCTCTCGACGCTGCTGCCGGCACTTGGCGCATATCCGCACCTCAACATGGCGGCAACTGATGCCGGCTTCTTGAGCAACGCTGGCACTGAAAGCTACATCGCGCATTTCGTGGCATTGCGAGATGGCAGCTTGCGCGAATTCCCGACGACCGGATGGCGCGGCATCGTCACGTTCCCCTCGTTCCACACCATCGTGACACTGACCGCTGCCTATGCGGTTTTCCCGATCCGATGGCTGTATTGGCCGTCGGCTTTATTCGCCGTCGTTGTGATGTTTGCAACGCTGCCGGTCGGCGGTCATTACACGATCGATGTCGTCGGTGGACTTGTGATTTTTGCGGCGAGCGTCGCCTGGGTCGAGCGCCGGGATCGTGCACCGGCGGCCATCATCGCAACGCGGCGCGTGCTTCAGGTCAACGATCACCAAGCCGTTGCCACCGCTAATGCCAACGTTAACGCCAATGCCAACGATCGTCGCCCCCGATCAGCGTAACACTGCTCGTGTCGTCGCCAGAACGCGACACAATCCAAACTCCAACTGAAGTCTTAACGGCTTTTTGTCAGATCTCCGCCAGCGGCATCGCGATTGGGACCATTGCTGGCTTGCACCACTTTCGCTAGCGTTGGCACCTCGCTGCCCGTGGAGATGCCCCGCCCTATGCCGACCAACCCGTTTGAGCAACACCTCGCCAGAACGCCAGCCAACTATCAGCCTTTGACCCCGCTGTCGTTTCTCGAACGAACGGCCTTGGTGTCACCCGACCAGACCGCCATCATTCACGGCAAATCGCGCATCACCTACGCGCAGTTTTACGCCCGGGCACGCCAATTGGCGTCGGCGCTAACCGCGCGCGGCATCGGCCCAGGCGACACCGTCTCGGTCATGCTTGCCAACACGCCACCGATGCTCGACGCCCACTACGGCGTCGCCATGACCGGCGCGGTCTTACACACAATCAACACCCGCCTCGATGCAGCGATCATCGCGTTCCAACTGGATCATGCCGAAACCAAGCTTCTGATTACCGATCGCGAATTCTCCAAAACCATGCAGGACGCGCTCGCGCTCGCGTCCGTCACACCGATCATCATCGACTACAACGATCAGGAATTTCCTCAATCCGGTGTGGCGCTGTCAGCCGACGACTACGACGCGTTCATCGCCGCTGGCGATCCGAACTACGCATGGCGATGGCCGACCGATGAATGGGACGCCCTCTCCTTGAATTATACGTCGGGTACAACCGGCAATCCAAAGGGCGTCGTCTATCACCATCGCGGCGCGGCGCTGATGTGTTACGCCAACACCATCGCGACCGGCATGACACGTTTTCCCGTCTATCTGTGGACGTTGCCGATGTTCCACTGCAACGGCTGGTGTTTTCCGTGGTCGATCTCGATGGTGGGCGGCACCCACGTTTGTCTCCGTTGGGTGCGGGCCAAAGCGATGTATGACGCCATCGTCGAACATAAAGTGACGCACATTTCCGGCGCGCCGATCGTGATGTCGACGTTGCTCAACGCAACAGCCGGCGAAAAGCGCGAAATCGGCCATGTTGTGGCTTTCAATCATGCCGCAGCGCCGCCGCCCGAGGCCGTCTTGTCGGCCATGACGGATGCGGGTTTTCAGCTCACGCACCTTTACGGTCTGACAGAGACTTACGGGCCAGCCACCATCAACGAATGGGATCCGGCGTGGAACGATCTCGCCAAGCCTGACCGTGACGCCAAGAAAATTCGCCAGGGCGTTCGCTATGTCGCGCTCGAAGGTCTGACCGTCATGGAGCCAGACAGCATGACCCGCGTTCCAGCCGACGGCCAAACGCTCGGCGAAGTCATGTTCCGCGGCAACATCGTGATGAAGGGCTACCTAAAAAATCCGTCAGCGACCGACGAAGCCTTTCGTGGCGGATGGTTTCATTCCGGCGACCTCGGCGTACTGCACCCCGACGGCTACATCCAGCTTAAAGATCGATCGAAGGACGTCATCATTTCAGGTGGCGAGAACATCTCATCGATCGAGGTCGAAGAGGTGCTCTACAAACATCCAGCGGTGGCGTTCTGCGCCGTGGTGGCCAAGCCCGATGACAAGTGGGGCGAAACGCCGTGCGCATTCGTTGAATTGAAACCCGGCGTCACAGCATCCGTCGATGACATCCTCGATTGGTGCCGCCAGGGGCTGGCCCGCTACAAGGTCCCCCGTCACGTGGTTTTCACGCAAGTCCCCAAAACATCGACTGGCAAAATCCAGAAGTTCAAACTGCGAGAAATGGCCAAGGATGCTTGACGATCACGACACACCCGCGGAAATTCCGCAGGACCTCTCGCCGGTCGATCGGGGGCTGACGCGACGCACGAACTAAGGCTTCGATGCCGATCGTGGTTGATAAAGAGCTAATGGCGATCTTTTCGCTAAACGCTTCACCACAAATTTACGCACCGCCGATATCTTTTGGAGATGGGCTCGGTTCTCCAAAAGGGTGCGTCGCATGGACATCGCTGATTTCAACATCACGAAAATTTCGCCGAAACAGGCGCTAAAAGCGATCGTGATCGCAGCCTGCACTGGCGTTGTGGCGTACGCCGCGGTTGCAATCGCTGAAAACAATCGGTGGTTCTCGAAGCTGTCGCACGCTAATGACATCGTGTGGGGTCAGAAAATCGCCAAAGGCGGCTACATCCTTCACTTCCGTCATGCCCAGCGCGAAAAATGGACTGACGTCACCGCCTTCGACGCCATCGAATTGCTGAAGAACTACGACGACACCTCGGTGCCGTTCAAACGCGCCACTTGCTTGACCGAACGCGGCGTTCAAGAATCGCAATTGATCGGCGCCTCTTTTGAAGCGGCCAACGTCAAGGTCGATCAAATCATTTCCAGCCCGAGCTGCCGCAGTGTGCAAACCGCCAAGCACGCCTGGGGTCGCGTCGATGGCATCTCAAATTCTTTGCTCCATCGCACCGCGATCGCCGAGCGCCAGCACGTGGAATTCAACAAAGAGTTGCGCCGCGTGATCCTGGCCATGAAGCCTGCCGCTGGCAGCAACGCAGTGTTGTCGGGACACGGCGGCACGCTTCGTCTCGATTCAGGTCTCGTTATTGATCGCAACGAAACGGGCGAAGGGCTGGACGACCGCGACGAAACCGGCTTCGTTGTGCTTGAAAACGTCGATGGCAAAATCGTTGCGCGGTATAAATTCCGCTCGATCTTCAGCTTCACCAACGCGATGGTTGAGTTGCCGATCAAGCGGCCGGAAGATCAAATCTCAGCCGTTACACGCTAGATCTCAAGCCACTGAATTGCAAACGACGGCGGCGATGGAAAACCATCGGCGCCGTTTCGGTGTCCGGGCCACGGGTCAGCTGCCTTAGCTTTCGGAGGCAGCCGCGGCTCCCGAGGCTAAGTCGGCTGGCGGCGCGCGATAGTATGGCTCGACATCGCCCTTGAGCTTGATCGTCATCGGATTGCCGAAGCGGTCTTTTGCGTTACCGACCGACAACCGCACCCAGCCTTCACTCACGCAGTATTCTTCCACGTTGGATTTCTCGATGCCCTTGAACCGAATGCCCACATCGCGCTCGAGGATGGCCGCATTGTAATGCGGGCTTTTTGGGTTCGTCGACAGCCTGTCTGGTGGTTGATCGGTCACTGGTGTCTCGCTCGATTGGATGGGGGTCGTTCGCTGGATCAGAATATGGGGCGTGCGTGTTTTTTCTCAGCGCTCCGGCCCGCACATCTAGATCGTTCAGCGTTGGCCGACAAGATCTGCCCGGCGAACCGTTGATTGCGCGGCTCGGTCGACACTCAGAGCCAACGCTCAGGTCCAAAACTGAGGGGCGAAAAAAACAAAAGCCCCGCTCGCGGCGCCATGGCCGCAGTGCAGGGCTTCGACGGCTCCTTGGTCGAGCCGCTACGATCAGCTCACGCCAATCAACTGACGTTAATCAGCTCTAGGTGGCTAATGCCGC
>JANMII010000133.1:0-3130 GCA_031375665.1 Hyphomicrobium sp.
TGGCGACGACCGTCGCGAACGGCGTTTTCTTGCCGAGCAACGCCAAGGCGGCTCTCGTTTTATGCCAACGGCATCGGCACCAGATCGCGACGAGCAGCCGTTAGCTGACGCGAATGATAGCGCTTGGTCACCGACAGCGTATCGCGCTCGCTTGCCAAGCCGAAATGCAGTCCGCGAAAACGATAGGCCATCGGGTTTAGGTGGTCCAAACATCGGCGCTGACATAGCTCAGCCGTAAGACTGCTCAATTCAACGCAAGGCTTGCACCCACACTTCCGTGTGCCCACTTCGCGTGTCAGCTTTATGGACCTGCAGTTTTCGTCCACCAATTGACCGCCACAGGCTGGACCGCGATAGTCCGTGCATGGTCATGATTTTTTTCCAGTCACAGTTATGGCACCAGCTGTCCGGCTGGTTGATCGCTGGTCGAAAGGTGATTGCGGTCGTCGCGATCGCTATGGCGTTGGGGGCATCCGGTTCCGCCATCGCGGGCGGCGCTGACAACGGCGCATATGTCAGCAAAGCACCGCGCGCGATCCTAATGGACGCCGCCAGTGGTGCGATCCTTTATCAACTCAACAGTGATGAACTCGCCCCTCCTGCCAGCATGAGCAAGTTGATGACGCTGGCCGTCTTGTTCAAAGACATCAAGGACGGCAAAATTGCGCTGAGTGATGAAGTCACGATGAGCGTCAACGCCTGGCGCACGGGAGGCGCACCGTCCGGCACGGCGGCCATGATGGTGCCAGTGAACACCAAAGCCCGCGTCGATGAGCTCATTCGCGGCATTGCCATTCAATCGGGCAACGACGCGGCGATTGCTATTGCAGAACACATCAGCGGCAACGAGGCGGCTTTTGCAACGCGCATGACCACGGAAGCCCGCCGCATCGGATTGGAAAAATCCTCGTTCGGTAACGCAACCGGCTTGCCCGATCCCAAGCAGCTAATGTCGGTGCGCGAACTGGCCGTGCTCGCTCGCTATCTTATTTCTGAATATCCCGACCGCTATCCGGTTTTCGGTGAGCGCGAGTACGCCTACCGGACGCACAAGTTCTTCAATCGCAATCCGCTGCTGTTTTTAGATTTCGGCGTCGATGGCTTGAAGGTCGATGGTTTGAAGACAGGGCACACCAAAGAAGCCGGCCATGGCCTGGTTGCGTCGGCCGTGCAAGACGGCCGTCGGATCATTGCCGTTATCTCTGGGTTGGCGACGCCAGAAGACCGGAAATTAGAGGGCATGCGACTGATCAAATGGGGGTTCTCGTCGATTTCCTCGGTCAAACTTTTCGATAGCGGCGAGATCGTTGGCCAAGCGCGCGTGTGGGGTGGACAGCGTTATTATTTGCCGCTGGCGGGTAAGGGCGATGTGATGATCTCGCTGCCGAAACTGCCAGCCAACCAGCGACTGTCCGCTGAAATCGTCTACAACGCCCCGCTCAAGCCACCGATTAAGCAAGGTGATCAAGTCGCCGTCCTGCGTGTCATGAGTTCATCGAGCGCGAGCGCAGAAGTGCCGCTGTACGCGACCGAAGACGTCGACAGCGGCGGCATTGTTCGCCAAGGGCTTGATAGTCTGCTGTGGATGGCGTTGCGGCGGTTGGCGCTCTAAACTCTCAACCATTCGGCGGCGTAGAAAATCACACCAGCGGCCTGTAAAGGACAACGCGATGAAGCGCGGACGTTTCATAACTTTTGAGGGCGGTGAGGCTGCCGGTAAATCGACCCAAGCCAGCCGCTTGGCCCAGCGTCTCGAAGGGGCCGGCATCGCAACACTTGTGACGCGCGAGCCGGGTGGCACACCGCTTGGCGAAGATATCCGTGGATTGATTTTGAAAGACCGGCCGCAAGACCCGATCACGGAACTGCTGCTGTTTGCTGCGGCGCGTGCAGAACACATGACCGCCGTCATCCGCCCCGCACTCGATGATGGAACGTGGGTCATCTCGGACCGCTTCATCGATTCAACGCGCGTCTATCAAGGTCGCCTTTATGGTTTGGAGCGCGATCTCATCGCCATGCTGGAACGCTACACCATCGGCGCCGATCTCCCGGATGTGACGCTGATGCTGGACCTGCCAGCTTCTGCCGGTCTCGAGCGCTCCGCCAACCGCGGCACGCTCTCGCGCTACGATGCCGAGCGCATTGAGACGCACGAGACGCTGCGTCAAGGTTTTCTCGAAATCGCCGAGGCTGAGCCGACCCGCTGCATCCTCATTGACGGCCATCTGTCCGTTGAGAGTGTTGAAGCTGCGGTCTGGCAAGCTGTTAGCGATCGCCTACTGTCGCTGGTGCTGTAATGGCGCGGGCGGCTTTAACGGCCGATTTTGAGGCGTTACCAGAAGCCGACCGGCTCGACGGTTTTGCTCATCCGCGCGAGACGTCGGAGGTGCTCGGTCATGGTGCAGCCGAGCGTACATTCAGTGACGCATTGGCGTCGCGGCGGATGCATCACGGTTGGCTGATGATCGGTCCGCCGGGCATTGGCAAGGCGACGCTCGCTTATCGATTTGCGCGGGCTGCATTGGCGCGCGATGGCGACCGCGATCTCTTCGGCGGCGGGCTCGACGTGGCGCGCGATAGTACCGCCTACCGGCAAGTGACGGCACTTTCGCATCCAGGTCTCCTCGTCATTCGCCGCAGCTACGACATCAAAGCCAAGCGATTTGCCCAATCGATCAGCGTCGACGATGTTCGGCGCTTGAAATCGTTTCTCGCCTTGAGTGCGGCCGACGGCGGACGCCGTGTCGTGATCGTCGATAGTGCCGACGAGTTGAATGCCAACGCTGCCAACGCACTTTTGAAATCGCTCGAAGAGCCGCCGCCGCAGACTGTTTTTCTGCTCATCTCATCGGCGCCTGGGCGCTTGCTGCCAACCATCCGCTCGCGCTGCCGACTATTGCCACTCGCCGCATTGCCACCCGACGACCTGCGCCGTGCTGTCGCAACGGCGCTGACCACCGCTAGCAAAGACCATCCAAGCGAGGGCGTATGGTCGGATTTGCAGCGGATATCGAACGGATCTGTCCGTCGCGCTTTGACGCTGTTCGACAGTGGCGGATTTGCTCTGCAAGCGAAAATCGACAAGATATTTTCACTGCTTCCCAAGCTCGACCTCAAAGCCGCTCAC
>JANMII010000136.1:0-15002 GCA_031375665.1 Hyphomicrobium sp.
AAGTTTTCAGGCTACGATCGGACGGAAACGGGAACGCGGGCCAACGTCGGCTTGCAATATACCTTCCAGGCCAACAATGGCGGCTATGCACGCTTGTTAGCCGGTCAAAGCTTCCATCTCTCGGGCGATAACGTCTATCGCAATCCTGGCCTCGCCGATGATGGCCGTCCGCTCTACAGTGCTACCAGCGGTCTTGAGACCGACAAATCTGATTACGTGCTTGGCGCTTACATTGCGCCGATACAAGCATTCCGCTTGATCTCGCAAAGCCGATTTGACGAAGATGATCTGGCTCTGCGCCGTGAGGACGTCACCGCCGAGCTGACACTCGGTGCCGTTCGCGGTAGTGTCACCTATGCCTATTCGACGGTCGATCCAGAATTCATCGAGCGCGGTGAGCAGCAGGATGTTTTCGGCCTGATGACAGTGCAATTGACCGACAATTGGAGCGTCGGTGCTGCCGCGCGTTACGACATCGACGAGCAGCAAATGCTGTCGGACAGTGTGCAGCTGCGTTACGCCGACGAATGCTTCGCGTTGACGGCAACGTACAGCGAATTGTTCTACGAGAGCGAAACCATCGATACCGACCGTTCGATCATGTTCCGGTTTGAGTTTAAACATCTCGGCGAGGTTGCCTACAAGTCAGACGTGCTCGATTTCGGCTTCGGCGGATCGCAGCGGACGGACTCGAGCCAATAACTGCTGCGGCAGAAGCCTCACGTTACGCGAACGCCCATAGCCACGGCGAACCCGGACCGGCTTAAATCGGCATGGTTAAGGGCCAGATTTTGGCCATGGTTCGTGTGGATAAATCGGGGCGCTGCCGCTTGCTTCGAGTACACTCTTGCCATGCCGACTCGCGCCAGCTCACGGTGACTACGAACTGTGGGCTAGATAACGCAGGCGGCTTTGAGAACCTGCGCAGCGCTAAAGCGTTTTGTCGGACACACCGCCCCTCATGGCCAAGTTTGAACTCTTGATGTCTTATGCTCGATCGAACCAGCGCAGCCGTGCGGCAGCTCGTGCGCTGGCAGCGGTTTGCGCCGTCGCAGTCGCGGGCAGCCCGACACTGACCAGCGCTCAAAACGCGGCGACGATACAATCTGGTGCTGGCCAACCAAGTGCTGGGAAATCAGGCGGCGGGCAAGTCGGCGCTTCAACGAGGACGGCGGCGCGTACTCAGCCAGACTTGTCGCGACCCACCCAATCCATTATCGCGCTCGTCAACGATGAGCCGATCACCGGCTATGAGATCTCGCAACGCGCCACCATGATGAGCGGCGGCAGCATTCAAGAAAAGGCGCGCGCCAACTTTCAAGCCATCATCAAGAACCCGAAAACGTCGGCCCGCTTGAAAGCGATTTTGGAAGAAACGATCAAGGCCAACGAGGGCAAATCCAAAGATCAAATCATCGCCATCTTTGAAAAGCGCAAAAAAGATTTTGCCGTCGGCTTGCAAAAACAAGCGGTTGAAAGTGCGCGCGAAAGTGCAGCCCCCGGCGTTCGCCAAAAAGCGCTTGAAGATATCATCGACGAGCGCTTGAAGCTGCAGGAAGCCAAGCGGCTGAACGTTGTTGTGGCGGACGAAGACGTCATGCGCGCGATCAACAATATGATCGAACGCAACAAGATGACGGAAGAGCAGTTTAAGCAGCAGCTGGGCGGTTCACTCGATCCGATGAAAAGTCGGATCCGCACCACGCTGTCGTGGAACGAAGTTGTGCGCCGCCGCTTTGGCGCGCAGATCGCGATCACCTCGCGCGACGTCGACAAATTCGTGGCGTCAAGTACGGCTGCGTCCGAAGACGGTATCGAGTTGCAGGTCCAGCGCATCCGCATCGCGCTGCCCGCCAAAATTGATCAAGCCGCCATGGCCCAGCGCATGCAAGACGCTGAAAAAATTCGCGCCAAGTTCACGGACTGCAAATCAGCCGGATCAATCGCCAACGGTGTGCCCGGCGCCAAGTTTGAAGAAACAGTGCGTCGTCGCCCGTCGTCCATACCTGAGCCGACCCGCACGCTGTTGTTGAACGCGTCACCTGGCGAAATGCTGCCGCCAAGCGTCGGCGATGGCACCATCGAACTTTGGGCTGTTTGTGGGCGTGAGGTTTTCAAGGCCGCCGATGAACAGCGCGTGGCCGCCGAAGGCGAACTCAAACAAAAAGAGTTTGAGGTCATGAGCCGCCGCCATCTCAAGGATTTGCGCCAGGACGCTCACATCGAGTACCGTTGACAATGACGGTAGAGCTGCGGGCCGCGACAATTGCAGTTGCGACGCCCGATGCGCCGCTGACCATTGGGCCGCGGGCAGCATGCCTCAGTTCGGAAAACCGCTCCCAGTGAAACCGCTCGCATTAACACCACTCGCACTCACAATGGGCGATCCCGCTGGTATCGGGCTCGACATCACGATCGCGGCTTGGCTCGCGCGAAAAGCTACGCCAGTTCCAGCCTTTGCGCTTTACGCCAACGCCAAGGCGGTTGCATCGCGCGCCAGCCAGCTTGGCGTGTCAGTTGCCATCGAAATCATTACGGATCCAGCGGCGGCGAGCACGGTGTTTGCCACCGCTCTGCCTGTCATCGATATCGACCTCGCCGCTGACGTCGTAGCGGGCCAGCCGGATGCCACAAACGCTTCGGCAGTGGTGCAATCGATCGTTGCCGCCGTTCGCGATGTGCGGGCTGGTCGTGCCGCAGCCATCGTCACAAATCCAATCGCCAAATCGGTCTTGCACGTCGCCGGATTTCCACATCCCGGCCATACCGAATTTCTGGGCGCACTGGCAGCCATACACTGGCACGCCAATCACACGACGCCAGTACCAAACCCCGTGATGCTGCTGGCATCAGACACGTTGCGGGTTGTGCCTCTTACCATTCATGTGCCGCTGGCGGCCGTGCCATCGCTGATCACTCAGGACCTGATTTGCGAAACTGCCCAAACGCTCGCTGCCGCACTCGAACTCGATTTTGGCATCACACGTCCGCGAATTGCTGTTGCCGGCTTGAACCCGCATGCTGGCGAAAACGGCAGCATCGGCTGCGAAGATCGCGACATCATCGCGCCAGCGATCACGCGCTTGCAGCACACCGGCATGGCGATCACGGGCCCCCATTCCGCCGACACCCTGTTCCACGCGGCCGCCCGGGCAACCTACGATGCCGCGATCGCGATGTATCACGACCAAGCCTTGATCCCGATCAAGACGCTGGCGTTCGACACCGGCGTCAACGTCACGATTGGCCTGCCGTTTATCAGAACGTCACCCGATCACGGCACGGCTTTCAGTCTCGCTGGCACCCGACAAGCCAGACAATCGAGTTTGGTTGAAGCCTTGCGGCTGGCAGCCACCATGGCCGCGCGTCGCAGTGCAGCCACCGCCACGGCCGCGATCGAGAGTGCTCTGTGAGCAGCTATCCACCATCTGACGGTTTGCCGCCGCTGCGCGATGTCATCGAGCGCCACGAGCTGCGCGCGAAAAAAGCGCTGGGCCAAAATTTTCTGCTCGACCTCAACATCACGCGAAAAATCGCTCGGGCTTGCGGCGATCTTAAAGACCGCACCGTGGTCGAGGTCGGCCCCGGCCCCGGCGGATTGACTCGCGCTCTCCTGATCGAAGGTGCGGGTCGCGTCGTTGCCATCGAGCGCGATGCCCGTTGCCTGCCGGCATTGGCCGACATCGCGGCACGTTATCCAGGGCAGCTGGAGATCCACGCAGGCGATGCGCTGGAGGCGGATTGGCGCGGGCTGTTGGCCGACACAAGCTCTGCCACAATCGCAGCCAACCTGCCCTACGGCATTGCCTCGCTGCTGCTAGTCGGATGGCTTGAAACCGAGCCTTGGCCGCCCTGGTATGATCGCATGGTACTGATGTTCCAACGCGAGGTTGCCGAGCGCATCGTCGCTGCCCCCGGCAGCAAAGCCTACGGGCGGTTGTCGGTGCTGGCGCAATGGCGCACGGAGGCAAAACTGATCCTGCATTTGCCGCCGGAAGCATTCACACCACCGCCGAAGGTCTCGTCGGCGGTGGTCTCGTTCGTGCCGCGCGCCCAGCCAATGCCAGCTTGCTCGGTTGCAGCGTTATCGCGGGTGACCGCCGCAGCCTTCGGTCAGCGCCGCAAAATGCTGCGCGCCAGTCTTAAGCAGCTGACGCCGTTTCCGGAACTGCTTCTTGCGGAAGCCCATATCCATCCCGAGTTGCGGGCTGAGCGATTAACGATCGAAGACTTTGGCCGTCTTGCCTTGATTTACGAGCGCGGCGATCACGAGGCCGCGAACAAAATCTGAGGTCTGATGACGATCGCTGCGGAAAATCTACAGAGCGTTCTGCATGTCACGAACGAACGTCGATAAGCCGAGCAGCCGACTGCGCTTCAAACGCTCGGCGGCCAAAATGCTTGTCGCCGCTTTGACGCTGTCGTCGAGATTGCAGTTGACGATCACGTAGTCGTACTCCGGCCAATGGCTAAGTTCAGCCGAGGCCGCCGCCATCCGGCGGGCGACCACGTCAGCTGGGTCCTGGGCACGGGTTTTAAGACGATGTTCCAGCGTTTCGCCAGATGGTGGCAGCACAAACACGCGGACCACATCGCCCGGCATTTTTTCACTCAGCTGCTGGGCGCCTTGCCAATCGATATCAAACAGCACGTCACGGCCGTTGAGGATGGCGTCCGTCACCGGTGATTTCGGCGTGCCATAGAAATGATCGAACACGCGCGCCCATTCAAGCAACTCACCAGCATTGCGCATGGCATCAAACGCGCTTGCGTCAACAAAGGTGTAATCGATGCCGGGGCGCTCACCGGGTCGCGGCGCGCGCGTTGTGATCGACACTGACATCGAAATATCGCCGTCGGCGGCGAGCAATCGGCGCGCCAGCGTTGTCTTGCCCGCGCCGGATGGTGACGACAAGATGTAGAGCAAGCCGCGCCGGGCGATCTGCGGCGCAGGTGGAGCCTCAGTCGGCGAAGCGTGGGCGTCACTCAACATTCTGGACCTGCTCGCGAAATTGATCGATGACGGTTTTCAAAGCCAAGCCGAGCCGCGTGATATCAACGGCATTGGCTTTCGAACACAGCGTATTGGCTTCGCGGTTGAATTCCTGCGCCAAGAAATCAAGCTTGCGGCCAACGCCACCCACTTCGGCGAGAATGTCGTGCGCTGCCGCCACATGGGCATCAAGCCTCGCTAATTCTTCTTCAATGTCGATCCGCGTGGCATTCAAAACGGCTTCTTGACTAAGCCGCTCGCTGTCGAACGCTTCGTTGACGTCGAGCAACCGAGCCACAAGATCATTGAGGCGGGCGCGGACGGCTTGCGGTGTCCGCGACGGCGAGCCTCGAACTTGATCGGCAAGGCTCGAGATGCGCGAGATCTGGTCGACGATGACGACCTGCAATCGATCGCCTTCAGCGCGGCGCGCGGCGAGCAGCCCGTCGAGGGTTCGCTCAAGGCCACCGAGCAGCACTTGTTCGCGCTTGGTGCGCGTCTCTTGGTCATCGATGCCGTTGTCACCGATCTCAATGACGCCTTTCATGGCCAGGAGGCTCGCCGTGTCCGGGCGCTGACCACCGGTCAATTCTGCTGCCCGGTCGGCGGCTTTGACGAGTTCGAGCAACAAGGCTTCGTTGAGCCGAATGGCGCTGGCGCCGACCGGTCGCTCAAGGCTTAAAGTGACCGCGACATTGCCGCGTGCAAACCGTTTGGTGACGGCCTCGCGCACAGCCGGTTCGATGCCGTCAAAGCCGGGTGGCAAGCGCATCCGAACATCGAGGCCACGACCGTTGACGCTGCGCGCTTCCCAGCTCCACGCTAAACCTTCGCCATTGCCATCGGCGCGGGCGAAGCCGGTCATGCTGGAGATTGCCATCTGAGACTACGCTCGCCTTGCCTTAGATCCGCTGACAAGCCGCTGCGATCGACGCAAAGCCTCGGGCAGACCGAGCCCCATTGATAGGGCCTACGTGGGGGATGACGCATATCGGCTGTGGCCGTTAAGCGACGTGACAGGGGTGAACGTAGCCCAGCTCGACGCGCGCGCCAACGATCATCGCCATTTCGTTCGCCGCCATTTCGTCTGACGCCATTCCGTCCGCGGATGCTCGGCGAGCACCACGGGCCTGGCTTGGAGCCGCAATCCGCTTGGCCGAATGATGTGGCTGCTGCAGGCTATTGAGTAGCAGCGGATGCCGCCGACGGCGTAGCGCTAGCAGAAGGCTTGACAGCTCCGGCTGAGGGGTCAGCCTTGGGTTGTAACAGCGGCTGTAATTGCGGCTGGGGTTTTGGCTTTCGGATGGGCAGCGGCACGTCCGTCGTCGAAGCGTTAATGGTCTGCGGTTTTGTCGTCACGCCTGGGATCGCTTTGTCAGCTGCAGTCAGTTTGGCATCAACTTTGGCATCGATTTTGGTACTGGCGGCCGCCTCAGGCGCTATCGGCTCAGTTGTAATCGTCACCGGTCGACTGCCGGGGATTGGCAAAGGCGACACTTCGGGGTTTGGCTCGCTTGTCGATAAGGCTTTGGGCTTGGCTTGACGCTCTGTTTCGCGCCATTTCTGGACGGCGGAATTGTGATCTTTCAGCGTTTCAGAAAACGTGTGACCGCCAGTGCCGTCGGCGACGAAATACAAATCTGTGGTTTTGGCTGGCGCAAACGTCGCGAGCAACGATTGCTTGCCAGGGTTGGCAATCGGGCCAGGCGGCAGTCCATTGATCTGGTATGTGTTATAGGCGGTCTTGGTATCGATATCGGTCCGCGTTAGGCTCCGCCCAAGCGAACCTTCGCCACCAACGATGCCATAAATAATCGTCGGATCGGACTGCAAACGCATGCCTTTTCTCAAACGATTGTAAAACACCGCCGCGACGCGATCGCGCTCATCGGCTTGCCCGGTTTCCTTTTCGACGATGGATGCAAACGTCACTGCATCTTGCATGCTGCGCAGTGGCAATTCAGCCGGACGCTTGTCCCACAAATCGGCAACGAACGTTTTCATGTCCGCCTGCATGCGCTCGATAATTTCTTGCCGCGATGTGCCCTTCGAAAACAAATAGGTGTCAGGCAATAACGAGCCTTCCGCTGGCACCGACGTAATCTCGCCCGATAGGCTCGCGTCACTGCGTAGCCGCTCAACGATTTGCTGACTGGTAAATCCTTCAGGGATTGTGACTTTGTATAAAATCGATTTGCCCTGCGACAGCGTCTCCATGACCTGGCGCATTGATGCGCCTTCCTTCAATTCGTACTCACCGGCTTTCAATTCTTGGCGGCGCTTGTTGCCAACGAGGTTCTGCAGCATCACGCCGCCAACAAACGTCCAGCGATTGGAGATGATACCTTCTCGCTCCAAGCGCTCCGCGATGGCGATGCGGCCCTCGCCTTGTGGAATGACGATCCTGCGTGCAGCCTGCAAAGGACCAGCGCTTTCGTATTGGTGGTAGATTGCGAGGCCGATGCCGCTAATCAAAACCATCGCCACCAGCGCGACCGTAAATAGCGTACTAAAGAGGCGGACGAAGCCTGAGATAACGCGAGATGGCTCGCGGGCCTGTAAGCCGTGCGGGCGGCTTGGCGCGCGCCCGGGCTCAAGTCGCTCGGCTGGACTTCGCGCGCCGACAGTTCGTGTGCGATTTGTTTGATCAGCGCGTTTTTTTCGGGTGCTCATCGCTGTTGCTGATCCCTACCGTACGACGTTTCATCGACGTGAACGAAACCGCGTCATAAAACGATCGGTACGGCCAATGTTGCGACGGTTTTCACGCTGCTTCCGCAGTCTCGACCGTCCGCAACAAATGTGGCGAAAGCAGGAATGCGGGGACGCATGCGGAGCATTATTCAGCGCGGCGTAAGACCAGCGATGCATTGGTGCCACCAAAGCCAAAAGAATTTGACAGCACGATATCGATGGCGAGTTTTTTGGGCTGGTGCGCGACCAGATCGATTGCCGTTTCGACCGAGGGATGATCGAGATTGATTGTTGGCGGCGCGATGTTGTCGCGAATGGCCAGCACCGAGAACACCGCTTCGACGGCACCTGCCGCACCGAGCAAATGACCAACGGCCGATTTCGTCGACGACATCGTCAATTTGCCGGCACTGTTGGCGAACAACCGTTCGACGGCACCCAATTCGATTTCGTCACCCATTGGCGTCGATGTGCCGTGGGCATTGACGTAATCGACTTCGGCTGCGGTGATGCCAGCGCGTGCCAGCGCTGCCTTCATGCAGCGGAAGGCGCCATCACCCGATTCCGACGGGGCGGTGATGTGATAAGCGTCGCCCGACATGCCGTAACCGATGACCTCAGCATAGATCTTTGCGCCGCGCGCCTTGGCGTGCTCGTAGGCTTCGAGCACCACGATACCAGCGCCCTCTCCCATGACGAACCCGTCGCGATCCTTATCGTAAGGACGTGAGGCTTTAGTCGGGCTGTCGTTAAAACCAGTCGATAACGCCCGGCAGGCAGCAAAGCCTGCCATTGCAATCCGACAGATGGGACTTTCCGATCCACCAGCCACCATCACGTCGGCATCGCCCAGCGCAACGAGACGTGCCGCATCACCGATGGCGTGCGTTCCCGTCGAGCATGCGGTCACGACGGAATGGTTGGGCCCCTTCAGTTGGTGTCTGATTGAGACATGACCGCTGGCCAAGTTAATCAGACGGCCCGGAATGAAAAACGGCGAAACGCGCCGTGGTCCCTTTTCCTTCAACAGCAGCGACGTATCAGCGATCCCCGATAGGCCACCAATGCCGGAGCCAATTAACACGCCAGCGCGCTCTTGTTGTTCGGCTTTGGTGAAAGTCAGACCGGAGTCCGTGATCGCTTGCTCGGCCGCCGCCACCGCATAAATGATGAAGTCATCGACCTTGCGCTGTTCTTTTGGCTCCATCCAATCGTCAGCATTATAGTGCCCGTCGGCAGTCGCGCCGCGGGGGATGAAGCAGGCAATTTGACAAGTGATGTCGGAGACTTCGAACTCTTCGACGCGGCGTGCGCCGCTCTGGCCTGCGAGCAGGTTCGACCAGGCTGGTTCGACACCGCAGCCGACCGGTGTGACGAGCCCAAGACCTGTTATGACGACGCGGCGCATGGTCGTGATCCGAGGGCAAATTAAGGGCGACAGCGGCTGGAGTTCGCACCATCACGCAAAATGCGAGCGGCGCTTTACAAGATTGGAAAATCGGGAACGAGGAACATGACCCCGATTTCGCAGTATTTCAATGCGCGGTCCGCTAGGCTCTGGGGGCCACGTCGCCGCCAAGCGCACCGGTTTTCGCTGCTGTCGATGCCGAACCTGACGTGGTCGCGGCCTCTATCACTGGAAGAATACCGACGCGGCTTGACGGCTGCTGCCTTACTCAGGCGGCGCTGGCGTTCTTTTCAAGAAATTTGACTGCGTCACCGACCGTCAAAATGTGCTCGGCGGCATCATCGGGAATTTCGCAGCCGAATTCTTCTTCGAATGCCATAACAAGCTCGACCGTATCCAAGCTGTCGGCGCCCAGGTCGTCGATAAAGCTGGCGTTGTCTGTAACCTTGTCGGTTTCGACGCCGAGATGCTCGACAACAATCTTCTTCACGCGCTCTGCGACATCGCTCATCGTGTATCCTCGTGTCTTTCTTTCACTATGCTCGACGTCCAGGACCGTCGCCAGCCGTTCTTATATCATCGACCCGCTATGCCAATAGGCGTCGTTTCGACTATCCCGGAAAAAACCAAAACTCATTAGGTGTCATGTGCTAATCCCGGGCTGCCCGGTCGGACCAGCGTGAATTCCGCGAACGCATGTTCGGCGCGTCGCATTTAGATCGGCTAAATTGAGTCGATGCCTGCAGCCACGATGCGCCTAACTCAGGCCTGGGTTTTCCCCAGTTGCAAAGTGTCTGCCGGCAAAAAAAACACACGTAGCCAGTCCAAAACCGTGGTGTCGTTAACACACTTCGCTTGCGTTGCAAAGCGAACCAGAGCGGCGAAACGGCGCGTCACAAACCACTCAGCACCCACGCCCTCTAAAGCCTGGTGCGGCTGCTGAAAATCGGCCGCTGCCGTTTACCATGCTAGCAATCGCAGGAGCGGTCCCGCACGTTCAAACCATAGCCATGCCACCGTTGATATGGAGCGTCTGACCGGTGATGTACCCACCCTCGTTGGACGCCAGATACAGCGCGCCCGCCGCAATATCGATCGGTGAGCCAAAGCGTTGGGCCGGGATGATGGTTGCGATTTCGCCCTTTTGCTTCTCGTTCAAGACGTCGGTCATTGCCGTTTGAATGAACCCCGGCGCGATGCAGTTGGCCGTGATACCACGCGACGCAACTTCACGAGCCAACGACTTTGTCATGCCGATCATGCCGGCCTTTGACGCTGCATAATTGCCTTGGCCCGGGTTGCCGAAGACGCCCGAGACCGATGCGATGTTGATAATCCGACCATAACCCGTTTTCGATCGCACCATGTGGCGGGACGCGGCTCGGCACAGCATAAACGTTGACGTCAGGTTGACTGCAATGACGTCATCCCACTGCTCGTCTTTCATCACCATGAAAAGGTTATCTTTGGTCAGACCCGCATTGTTGACCAATATGTCAAGACGGCCACCCAGCGCCTTGATCGCTTCATCGATGAGGTTGGCAACGGCTGCGCGATCAGCCAAATCGCACGGCACGATATGGACCCGGTCGCCGAGTTCAGCACTCAAGGCCTCGAGAGATTCGACTTTACGCCCGGAGATTGCGACAGTTGCCCCAGCCTTGTGAAGCACACGCGCGATTTCAGCGCCAAGCCCGCCAGATGCGCCTGTGACGAGGGCTGTTTTGCCGGTGAGATCGAACATCGTGGGCATCCTTTATTTGGCGGCAGTTCATTGGCACGCGCTACGCAGTCGAGACGCCAACGACGCGCGTTGAGTCGGAGCGCTAACAGGTCCAAGGCGTTTTGGGCGAGGCCGTCGGCTGCGTCAAGAACACGGCATGCGACGTAAAAGGTGGCGAAATAGCCGCGGTGCTGCGGCAGCTCGCGCCTCCAGGGCTCCATCCAACGGTCGCTCCGGGGGACACGCGCGAGATCATACGCAAGAACTTCAGCCATCTGTAGCGGCAAGGGCCAGATAATGGCCCATCGCAGCAGCCTTAGCCGCTGAGCCCCGGCCAAGCGGCATCGATGTCTGCTGGCGTTGCGATGCTGGTTGCGTTCAAAGTCGCGACCGTCCGCTTGACCAAGCCTGACAGCACTTTGCCGCTGCCAATCTCGTAAATATCGGTCACGCCCAACGTCGACATTGCGGCCACACACTCCCGCCATCGCACAGTGCCTGTCACCTGTTCGACCAGACGGCGCTTGATGTCTTCGGGATCTGTAATCGGGGCGGCGAGCACGTTGGCAATCAGCGGCACGCTTGGCACGCGCACGGTCACGCTCGCTAGTGCTTCCGCCATCGCGTCAGCCGCAGGTTGCATCAGCGCGCAATGGAACGGCGCTGACACCGGTAGCGGCACCGCGCGCCGCACGCCATGGGCTTTGCCGATATCGGCAACACGATCGATGGCCGATTTGTGTCCCGACAAAACCACTTGCGTCGGCTCGTTGTCGTTGGCGACCTGACACACGTCGCCTTGAGCTGCTTCGGCCGCGACTTTGACGGCGACGTCTATTCCAACGCCCAGCAGCGCAGCCATCGCCCCCTGCCCAACCGCGACAGCTTTCTGCATCGCTTGTCCGCGCAGGCGCAGTAGTTTCGCTGTGTCGCTCAATGTAAATGCACCGGCTGCGGCGAGCGCTGAATATTCACCAAGCGAATGGCCAGCAACGAACGACACCTTCTCTTTGAGGCTGAAGCCTTTTTCGACCTCAAGCACGCGCATGACCGCCATCGACACGGCCATCAGCGCCGGTTGCGCATTTTCAGTCAGCGTCAGTTGATCCTTCGGCCCATCCCAGATGATGGCCGATAGTTTTTGTCCGAGCGCTTCGTCGACTTCGTCAAACACCGCACGGGCTGCCGGAAAAGCGTCAGCCAGAGCCTTGCCCATGCCGACGTCCTGGCTGCCTTGGCCTGGAAAAACGAATGCGACTGTCATGGTGGCTGACCCGTTAGTTGCGGCAAGCAAAGCGCAAGTGGGCCTGTTGACCCGTGACCCCACCGCGGCGGCTTTAGTCCACCGATCGGTCTGGGCTGTCAAGATTGGCGCAAGTGATCAAGCAGATCTCACAACAGACCCGTCGCAACCACCTCGACCTGGGCGAGTGTTGCTGCGACGGCCACGATGGCACGGTCGCCTAGCAGAACCTTATGCGGCCAAGCGGGGATAGTCCGTGTAGCCCTTTTCACCAGGCGTGTAGAACGTCGCCTCGTGTGGCTTGTTGAGTGGCGCATTAGCTTTGAGACGTTCGACCAAATCCGGATTGGCGATGTAGGCTTTGCCAAATGCAACAGCGTCTGCGCCGCCAGTAGCAATCAACGCTGCGCCGCTCGCGCCGTCATAACCACCTGCTCCAATGATTTTGCCACCGTAGATCCCGCGCGCCATGGTGACTGGATCAAAGTGCATCGTGCCAACCATTGGCCGCATGACGTGGAGGTACGCCAAATCGCAAGTCTGTAGACGCTGCAAATAATGGGTGTAGAGCGCCTCGGCATCGGTCTCTTCGATGCCGTTGAAGGTGTGGCCTGGGCTAATTCGAATGCCAACGCGGGCACTCGTGACAGCATCGACCACGGCTTCGACGATTTCGAGCGGCATCCGGACACGGTTTTCAATCGAGCCGCCGTACTGGTCGGTCCGTTGGTTGGCGTTGGTCGATAAGAACTGGTGCAATAGATAGCCATTAGCGGAATGGACTTCGACACCATCGAAGCCGGCCGCTACTGCATTCCGCGCGGCGCTGGCAAAATCTGCAGCGATGGCAGCGATCTCATGGGTTTCGAGTGCGCGCGGCACATCATGATCGACCATGCCTTTGGCATCGGTGTACATTTTGCCCGGCGCTTGAATGGCGCTGGGCGCGACGACATCGCGAGCCACCGCCGTGTTGAGGCGGCTTGCAATTCGTCCGACATGCCAAAGCTGCATGACGATGTTGCCGCCATTGGCATGGACTCTGTCGGCAACTGATTTCCAAACATCCATTTGCGCGTCGGTGTGCGCGCCAGGTGTGCGGCAATAGCCCATGGCATCGTAGGACACCTGCGTCGCCTCGGTGATGATCAATCCGGCTGACGCGCGTTGGCTGTAGTAGTCCGCAGCGAACGCTGCCGGTACCGCCGCGTCGTTGGCACGTGAGCGCGTCAGCGGCGCCATCACGACGCGATTTTTCAACGTGATTGCGCCAAGCTGCAAGGGGGTGAACAGCGCAGCGTTCGATGGCGTTTCAGTCGACATTCTCAGCACCTATGAATTTAATTCAGTTGCAACGGTTAACATTCGAAGTGTCCGCATCCACGTCTTGGTTGTCACGTGGGCCAGGGCTTGGATCAGGGCTCGGGTGGCGCTTGAGTGCCATTCGTCCTAACGCAGCACGGTCTAGCTCGATCCATTCGGTGTTCGCGTAACGCTCACATGGCCGATCCAGCCTCAAAGTTCAATAGTTCAATTATACCGTACAACCAAATAATTGTCGCAGGACGCCACTGGCTCGACGGCAGCGCGGCGGCAGCGCGACGACGTGGATCACAATCTGACATGACGTGCGTCAGCGTCGCGCCAGGAAAATTCCGATGTGCGTGTCACCGCGCGCCGCCATGCGTGCTGCGCGTTTCGAAACGCTGCGTGACCACCGATACGATTGCAGCAACCAGCAACAGCGCAGCACCCGCCCACGGCAGCGAACTCAACATCGAAACTTTGATCATGCCACCGCCAAGCGCTGAGCCCGCGGCCTGACCGAGATAAATGGCCGACGTGTTCAGCGCGATTGACGCCGACGCCACCTCCGGCGCCAGGCCAGCCAAGCGCGCTTGCTGAATGGAATTGGTCGCAAACGTGCCAAGACCCCACAGCATTGCGGCGATCACCACGGCCGTAAGGCTGTCGGCGCCAGCCCCCCAGAGGAGCAATCCAAGGGACATGGAGAGCAACGCGATGAGCGCTGACCCGGCCGCGCCAATCCGAGCGATCAGTCGGGTCGCAGCGATATTGCCCAATGTCGCAGCCGTGCCGTAGAGCGCCAAAATTACTGTGAGTAGCGTGGCCTCAGCATTCAGTGAGTGTTTCAGTGATGGCGTCAAATACGTGAAGAACGTGAACTGGCCTGTCCCATTGAGGATGGTCACGATCAGCACCAGCACGAGCGCTGGGCTCGTCACCACACGCCACCAAGATTGGCGATTCAGCGGCGCGATGCAAACACCGCCTGGGACCGTCAGCCAAACAGCGATAGCACTGACGACCGACAAACCAGCGACGATGGCAAATGCCGCTGGCCAACCAAGCGTGTGCGCAACGAGGCCACCGAGCGGCATGCCGCCCACCGTCGCGAGCGACCAGCCAACAAACACCATGGTAATTCCGGCCGAGCGCTTCTCCGGCGACAACAACGCGCCAACGGTTGACGCGGCCTGCGGCGTAAAAATCGCGGCCGATACGGCCATCACCAGCCGAGCGGCAAAGACGGTATCGAACGACGTGGCCAGTGCCGCAACAGCGTGGCAGAGGGCGTAGAGCGCAAGCGAAAATACCAGCAGCAAGCGGCGGTCGACCTGACTTGTCACGGCTGCCGCCAATGGTGCGCCGATTGCAACGCCGATGCCACTGGCAACCAGCAACGAGCCAGCGGTTGGAACCGATACATCGAGGCCACTCGCCAACTCGGTGAGCATCCCGGCTGGCAGAAGAATTCCGGTGCCGACGACGAAATTTCCAAATAGCAGCGCCCACAACACAGCTCTTTCGCGCCTACCGCTCAGGATTACAGTGGTCAAAGGCGCGGTGCCCGGCGCGTCGCGGCGCGGTGTGCGGCGTGAATCTGCCGGGTCCGGCAAGCCTGGCGACGATGGTGGGG
>JANMII010000184.1:0-22181 GCA_031375665.1 Hyphomicrobium sp.
GCGATGGCGCGGCGGACGTTGCGAAATAATTGGCGGACAGGTTCATCATCATGATCGTGGATAATGCGAACGAGCGTAATTACGTCGTGCCCACCCGGCAGAGTTCCGCGCAGAAAATCGCCGCCGATGCATGTGGCGCTAGACTGCAGACCGGCTTGGGAAAATTTTTGTTCGGCGCGCGTTGCCACCGCTGGCAAATCAAAAAGCGTCATTCGTAGATCTGGATAGCGCGCCGCCACCGCCCGCAAAAACGTGCCATCGCCGCCGCCAAGATCGAGCAAACGTTGGTGACCACCCAGCGGATAGGCTGCAAGAATTTCTTCAGCGATCAGCGTTTGCGATGCCGACATCAATGATGTGTAGGCCGCTACATCGCCGTCAGACACATCATCGGGTTGGTCGGATTTTGCATAAGCCCAGTACGTTGAAAGTGCGCTTGATGTCCGTTGGCCTTTCAGTAAAGCGACGGGATCTGCAAGATCGGCGTACAGCATCGCGTGATGCTCAACCATTTGCACAATGCCCGGATTGCCGACGATGACGGCTCCATGGGCGCCAAGTCCATAGCGATCACCGCTCAAGCGATCGACGAGTTTCAGGGCAACCGCTGCATCGAGCAACCGCCGCGCAGGCTCAACTTCAAGCCCTAGATTGGCTGCAAGGTCGGCGACATGTTGTGGCCCATCCCTGAGCTTTTCGAATACATTGAGCTTCACGCAAGCGTAGAGAATTTGCGAATAGACGAAGCCTGCACATAAATCGAAAACGGCGCGCGCCCTGTTTTGGGCGACCGGACGCGTCAGCGGCAAAGCAGATGCAAAGCGCTGAAATTTGAGGTTTCCAAGAATGCTGTTGCGCGTCGCGTAGCCGCGCTCGATCAAGGTCGATAGCCAGCGATGCGTCGTCACGCGCGACACTCCATCTGGCGCGCTCATGTCGACACTCCGGTTTCGACTAAGCCGCGCGCTGCGCGATGCCTTTTGGCACAAACGCTTTGGACGCTGCCATGATGACGCCGCGCAATTCGGCTGCTCCGGGGCACGGCGGGATCGATTGGATGGCCTGCGCCATTAAATCCTGCAAACGCGCCACCGCGCCGTCATAGCCGAGTTCTGCCGTCGCACTCGGCCGCCCATGGATGGCGTCTTGGCCCGATGGTTTGCCAATGTCTTCAGCCGTCGACATCAGATCGTGAATGTCGTCGGCGACTTGATAGGCCTCACCGATCCGTTCCCCAAGGACACGCCAACGATCGGGCTCGGCACCAGCGGCTAACGCGCCGGCAATGGTAGCTGCGGCAAACAGCGAACCGGTTTTCGCACGATGGTAGGCCGATAAAGCAACGCTCGGTTCTGCCTCCCAAGCTTGCCCGGCTATGATGCCGTTGGGCATGCCAGTGGATTGCGCAATGGTTATGATCAGACCCGGCAATCGCGCAGGGATCAGGGCGGCGCCGCGGCCAAGACCTTCGAATGCCATGACGATCAATGCGTCACCGACCAGCACCGCTTGCGATTCACTAAAGGCTTTGTGAACGGTCGGCTTGCCACGCCGCGTCGCTGCATCGTCAAAACAGGGAAGGTCGTCGTGAACCAGCGACGCGCAATGGAGCAGCTCGATGGCTGCTGCGGCCTGATCCGTCAACGCTGGATGATCATCGCCACAGGCTGCTGCGACCGCTAAGCAGAGACGCGGTCGGATGCGTGCGCCGCCAGGAAAAACGGCATAACGCAACGCCGCAGCAAGCTTGGGAGGACTGCATGCGACCTCCGCCCGCTCGATTGCCGCCTCAAGGGCCGTCTCAATTCGCGTGGTGGCGTCCATGCCAGGGCCTCTCGCGCGTAGCTGTTAAAAGAAGTAGTCATATGCGACTGTCATCTTATATAGACACTTTGCGCAGCAGAGCGCAACGGTCTATTGCCAATGCGACAAGGAGATATTTGGAATGATTATCGCTGGCGACCCTCAGACCGACGCCCCAAGCTCGGGCGCGGCACTGGTCGGCGGTCCCGATTTCTCACGCGCGGTTAGTCCAAATGGCTATGCATGGTGGTATGTCGACGCTTTGAGCGACGATGGTGCACACGGCTTAACGATCATCGCGTTCATTGGAAGCGTGTTTTCGCCCTACTACGCCCGCGCTCGACGCCGCGGCGTGACCGACCCCGAAAATCACTGCGCCATCAACGTCGCCCTCTATGGCAAAGGCGGCAAGCGATGGGCTTTAACAGAACGCGGCCGCAATGACTTGGCGCGCTCCCGATCCCGGTTTGCTGTCGGACCAAGCAGCATGACGTGGGACGGGACCGATTTGGTCATCGATATTGACGAGATCACGGTGCCGTTGCCATCGCGACTGAAGGGGCGTGTTCGATTGACGCCGTCGGCCGTGACCGCCAACCCTTTCGTTCTCAACGCGAACGGTCAGCACATGTGGCATCCCATTGCACCGCTGGCGCGCGTTACCGTTGAGATGGCACGGCCGGATCTGTCATGGACCGGCAACGGGTACTTCGACTGTAATCACGGTGCCGCACCGCTCGAAGATGGTTTCGCTGAATGGACTTGGTCGCGCGCAAGTACATCGTCGGGAACCCAAATTTATTATGATGGGGTACGACGAGGGGCCGACAATTTCGCGTTGGCAATCGCCATCGATGCAAACGGACAGGTGACGACCATACCGGCGCCGCCGCGCGCAGCGCTGCCGACAACCACCGTTTGGCGCATCCCGCGAGCAACGCGGGCGGATATGGGCAGCACGGCTAAAATTGTGGAGACGTGTGAAGATACACCGTTTTACGCTCGGTCCATTACCGAGACGATTGATAACGGTCGCCCCATCCGCGCGATGCACGAGAGCTTGCTGCTTGACCGGTTTTCGACACGCTGGGTGCAGAGCCTCTTGCATTTCCGGATGCCACGTCGCGCCAGCTAGGCGCATGAGGCGAGATACTAAGGTTGCTTTGTTGCGTCGTCGGACGCGACTGGCTTATCAGCGGTTGCACGATCGGCGGCGATGGTTTTGCGAATGGACCACAACTCGTACCCCAAGAGCGCAAGAGCCAAACCGAAGATCAGCCCAAGTTTAATCAATCCGACCTGATCGCTCATGGGATCACGTTCGCTCGGCTGACAATTTGAACGACCACGGTACGCGGATCGTCATGGCGTTGCTCATGCGATTTGTGCGTTGACCGCTGTTTCATCACGTTCACGACCGAGCGCTGTAAACACGGTTTTGACAATTCCCGCCGCGTCCAGGCCCGCTTCAGCATACATAACCTCGGGCTTGTCTTGATCGATGAAACGATCCGGCAATACCAGCGACCGAACTTTGATTCCGCCATCGAGCAAACCCTCGTTGGCCATGAAGTGCAAAACTTGGCTGCCAAATCCGCCAACAGATCCCTCTTCGATCGTGATCAGGACTTGATGATTTTTCGCCAATTGCCGGACCAAATCATGATCGAGCGGTTTCATAAATCGGGCATCGGCGACAGTGGTCGAAAGTCCGTAGGTCGCAAGCTGATCGGCGGCTTTGTTGGCTTCGCCAAGACGCGTTCCCAACGCCAAGATTGCAATCGCTGAACCTTCGCGCACAATGCGACCCTTACCGATTTCAAGTGCGATTCCGACCTCCGGCATCGCAACGCCGGTGCCTTCGCCGCGCGGATAACGAAATGCCGATGGCCGATCGTTGATCGAAACCGCAGTGGCAACCATGTGTTTCAGCTCGGCCTCGTCGCTTGCGGCCATGATGACAAAATCAGGCAGGCAACCGAGGTACGCCAAGTCGAAAGACCCAGCGTGTGTTGGTCCATCGGCACCGACCAACCCGGCGCGATCGATCGCGAACCGGACGGGAAGCTTTTGGATCGCCACATCGTGGACGACCTGATCGTAGCCGCGTTGAAGGAAGGTCGAATAAATTGCGCAAAACGGTTTCAAGCCCTCCGTCGCGAGGCCGGCGGCGAAAGTAACCGCATGCTGTTCAGCGATACCGACGTCAAACATACGATCGGGGAAAGCTTGACCGAAGAGATCCAGACCGGTTCCGTCTGGCATGGCAGCCGTGACGGCCACGATGGTGGGATCGGCTTTGGCTTCGGCAATCAGGCTTTCAGCAAACACGCGCGTGTAAGCGGGTGCAGATGGCTTTGGCTTGACCTGAGCGCCAGTCACAACATTGAATTTCGTGACGCCGTGATATTTGTCGTCAGACTCTTCTGCCGGACCGTAGCCCTTGCCTTTTGTCGTTTTCACATGCACCAGCACCGGCGATTGATCGCTGTCGCGGACATTTTTTAGGACTGGCAGCAGCTGATCGAGATCGTGCCCGTCAATGGGACCGACATAATAAAAGCCGAGTTCTTCAAACCACATGCCGCCCGACCATGCCGTGCGTGACATCTCTTCAACCCGAGCTGCGCGCCGTTCCCATTTTTTCGGCAGCATCTTGGCAAGCTGCTTGGCGTGTTCGCGCAAGCTGAGATACGTGCCGCTGGACGTCACGCGCGCCAGATATTTCGACAGCGCGCCCGTTGGCGGCGCGATCGACATGTCGTTATCGTTCAAAATGACAATCAGACGTTCGTCGCGCGCTCCCGCGTTGTTCATCGCCTCGTAGGCCATGCCAGCGCTCATTGCGCCATCGCCGATGACACAGATGACGTTATTGGTGCCGCCCTTCAAATCGCGTGCAACAGCCATGCCCAAGCCAGCTGAAATCGAAGTCGAAGAATGTGCGGCGCCAAATGGGTCGTATTCGCTTTCGGCGCGTTTGGTGAAGCCCGACAATCCGCCACCCTGGCGCAGAGTGCGAATGCGACTCCGCCGCCCGGTCAAAATTTTGTGCGGATAGGCTTGATGGCCGACATCCCAGATCAACCGGTCGCGAGGCGTGTCGAATAGGTAATGAATGGCAACCGTCAATTCGACGACACCCAAACCGGCCCCAAGATGACCGCCAGTTACTGAGACAGCATCGACCAACTCACCGCGCAATTCGTCGGCTAATTGACGGAGGTCCGAGGGCTGCAACTTGCGCAGATCCTCTGGTGTGTCGCAACGGTCGAGCAGAGGGCGCGATGGCAGCACGGGCGCTGGTGATTGTGTGTTCATGGCCGTGGCTCCAAAGCAAATGTTGGTTGGGCGGTAGGATGCGCGTCGCTCCGATCCGACAGCCGTGCCGGCATCAAACGATGTACGCCAACGGCTACGCGGTGCGGCCGTGCCGGATTGCTGCGGCCGTAGTCTATCATTGCTGGCGCAGAAATGTGATCGGCGACGATGACGTCTGGTCGCATGACGTCCGTCTCGGCGCTGACGGGCGGCATCCGAAACATGGTTTTTGATCGCAACCAGGTGCCGTAGCCAGCGAACAACAACAGCGCACCCGCGAGATCGAAAATCGACAATGCGCCGTTGTTCAAAACATAGAACGCAATGCTAGTTTTCAAGCTCATATAAACCAAAGCGACCAACACAATCGGCGTGATCATCTCGCCAAGAGCGGCAATCGAATGACCGTCAAACGGTTGCTCGGCAGCGTGGCCTCGACGAAGGGCTTGATTGCGGGCAAGCGCGACACGGTTTCTGTGTTGCACAGCTCTGACGAAAAGCAGGAGTGCGCCTAAGGTGAGTAGGGCTCCGAGCCAAAACTTCATGGACTGACCTCGGCGCTCATACGGACCGACCGACGCTGCAAATCATGAAATCGCAGATCGCGCGAAGCTATTTCGCGTTGTTCGAGACGATGTAAAATCTCAACGAAATTCACCGCTTTACCGTGAACATCCCACCACGGCACATCGGTCAAAGCGAGATCGCTGATCGGCCGCGCTGCTTTGCTTTTAGTTGCCGCAGTCACCAGAAAAACGGCTTCTGCGAGGGCAGAGGCTCGCGTACTTGGCCGCCGAACGGGCGTCGCCGCGATGGCGCGCGCCAGCAATTGCAGCTTGCGGCCGGCTGGGACAACGGCACGGCGCGAAATCGAATCGCAACCATTGCGCATCAATTGATGGCCGATCCCGGCATACAAGTATCGCGCAGCGTAGATGCCCGGTCGACAGTCCGCCGGAAGTCGGGCGATGCCGATCCCGGCCCGCGCATAAAGATTTTCTGCGACATTGAGCAAGCGATCAACAAGTGCTGCAATTTGGGCGTTAAAATGCGGGTTGGCGAGCCAATCATCGGGATCGATGCCTTCTTCGCGCATCCATTGGCGCGGCAGGTACAGTCTGCCAGCACGCGCGTCTTCACCAACATCGCGGGCAATGTTTGTCAATTGCATCGCGATACCAAGGTCGGTTGCACGCGCTAAATCTTCCGGCGTCCGCCGGTTCATCAACAGTGCCATCATGGCACCCACGGTGCCCGCGACGCGCGCTCCATAGGCTTGCAGATCGCCGAGCGTTTCATATTGGCGGCCATCAGCATCCCAGCCAAAGCCTTCCAACAGCGCTGCCGGGATGGCCTTGGGAATGTCGAAGCGTTCGACAGTCGCGGCAAATGCACGGTCGGCGGCAATGTTGAGCGGTCGGCCGTGATACGCCCGGTCTAGGCGGTCTTGCAGTTCGCCGATGCCGTCATGCTCGGGGTCGCCGAGATCGATAACATCGTCGGCCAACCGGCAGAACGCGTACAGCGCGGTTGCCGGATCGCGAACCCGCTTTGGCAACAAAAACGACGCAGCATAGAAGGTTCGTGAACCGGTGCTTAGCAGCCTTCGGCACGCGGCCAAATCTTTGCCGAAACTTTCATTTGGCTCATAGCGCATATAGCCCATGCCCCTTGTCGCACGATCTCAGTGGGATCGCCGGTCTGATCCATCGGGCGATCGATGATGCGTTCGCCTCGGCCGTGGAGCCAGCCGCCAACACGGCCCTGATGCGTTTTTCCAGGCGGAAACACGCGGTAAGGGCGGGGCGATTAGCAAATAGTGTCCACATAGGTTGACATTAAATACTGTCAGCTTGCCGCACGCAAGTGCCAGTTAAGGTCCGCCGAGAACATTTTCACAAGCAAGCCCGTCCAATCATGGACGGCGCTGTCGGCTGGCGATGATCGCCGCCACTCAGGATTACGAAAGCACCGTTTGCAGTGCGTCCCGGATCGCCCGCGCCACAGCCGCGGGTTGCTCTTCGTGCGCCAGGTGGCCAGCATTCAACAGCCGTACCACGCTCGCGCTTGGTAACAGGCGGGCGACACGATCTGCATCGGCAGGGCGAATGGCGCGGTCGTTCGAACCGGCCAACAAGAGAACGGGCGTCGTAAGCTTCGGCAGATTTTTGGCGAGTGTTTCGAGGTCCCAGCGCGCCATCATGCCAAGCGCCGCCGCGCAATGAGCGGGCGAGCCAAACAGCTGCGCGTAAAAGGCGATATCTTCGTCGGTGACGTTAGACCCGGTGTCGGCAAGGAGGCGCCGAACAGCCGATTTGTCGGTCGCGCGCCAGGCAAACAGGCGCGGCACAAAGGGGTTGAGGAACAGAAGCTTGGCGAGGGGCGAAAAAAACTGGCCGGCGAAGCCATCGAATGGCAACAGCGCTCCGTTGATGCTGATCATCAAACGCGGGTCGACCGCGCCATCGAGCGCTAGCTGGATGGCAACGGCTGCACCGGCTGAGTGGCCAGCGATTGCGACCGGGCGAATTGCGATCGCGGCCATCAGCTGCGCCACAGCCGCCGCCATGCCCGGCAGCGTAAATGCAGAAGATGGCGGCGTTTGCGTAAAACCGTGACCGGGCAAATCGACGATGACGAGCGTCATGTCAGAAGCAAGGTATGGCGCCAGCTGCCTGAACGAATGCGTCGATGCACCAGTGCCATGCAGCAAAAGCAGCGGCGGACCCGAACCCAAAATTTGCACGTGCCATGTGAATCCGGCCGCTGCAACGAACTGGCTTGCGCCCCGGTTTGGCCAATCGCGCCCATCAGTCGCAAAGTTCAAGCGATCCATGTCGCCGCTCACCGCGCCACGCTTGATTCTGTTTTAATGGCGCTGGTCGTTGCTTGAATGGCAGCCTTCAGTGTCGCTGCATCCGCCCTTGGCAACGGCAGATAAACAGCGCCCATGGCGTCGGCCAGTCGCGCCGATTGCTGGGCTGGCTGGGGTGACGTGTCGATCACAAGCGACGACACGCCAGCCGTTGCAAAGCCGCGTGCGGATGCCAAGCCATCGGCCTCAGCTTTTGGTCGTCCTGGCGTGCCGTCACGTGCGATGTTCGCGCGACCGTCGGTGAGCACGATGACCGTCGGCGTTTGACCTTTGCGGCGAGCAGCGTCGGCAATTGCAGCCGCTGCATCGAGGCCGAGTGCGAGGGGCGTTCCACCGCCACCCGGCAATCCAGCCAAGCAGCGCTTGGCGCGGGCCAGCGAGCGCGTTGGCGGCAACAAGACTTCGGCAATTTTGCCCCGGAACGCGACCAGCGCAACGCTATCGCGACGCACATAGCAATCGGCCAGCAGCAACTCAACCGCGCCTTTCGCTTCTGCCAGTCGATTGAGGGCTGATGAACCCGATGCGTCGACCACAAAAATTGTCGTCGTCTCAGCGTGATTTTTGAACCGCGTAATGCGGAAATCATCTTTGCGGACCTGTACGCGCTGACGCCCGCCAGCCTGCGGCGCGTGAGATGGCCGTTGGTCATTGGCAGTTCTTAGGGGTTCGCGACGTCGTACGGTTTGCCACGGTGCGGCTGCCCGCAGCGTCTCAATCAGGTTGAGGCGCGCACCGGCTCCCAACTGGCCGCGACGGACCCCGATCGGGCGTCCCTTGTGCAGTGTTTTTTGTTTGGCACCGGCGCGGCCGGACGATTTTCCGCGGGCACGACGGGCTTTTTCAACCTGCAAGGCCGCAAGTACACCGGCGGGGATCGCCGCTTGAGCCGCTTCGAGAACAACGTCAGCCAGTTGCTGCTGTTCGCCGAGATCGGCGTCTTCTGCAGTCTCGTCCGGTTCGTCTGGCGGCGGCTGGTCGTTTTCAGGCTCAGACTCAGGCTCTCGATCATCTTCTGGTGAACTTGGAATTTGCGTTGCGCGCGGCGCTAACACCAACTGGGCTGCGCGACTGGCGTCGGTCTCGTTGACGTCAGTACGGCCATCGTAGGCAGCCAGCGCGCGGGCAGCCGTGATCGCAAGCATCGGCGCGCGCAATGATACGATGCCCATGGCGAGAGCGGCACCGCACAGCGCCGTAATCACGTCATCGGACACCGTCACGTCACGGAAAATTTCGCGGGCACGCTCGACGCTTTCGAGCGACGCTGTGGTCGATAGCGGATGGCGCGGCGAGATCGAATCCAGCTCGATCAAGAAGGCCAAGCGATCTATCAGAGCTGGTGGCGCGGTCTCGTCCTCACCATAACTTTCGTCAAAGGCGACGACGCCAAAATCTGTGGTATCTACAAATTCAAAACCGTCACGCGCCACTGCAACCGCATGTTGATCCATGGCGCTGCAAATGCGGGCAACTGTGCCGCCGTCCAATCGCTCGGCACTGGGCAAAATTAGAATACCAGTATGAGCTTCAGCGAGAAGGCCGCGCTCCGCCAAGGGCCTGCCAGCTTTCAGTGTCGCCGCAAGATCGAGGCCGCCAAGCAAGCGCTCGTCCGTCACGTTGATTGGTACGCGGCGCACTGGCGTTGATCGACGAAGAAATGATTTCAGTAGTGTCAGCCACTGTTCGCGGGTCGGACCGGATCGGGCCCGCACCATGACACCACCAAGCGACTGTGGATTGATAGCAAGCAAGATTGCAGCGTCGATTGCCACGCTCCAGGCATCCGCATCGCCGGGGAACAGCGGCTGTGCGGGCGGCTGGAGGGTCATACGGCGCGGCGCTCCTCGCGCGGCGCAAAGACGTCTCGAACGGCACGATCAATTCGGACCGACGATCCGGCGTCATCAAGTGGATTGCGACGCAGTCTGTGGCGCAAGGCCAGCGGGGCTACGCGCTGGAGATGCGTTTCAGTGACCTCGCCATCGCCGTCGAGAGCAGCCATGGCACGCGCTGCCCGCAGCAATGTCAGTTCGCCGCGCAGCCCGTCGGTACCCAACGCCATGCAAAGCCGCGCGCCCATTTCGAGCACGTGATCGCCAGCTTTGACGTGCGCCAGCCGTGTGCGGGCAGCCTCGAGATTGTTGCGGATCTGGCTGTCGTGCGGCTTGAAGCGCGCGATGAACGCCGCCGTATCACGCTCGAATTGGTCGCGACGTCGAACCACGTCGATCCGGGTCGCAAGATCCGTTGGCGTTTTCACGTCGACAGACAAACCGAACCGATCGAGCAGCTGTGGACGCAGTTCTCCCTCTTCAGGGTTGCCGCTGCCGACCAAGACAAAACGCGCTGGATGGCGAACGCTGAGACCTTCACGCTCAACCACATTTTCACCCGACGCTGCAACGTCAAGCAAAACATCGACAAGGTGATCTTCGAGCAAATTGACTTCGTCGATGTAGAGAAATCCGCGATGGGCGCGCGCCAATAGCCCCGGCTCAAAGGCTTTTTCGCCTTGCGTCAGCGCCCGCTCGAGATCAAGTGCACCGACGACGCGATCTTCGGTTGCGCCAAGCGGTAGATCGACGACGGGCACGGGCTTGGTATCCGTTTCGCCGCACAACGCTGTATCGACGTGGGTGCAATCACCCAACGCTGGGTCACAATGATAGGCGCAGCCTTTGACGACACGCATGGCTGGCAACAAGCCAGCTAACGCGCGCACAGCTGTCGATTTGCCGGTGCCACGATCGCCGAAAACAAGGACGCCACCAACCGACTGATCGGTTGCTGCGATCAGCAGAGCGAGCTTCATTTCGTCTTGGCCGACGATCGCAGAAAATGGAAATAGCGCCGCCATGGCCGTCAGATCTCGCCTCTTGTTAACCCGCAGTGAGCCTTGCTGCAGCCGCGAACAGCGGTCCGGATTGCAACAGTTTCAGACGCGGCGAGATTGGCAACAGATCCAGGAATTGTGCAAGCAAAACTCGTCGACCGCCGCGCGTTAACTTGAACCAAAAATCTTTAGGGCTCAGCAGCGCGGCCGCGCGCCGAGTGCTATTTCCGCGCGAGGGCAAATTCACGTAACACGTTGGCTTCGAGTTGCACCTCATCAAGCCGATGCTTCAACACATCGCCGATGCTGATGACACCAACAAGCCCGTTGTCGACGACGACTGGCAAATGGCGGATGCGCCGCACCGTCATAACCTTCGCAACGGCGGCGAGACTGTCATCGGGCTGGCAAGTGACGACGCTCCGCGTCATCAGATCCGCAACCCGGATGCGCGGCAGGTCCGCGCCAAATTCAGTGAGGCCACGGGCAACATCGCGCTCGGAGATGATGCCCCGCACGGCGCCAGCGGCATCAAGCACAACCATGGCACCTACCTGGTCGACTTTGAGGCGCTCAGCGAACGTTGCGATGGTTGCGGCAGGATCAATGGTTTTGACCTCCGTGCCTTTGATCTTGAGGATTTCGGAAACGCGCATGGCGTCACTCCCATCGGAACTGGAAAGGGCGGCGAAGTTTGCGGCGTGCAACCGTTGGATCGTCGCGATGAGGTGGGCACGATCGTCGGCGGTTGCACCGTCGACGCGAAAGTCGTCCGACACGGCAACGAGGCTTGGTAAATCTTCAAACAGCGGGCCAGGAGCACCGACCCCACCTTCGGCACAAAACGCACTTCGGGTTGTAACCACCGGAAAGCCAGCGGCCCACGCCGCGCGGGCGCCCGACGCTGTGGCTTCAATCACAAGACACTGGCAGGGATCACGATCGAGTTGGCGGCGCACTCGATCGTAGAGCGAATGATTGACGGCGTCGGTGTCACCATCACTCGCTGCCACAAACGAAATTGTCGCTATCGCTGATGTGGCCCACGTGCCGAGCGTCTTGCGCAAAAGCAGCTCTGCATCGCTCGGTTGCAGCAGCGTCGAGACGACGAGCTGCAAGCCTTCCTGCTTACAGGCCGTGACCAGTTCGCGGATGCCAACGCGCGGCTCGACGGCGTGGGATTGCAGTAATTCACTAAAAAGTTTGCATGCCCGCCTGTGCATCGCGTCGATCAGCGGGGAGATGTCGGGTGTCTGCGGTTTTCCCTTCAGCGCCTGATCGACGAAGCGGGCCATCCGCGATCGCGGATGACCGAAACGCTGCGATTGCGCGAACGCGTCACGGGAGCAAGACCAGGCAAAACCGGCCTCTGCAAAAACTTGCGCAAACGCCAGCCGACGCACGTCTTCTGTTTCGGCCAAAGCTCCGTCAGCACGGATGATGATTGCTTCAAGCGCCACGGATTACGGCCCCTTAGATCGGTAATCGATCCAAGGAAGCTCGTGTAGCGAAGTCTACCGGCCGCGCCAACGCGACCTAAGGTCTGCGATGTGCGCGACCAGCGCCGCTGTCAGTGCGCCACCGATCCATGGCCAAGGCGCATCGGTCAACGCCAGTCTCACGGCTGCAAACAAGCACACGCCAGCGAGTAAGTTGCCCAAAATTTGTGGGACCGTGATGCCATTGCCTGTTGCCCGATGGTAGGCGATCAACACCGCCGCTTCGACAATCATAAGGCCAATAATGATGTCGACGATCCGACCAGAAGCAAACAGCGTGTCCAAGTGTTTTTTATCCCTGGCGGCATGGAAGATGCGGTAACTTTATTGGCCAATCGCCGGATCGCGGCCAATGGCTTGACCGCTGACGACCCGTCGCTTGCCTCAACGTGTTGGAGCCAAGCCCACAAGATGGGCTAAATCTTTGAAGAAGATCCGCATGTGCGCAATCGGTCGGGTCCGCACCAGTTCTTTGTGCATGTAGGATTGCCATGTCAACTGCTGGACATCACGGTCACGGCAGATGTCGACGAATTTTTCGCGACGCTTGTCATTCTTGTACCAGAAGTACTGCATGATCCCGAGCACGCGAAACACCATGCCGTGTGCTTTCATGAAGCGCTTGCGCGCCATCGCGAGCTGCCGCGCGTCACCGGTGATCAGGAATTGATGCACCGCATCAGCCGACAACCGACCGCCGTACATCGCATAGTAGATGCCTTCACCAGATGCTGGCGCAACGACGCCGGCAGCATCCCCTGCCAGGATCACATCGCGACCATTGTCCCAGCGCTTCAGCGGGCGCAATGGGATCGGTGCGCCTTCGCGCCGGATGGTCTCGTTGCCTTCAAGTCCTGTTTGCGCGCGCAACGCGCCGACGGCTGAGCGCAGAGAAAATCCTTTATGCGCCGAGCCGGTGCCGATGCTGGTTGTCTCACCATGGGGGAAAATCCAGGCGTAGAAATCCGGTGATAACGTACCCTGATAGAACACGTCACAGCGGGCGGAATCGAAGGCTGAGCCGTTTTTCGGTTCAGATAACGCCACCTCGGCCTTGGTCGGCGAGCGGACAATTTCGTGGTAGGCAAAAACGAACGGTGTCTTCTCAGAACCTTTGATCGCTTGGCGACCGACTTGCGACAGCGCGCCGTCAGCGCCGATCACGGAGCGCGCTTTGACGTGCTCAAGAGCGCCGTCGCCGACACCTTTCGGGCGATAAGACACAACCGAAACACCGTTGCTATCGCGCGAAAGTTTTTCGAATGTGCCCGTGCGCCGCTCAGCACCCGCGTCCGATGCTCTGACACGTAACCATTCATCGAACGTGTCGCGATCGACCATGCCAACGTAGCCGCCAGTTTCGATCGGCATATCGACTTGCTTATTTTTTGGCGAGATAATGCGCGCACTCGTTACTTTGGCGACGATGAGTTTGTCGGGGATATCGAAATCTTTGATCAGACGCGGTGGAATAGCGCCGCCACACGGTTTAATCCGACCAGCGCGATCCAGCAGCAAAACGCTGTGGCCTTTGCTGACCAAGTCGTGAGCGGCTGTGGCACCCGATGGTCCGCCACCAATCACAACGACGTCAAAGATGTCAGAGCTCGACATGGTGCTTAACCCTCAGTTTTGTTCAACAAGACCGCGACCCTTGGATGAGTTTCGCAGTGGGACAGCGGCGCTTTCAGACGCGATCGCGCGCGATGCCAAAATCGCAGCGATCAAAAATAGGCATGCTTCAAGCGCAAAGACCGTGGTGTAGGCGGTCACGGGATCGCTCACGGCTTTTCGAATGACGTCAACGCCAACGGCACCGACAAATCCACCAGCGCCAAATGCGACGGCTTGGGCCGCGCCCCACAAGCCCATGCGAACACCCTCACGCGACTTGGTGCCGGCACCCGCCAACTGCATCATCGAGCCGATGGCTGCGACAGCGAACGTGCCATTGGCTAGACCCAGCGCAAACACGGTTGTGCGCAAAGGCCAATCCGGCCCGCCCGTGCCCGCGGCCGCGAGCGCGACTAACGCGCAGGCAGATGCGAGGCAGCCGCCGATCGTCCAGCTTCGCAAGGTTCCGATACCGAGCCCGGCGCGACCGGCCAGCGCGACCAGCAGCATACCGGTGAAAACGCCACCGTTTTGGACACCGGAGAGCTTGGTCGATTCCCCGGGCGTCATGCCAAACACCATTCCAGCGAACGGCTCGAGGATGAGATCTTGCATGCTGTACGCGAGCATCGAAATAAAAACGAAAATCGTAAAGCGGCGCGCGTCGGGCTCACGCCAAACCTGCGCAAAGGCCTGCGCGAACGGCGGTTTGGCGCCATCGACTTTATCCAAAGCCGCGCGAGGGCCGTCGACAACTGGCGCATCTTCCATGCGCCAGAGCGCCAACACCGTCACCAAGACAGCGATCGCGGATACGGCCGACGACACTGCTACGAGGCGAGCCGGTGAAAACGGATCAAGAAAATGGCCAGCTGTAATGGCTGTCACGATAAAGCCGGCAATCATCATCAGCCAGACGATTGTTGCAGCGGCGCCGCGTCGGTCTTCGCTGACGCGCGTTGCCAGAAACGCCAACAAGTTCGTGCCCGCGGCGCCAACACCGACGCCAATCAGAGCAAATGAAACGATCGCCAACGCGGTCCCACCGAACATGCTGGTGGTCATCCACGCCGTCGCGACGGCAGCGCCAACGCCACCAACGGCGAGTGTAATGACGCCACCAAGGATCCACGGCGTGCGGCGACCGCCCATATCGGCGCCATAACCCCAGCGTGGCCGCAGAAATTGCAGCGAGTAGTGAAATGCCACGAGTGCGCCGGGTAGGGCTGCTGGCAGCGCTAACTCAATCACCATGACACGGTTGATCGTTGACGTCGTAAGCACGACGATCGCGCCGAGTGCCGTCTGAACCAAGCCCAGTCGTGCGATTTGAATCCAGCTCAGTGTCATCGTCGGCGCACCCTTCGATTTAACGATGGGAGCATCGACCGGAGCGACGCACAGACATCGTCAGCCGCGCTAACAATCCCGAATATACGATACGTGGCTAAGTGGACGCGATGAACCATGCGCGAAGCTACGCTGCCAACCCAAATCTGTCAATCTGGAGTTACACAATTTTTGCAATTGTAAGATGACGTAATTGCTCGACGACAGCGGGACTTAATCTGCGCTGTCGTCGTCATCGCCGTTCAAATCGCCGAGACCGTATCGGCGCAGTTTGGAATACAATCCCTGACGGCTGAGCCCTAGCATTTCAGCAGCAGAAGCTCGATTGTCGCCGGTCAATTCGAGCGCTGCTTCAATGCACAATCGCTCGATGATGTCGGTCGTATCGCGCACCAATTCTTTCAGCGAAACTCGACCCACCAGTTCAGTCATTTGCTCGACCGAACGCGGTAATTCACGGCGCCCATTGATCATCGGCTCGGGCTTGCGGCCCGTCAGCCTGATCGTGAAACCAAGACATGGCGCTTCACCGGCAGTCACTGAGACAGCCGACACATCGACGTCTTCAACCGAGCCGTACTCGCCGCGAATAACCGTGCCAAAGTTGCGGATTGAGCCACGCTCTTTGAGGTTCGTCGCCAAAACTTTGACGTCGACATCGTGGCGCCCAAGCCAGCGATCCAGCGGCTCGCTTTGTGCCTGCTCTTCCGACGCAATCTGCGCCAGCTCCAGGAATGCGGCGTTGGCCTTAAGCACGCGGCAATCAAGGTCGGTCACGACGAAGCCATCGGGTAGTTTGTCGACAAAATCGAAGACGCGCGCCCGGCTTTCATTGGTTGCCGTCGCGCCACCAACGGGTGACAACCGAATAAGGAAGTGGCTGACATTTTCCTGGCGGAACAACGACGCGGCAACAACAAATTCTTGCTTGGTATCGAGCAGGCGTGAGACCACGTCTTCGCCGCGACCTGAACTTCGAACTGAGGTCAAAAGCGTTTGAATAGCCTTGGCGCTGCTGGGATCGAAAATTTCGGGGAACGATCGCCCGCCGATACGCTTGACGGCTGGCCCAAGCAGTCGCGTTGCGGATGGATTTGATTCGACGATGCGGAGCGAACTCGCGTCAACAACCAAAACAGCTTCGGTCGAGACTTGAAAGAGCAGCCGATAGCGCGTTTCGGTATGTCGCAGACGCGCGTATTCGCGCTCCATTGACTGATGGGTTTCAACGAGCCGCTGTTGTAAAGCCGCAATGGCTCGCAAGTCGCGACCAACGGCGACAACGCGGCCATTGGCGTTGACTTCAATCGCTGTGTAGCGAACTGGAACATCAGCACCGCGTTTCGATGGATGATTGACTTGCCGCGGCCGTTGCACGGCTTTGCCTTCGCCAGCGTCCCGCAACAGTTCTTCGATTTTCTCGCGACTCTCAACGGTGACAGTATCAACCCAACGCTGACCAACCCACTGGGCGTAGCCTTCTTTGGCGAAATCCTCGTTGCCAAATGCAACGTCACGAATGACGCCTTTCTGGTCGATCACCAGCGCAATATCGGCTGCAGCCGTAATCAACTTTGACGCGGCTTCGGCATCGAGATCCCCGAGCGTTTTTTTCGGAGATCGAAATGAATCTAATACTGATCGTGCGGACTGAGTTTCCATTCCAGCACTTATAAATCCTTGAGTAATGACCGTATCATCCGTTGTACTTGGTGCTCTAAACCGCCCTGCTAGCAAATTGCCGCAGATCGCCCGAGCAACGCTGGAATTCGCTGTATTGCGTCATATCCGTTGGCTGCAGTCGCGTCGGCACCAACCGTCGCCACCAAATCAGGATGACAATTAAATAAGTTGCCACCAACGAGAATGCCGACGGTTCGATTTTTTGAGTGCCGGCGCGTTAATTCAATGGCCGACTTCAGGGTCTCGACGAAAATTTCACAGCTTGCCGAAAAACCAACGACATCGAAGCGATGAGCCCGGACCACGTCCTTTAGCTCCGTCATGTCACGTGGCGTGTCGCAATGGACATGCCAACCCGCCCGACGAAAAAATTCTTGCACCATCGATAGTCCGAGCGAGTGCTGTTCGCCGGGGCACGGCAGCAAGAGAGCAGAGCGCGTTGAAAACCGTGCCTCTTGCTGATGTTCGAAGGTTGGCGTGAGCTCGCCCATTATGCCTTGCAGCCGCGTTAGCGCGACGGTGACATCCGTAAAGTCACGGATATCAGCCTTCCAGAGATCCCCGAGATAGCGCGCTGCGGGGCCGATCACGTCCAGAAAGAGCGCGTCGGTCGTCATGCCCTTCAGCTGCATGGACTGCAAATACGCGACGCCAACGTCGAGCGGCTGGTCGAGCGCAAGCTCAGCGAGTGTGGCAGCGCTTTGGTTCAGTGGAACTTCGGAAAAATCGTGTTGTGCGAGGTGGTTGTGAGTGTCGCTGGCTGCACTTAGGCGGTGGGTCAACATCAACCGGGGAATGATCTCACCCTCGATGGTGCGGGCGAGCGCCAACTGCTCCGACCCGACGCCAAGGCGATTTGAACGCCGTGCCTTAGGGCTCGGTCCGGCTCCAGCGCGCGCGGACGCATAGCTTTCAACGCCTGACCAATCGGTGTGTGTCTCGACGATATGCCGGGTGTGGGCCACGGTCGCCTCCCTAACGCGTCGCAGGCTTAAAGGTACGATCATCGAGCACGGCGATTTTTCGAACGTCTTTGCTGCTGCGCTCCATACAATCCGTACGCCCCGCCTTTGTAAAGAAGAATTTGTAAAGTGAACTGTACGTCTATTCAGGTTGACATACTTACTGCCGCAGCCCTAATCTAATTTCGAAGAGTGGTCGGCTGCGGTGGCGGCAGGTCGAAACGGGAGCTGGGGTGCAATGTCTTCCGACGGTCGGGCAGGTAAATACGGCAACCATGGCGTGGTGCGAGCCAGCTCGTCGAAACCTCTGTACACACCAGATCAACGTCGTCGCCGTGACGCATCTAAATGGACGCTCATTCAGGGCCTTCTCGCGCCATTCCAGTTCGTTGTTTTTCTGATCAGTGCGTGGCTGGTCGTCCGCTATCTCATAACTGGCGACGGCGAGACGGTCGCAACAGTGTCGATCATCATTAAAACGCTGGTGCTCTACACCATCATGGTGACTGGCGCGATTTGGGAAAAAGACGTCTTCGGTCAGTATCTGTTTGCACCGGCTTTCTATTGGGAAGACGTGTTCTCGATGCTGGTTTTGGCGTTGCACACAGCCTATCTCATCGCACTTTTCACGGGTGCACTTGAGACGACAACCCTAATGCTGTTGGCGCTCGCCGCCTACGCCACCTACGTGGTCAACGCCGCGCAATTCATCATCAAACTGCGCATGGCCCGCCGCGATGCGACAGCATCGGCCCAACAGTCAACGGCGCGCGTCGGCGCTGCCTCCATGTTGGAGGCTTCGCGATGACTGTGTTGATCCCGACGCGCCTCTCAACCGCAAGTCTTGACGCGTGCCCTTCGACGAACTCGCCGTCCGTTGTGAAATCCGGAGCCGAACGACCCGTTTTGCGTGAGCGCGGCCAGCGTGAAGTGTTTTGTGGCCTGACCGGCATCATCTGGCTCCACAGAAAAATTCAAGATGCATTCTTTTTGGTGGTTGGATCACGAACGTGCGCGCATCTCGTACAATCAGCCGCTGGCGTGATGATTTTCGCCGAGCCGCGTTTTGCAACCGCCATCATTGATGAGCGCGACCTGGCTGGCCTCGCCGACTGCAACACAGAACTCGATCGCGTGGTGACGCGGCTGCTAGAACGTCGACCAGATATTAAGCTGCTGTTTCTGGTTGGATCGTGTCCGTCCGAAGTCATCAAGCTTGATCTGTCACGAGCCGCCGAGCGGTTGTCGCGCGAGCACACGCCGCGGGTCAGAATTTTGAACTATTCTGGCAGCGGGATCGAAACGACCTTCACGCAAGGCGAAGATGCATGTTTGGCATCGCTCGTGCCAGAGATGCGGCGCTCAACGGCGGCTGACGCGAAATCATTGCTTGTCGTCGGCGCGCTCGCCGACGTGGTTGAAGATCAATTCAAGCGGCTGTTTACAGAGCTTGGGATTGAGAATGTTACGTTTCTGCCGCCACGCAAGGCAGCCGATCTGCCAAGCCTTGGGGCGAATACAAGTTTCCTTCTGGCACAGCCATTTCTGACCGACACCGCGCGCTTGCTTGAAGCCGCCGGCGCAACGCGCTTGGCGGCTCCTTTTCCTCTTGGCGCGAACGGCACATCGGCTTGGCTGAAGGCTGCGGCCGACGCTTGGGAAATTCCAACCGATCACTTCGCTAAAGTCGTGGCACCAGCTGAAAAGCGGGCACGCGCTACCTTGGATGCGTATCGCGCCAAACTCAGCGGAAAGCGAATTTTCTTCTTTCCAGATTCGCAACTTGAAGTGCCGCTCGCGCGCTTTTTGTTCACCGAGCTTGGCGTCGATCCCGTTGAAGTTGGCACGCCCTATTTGCACAAACAGCACCTCGCGATGGAACTCGATCAGCTGCCAGACTCAATGGTGTTGAGCGAAGGCCAGGACGTGGAACGACAACTCGACCGTTGTCGCGAAGCCAAACCTGATTTGGTTGTGTGTGGACTTGGTCTTGCCAATCCACTTGAGGCGGAAGGTTTCACCACGAAGTGGTCGATCGAACTGCTGTTCACACCCGTGCAGGGTTATGAGCAAGCCGGCGACTTGGCTGAACTGTTCGCGCGCCCCCTAGTGCGCCGTGCCCGGTTGGAGGTCTAGACATGCAGCTCACGCTTTGGACCTACGAAGGACCACCCCACATCGGCGCCATGCGCATCGCGACGGCGATGGAAGGCGTGCACTACGTTTTGCATGCGCCGCAAGGTGATACCTACGCCGACCTACTTTTCACGATGATCGAGCGCAACAAAAAGCGCCCGCCCGTGACGTACACCACCTTCCAAGCTCGTGATCTCGGTGGCGATACCGCTGATCTCTTCAAGTCGACCGCTTGGGCGGCCTATGAGCGGTTCAAGCCCGAAGCGATGTTGGTTGGTGCGTCATGCACGGCCGAACTCATTCAAGATGATCCAGGCGGCTTGGCCAAAGCGCTCAATTTGCCATGCCCGGTCGTTCCGCTCGAGCTGCCGGCCTACCAGAAAAAAGAAAACTGGGGTGCGGCCGAGACGTTTTATCAGTTGGTCCGCACGTTTGCTGGACCCGCAGCGCCGCCCCCCGGCACCAAGCGCGAGCCGCGTGCCGACCGCGTCAAGCCACGCTGCAACGTGTTGGGGCCGACAGCACTTGGTTTTCGCAATCGCGATGACGTCAAAGAAATCACGTCCCTGCTCATGGATCTGGGCGTTGAAATCAATGTGGTTGCTCCACTTGGTGCCCGTCCTCGCGATCTAGCGCGATTGGGCGACGCTGATTTCAACGTTGTTTTATACCCGGAAGTCGCCGGACAGGCCGCGAGCTGGTTGCAGCGCACATTCGGCCAGCCGAGCATTAAGACCGTGCCGATTGGCGTCGGCGCGACGCGCGCTTTCATTACCGAGATTGCTGAAATCTCCGGCATTGATGCCAGCGCGTTTTTATCACCCGAAGCGTCGCGGTTGCCGTGGTATTCGCGCTCCGTGGACAGCACCTATTTGACCGGCAAGCGCGTGTTTGTTTTTGGCGACGCCTCGCACGCCATTGCTGCCGCCAAGGTCGCCTCGAAAGAATTGGGCTTCACGGTTGTCGGCATCGGAACTTACTCACGCGAATTCGGCCGTGAAATGCGCGAGGCCGCCAAGCTGTATGGCGTCGAAGCCTTGATCACCGACGACTATTTGGAAGTCGAAGCCAAGGTTCAAGAACTGCAGCCAGAATTAGTGCTCGGCACGCAGATGGAACGCCACATCGCCAAGCGGCTCGGCATCCCGTGCGCTGTCATTTCAGCGCCAGTCCACGTCCAAGATTTCCCAGCACGTCACTCGCCGCAAATGGGCTTTGAGGGTGCGAACGTGCTGTTCGACACGTGGGTGCATCCCCTGATGATGGGCCTTGAAGAACATCTGCTTGGCATGTTCCGCGAGGATTTCGAATTCCATGACGACGCAGCGCCATCGCATCTTGGGCCATCGAAACCCCGCGATAGTTCGCTGTCGTCGAACGCTGCAGCTTTGACAGAAGCAGCCGATGTCGGCGCGACGGTCGAGGCCAGCGCGCGCACCGACACCGCGACGGCTGCTCCAGCCGTCAGCGCGTGGTCAATTGAAGCTGAAAAAGAACTCGCAAAAATCCCATTTTTCGTGCGCGGCAAGGCCCGCCGAAACACCGAAAAATTCGCGTCCGAACACGGCATTGCACCCATCACCGTTGAGACACTGTACGATGCAAAAGCACATTACAGCCGCTGAGGCTGCCGCCATGAGAGGTCCGTCCATTCGCGTCGTACTGATCGCGATGGATACGAATCTGTCTCAGCCGGTGAAGCAGGCCATGGCTGGTTTGTTGCGCGACATTCCTGGACTGTCATTCCAGCTGCACGGCGCATCACAGTGGGCGTCGAACCCTGACTTGCTGGATGCTGCCCGGGCCGACATCGCGCGCGGCGATATCATCATCGCTGCGATGTTGTTTCTTGAAGAACACTTCAAACCAATCCTCGCCGATCTCGAAGCCCGACGACCAAACTGTGACGCGATGGTTTGCGCGATGTCGGCGAAGGAAGTCATGCGCCTGACGCGCATGGGCAAGTTCACGATGGACGGAGAGCAGAGTGGCGCGATGGCGTTGCTCAAGAAGTTGCGTGGCGGAAAAAAAGACAAGCCGACGGCCGCTGGCGCACAACAAATGAAAATGCTGCGTCGCCTGCCGCAAATTCTGCGGTTCAT
>JANMII010000192.1:0-8941 GCA_031375665.1 Hyphomicrobium sp.
GGCCCCGATCAATGGTTGGCATTCGCTGAGCGAACGGGTGATCGCGATCTCGAGCGTGAATTAAAAGCTCAGTTGGGTTCGATGGTAGCTATTGTTGATCAGACGGATGCCCGCGTTTTTGTTCGGGTGTCGGGACCGCGCGCCCGCGATGTCCTCGCCAAAGGTGTGCCGATCGATCTGCACGGAAACGTTTTCAAAACTGATGATGTCGCAATTACAAGCGCCAGCCATATCGGTGTGATCATCCGCCAAGTCGATGAGGAGCCCACCTACGACATCGCGATCTTTCGAAGTTTCGCCGATAGTTTCATGCGGTGGCTGGTGGAAGCTACTGCCGAATTCACGCACTGAGTTTAGGTGTGCGTGACGGCCAGCGCTCCGCCTCAACGCGGAGCGGTGACCGTCGGCTTGATGGTGGCGATGCGGCGTCCGGTTTCCAAATCAATAACGGCGATGCCTGCGCCTGCCGGGCCATCGTAGTGAACGGCGAGCCTGGAACTCGCGACGGATACGGATACGATTTTGGCACCATCCGGCAATTCAAGTGCGATGTCGCCGATTGGTTGACCGCTGGCTGCAATTGGCAGGGTGGCGGGTGCGGCGCTCGTCGCGGCACCTGCGGCAGCGCTAGCCGTGGCGCTGGTCGGCGGCATCGTGACGATGCGGATGATAATGGCTGCAAGGCCGCCAACAATCATCAGACTTAAGGCTGCGATCACGATCTTGAGGTTGCGCTGAAGACGCTGTTCGCGCATGAGTTCGGCGGCGCTCAACTCTGGCACTCGACCCGGTGATTGGTGTGATCCGGCATCGGCCATCGGTTCGGTCCTTAAATTTTCTGAAATTGTATTGAAAGTAGACGTGGTGACAGCCATCGCGACACCCTACAGCCTGACCGTTGTCGCCGACCCCGAGGATGCAGGGGTTCGCCTCGATCGCTGGTTGGCTGGAAAATGTTCTGAATTGAGCCGTGGTCGCGTGCAAGCGTTGATCCGCGACGGCCATGTATCGAGCGGCGTAACCATAAGAGACGTCGGAGCTGCGGTCAAATCTGGTGCGACGTACATCGTTGACGTGCCGGAAGCTCAAGATGCGACGGTGCTCGGTGAAGCGATCGCGCTCGATGTTGTTTACGAAGACAAGGACATCATCGTAATCGATAAGCCTGCGGGGTTGGTGGTCCATCCCGGCGCTGGTCATGCGACCGGCACACTGGTCAATGCGTTGATCGCGCATTGCGGCGATAGCCTCAGCGGCATCGGCGGCGTCAAGCGGCCAGGCATCGTCCACCGCTTGGACAAAGATACGTCGGGCTTACTTGTCGTGGCCAAAACCGACGCAGCGCATCACGCCTTGAGTGAGCAATTCAAAAGTCATGGTTTGGATGGGCGATTGCATCGCGCTTATCTGGCGCTGGCTTGGGGTGTGCCAGTGCGCACGGCTGGTACCATCAACGTACCGCTGTCGCGCAGTTCTTCAAACCGCACCAAGATCGCAGTGGTGAGCGAGGCGCGCGCGCTGCATGGAGGTGGGCGCGAAGCGGTCACCCATTACGACGTCATCGAGACGTTTCTCGATACCAAAGGCGCGGCGACGGTCTCGCTGATGCAACTTGTTTTGGAGACCGGGCGAACCCATCAAATTCGCGTGCATTTGGCGCATATCCGCCATCCGGTTTTGGGTGATGCCACCTATGGCAGCAGTTTCAAAACGGCGGCGTCGCGGCTGACGGACCCGGCGCAAAGCGCTTTGTCGAATTTGCGTCGTCAGGCCCTGCACGCGGCCACGCTCGCGTTCGAGCATCCCAGAACATGCAAAAAATTGAGCTTCACCAGTGCATTGCCGGCTGATTTCACAGCCTTACTGACGGCACTGCGGGGCGGCGCCAGTGTCAATCCTGCGACGGAAAAAGCCAGTGCTCGGCGTTCAAGGACCTGATTTCGAGATCCAAATACTACCGCCGATAGCGGTCACACAGGGTTGAACGATGCAATTGGCAACCTTCTCTCGGGGCCACGTCTTTTACATCTATGTAACGTGCGCTCGTCGGGACACGACTATATTATCCCGTATGTTCGGAACTTCCGAACTTGAACGGCGCAACCTTTTGGGACTGTCACGCTGAACCGGAAACGGGCGAAGGCTGACATTGAGGGGCATGGCGACCAAGGCACTTCCATCGCTGGCTGGTGGTTCACTCGGACTGTCGCGGTATCTCGAAGAGATCCGCAAATTTCCGATGCTTGAACCCGACCAGGAATACATGCTGGCCAAGCGGTGGCAGCAACATGAAGATTCAGACGCCGCTGAAACGCTGGTCACGTCGCACCTTCGCTTGGTGGCGCGGATCGCGATGGGCTATCGCGGCTACGGTTTGCCGATCGGCGAAGTGATTTCCGAAGGCAACGTCGGTTTGATGCAAGCGGTTAAACGCTTCGAGCCGGATAAGGGATTTCGCCTCGCCACGTATGCAATGTGGTGGATCCGCGCGTCGATCCAGGAATACATCCTGCGCTCGTGGAGCCTTGTCAAAATGGGCACCACGGCTGCCCAGAAAAAATTGTTCTTTAATTTGCGCCGAACCAAGAGCCAGCTGCAGGCTCTTGAAGAAGGCGACATGAAGCCGGAGACGGTCAAGAAGATCGCGACCAAACTTGGCGTGACGGAAGAAGAAGTCATCAGCATGAACCGTCGCCTTGGCGGGGACGCTTCGCTCAATGCGCCGCTGCGCGCTGATTCTGAAACGGGTGAATGGCAAGACTGGTTGGTCGACGATCAGCCGACGCAGGAAGACCGTTTGGTCGAAGATGAAGAAGCTAAGCGCCGTAAGTCGTATTTGACGTCAGCCATGGCGGTACTCAATGACCGCGAACGGCGCGTGTTCGAAGCCCGCCGTTTGTCGGAGGATCCGATCACGCTTGAGGATCTGTCGACCGAGTTCGGGGTCAGCCGCGAACGTATTCGCCAGATCGAAGTGCGCGCGTTTGAGAAGGTGCAAAAGGCTGTGACGGCATCGGCGCGTCGGGCGGAGACGCCGACCGCTGGGACTGTCGCTGCGGTGACTGCGCGCTAAAGTCAAAACCGTCGATCGCGCTGTCGCGATCTTATTGGCGGCTGACCAGCTTTGGCTTGACGCCCGGCCGGGCCGACGCGTACCGGTTGGCGCTGCGAGAACACCCCCACATTATTATGTAGCGGCGGCGCTTTCTGAGCGCCGCTGCTGCCGTTTTGAGACTGATATCGGCCAGATCGATTGCGGATTGCGCAAGACTATGTCTCACGAGCAGTCACACGCATTGCCCATGCGATCACCATTGCGCCGTCGGTTCGCGCTGGTGTTCAATGCCCGCGCTGGGTTTGCGTTGCCGCGCTTACTCGATGGCGTTCTTGTAGACTTGCGCGCGGGCGGGGCCGAAGTTTTTCAGCTGCCGACGCGATCGGCGGAGGAAGCGGCCAATCGGGTTGCCGACGCAGCCGAACGCCAGACCTGTGACGCGGTGATTGCCGCCGGCGGCGACGGCACGTTTCGAGCGGTCGCGACCGGCGCTGCTGGCACGGCGCTGGCCGTCGGCCTCGTGCCGCTTGGGACTGGCAATGTGCTGGGTCATGAGTTGGCGCTGACCAAACGCAGCGGTCTGATCGCGGATACGTTATTGCGCGGCCCAATCCTCGAAGCGCGCGGCGGTCTGGCCAACGGAGCACCGTTTTTTTTGATGGTGGGCGCGGGCTTCGATGGCCAAGTCATCGCGCGATTGAACTATCGAACCAAACGCATGATCGGCCGAGCAGCGTTCACTGCGCCGGTTCTCAAAACGTTATGGCGCGGCGCTGATCCCTTCGATGTGGTCGTCGACGGCATGGCGATGACTGCAAGTTGGGTGATCGTGACGCGCGCTGCGCATTACGGCGGGTCGTTCGAGCTGACCCGCGCAACTGGTATTGGTCGTGATGCCATGATCGCGGTGGTGTTTGACGCCGCGACGCGCCGCGATCTCGTGCAGGCAGCGTTGGCCCTGCCACTTGGGCGTTTGATCGATCCGACACGGCGGCCAAAATACGTGTCGGTTGTCAACGCCTCGCGCGTCGAGCTCGGGTTTCGCAATCCCGTTGCGGTTGAGATCGATGGTGATGCAGCTGGCCCATCGCCTGTGGTGATCGAGGCAGCCGGCCCGCGCGTGTCGTTGATTGTGCCGCCTGACTACGCGGCGCGGTTGAGTGTTGCTTAAACCCGACACTGACGCAGGCTGTGGTGTTGTGGGTGCCACGGATCGTCATACGAATCACGTAGGCTTAAGACAGAAGGAGATGGTGCGACGCATCAGACCCGTCGCAGCATCGCAGTGCGAGCGTCAGAGTGAGATCAAAGGGTCCATGCCCTTCGCTTCTCTGAACCGGTTCCAAGCGGACCGGCCGTTGGTTTCGATCGCCGCGTGGCAGCCATGGATAGGGCTGCCCGAGGGAGCGTCGGTCGGGCTCCGGCTCAAGCACCTTTTGCCCCTATCCGACCCCTTCCGCCATTTCGAAGCTGCAAATACTTCGTCCATCGATGCGACAGCGAGCCCGTGTGCTGGCCGTCTCGATGGTTTCATGCAGCGTCGAGCCCACTGTGTCAGGATGCAAAGTGGATGCGGACAATTGGAAGATGGAGTGCCTCATGCAGAAGCGCTATCACCGGCCAACTTCAGCTCTGTGCGCCGGTCGGCGAACCTCGGGACACGAACCCGAAAGATCGTCGCGCTGGCTTGATTTACTGTGGCGACAACACCTCAAACACCCCCCAAGTAGGACTTAACTGGGCAGTGCCGAACACGGTGTGACGTTGTTTGGCCACGCAGACGAACAAGAGGCCAGCTCGCTGAAGCTGGCCTTTTGTGTTGAGCGTGGTTGGCGTGCGCATGAGCAAACGCTGCCGAGCTTCGTCGGTGCTACATCGTACAAATCACTGCGGCCGGGTCGGTCGTCCAATTACATTGGTAAGCGTGCGACTTGAGTGTTGAAGTAGCTGTCGATGGCAGTGACCAGCGATTCAGCGACCTTGGCGCGCCACGCGTCCGAATTCAGATTGTTCGCGTCTTGCTTGTTGGTGACGTAGGCCAATTCAATTAGCACAGATGGAAACTGCGCCGTCTTGAGCACGCGGAAAGCTGCCTGCTGCTCGGGGTCGTCGCGCATTGGTGTGCTCTCGCCCATGTTTTCAGCCACGGCTTGGGCAAACACGGTCGTGCGATCCATCGTTCGTTCAACGTCGCGCTCGGCGAGATCCGAGAGGATGTTGCGAACGGTGTTGACGTCGCCACTGCTGGCTTTGACGGCGTTAATGTCGGTGTCGGACAGAACGTGCGAGCCGATGCTGCCTTTGGTGGACCGTTCGAGGTCTTTGGCAACGCGGTCGCGCAGCGTAAAGATCGTTGCGCCGCGCGCGCTGGATTTGGCGTAATCGGCGTGAATGGCGATGAACAGGTTGGCGTTGTGGCGTTCGCCAAACGCGACACGCTCATCAAGCTCGACGAAAAAATCTTTGTCGCGCGTCATCATCACTTTGTAGCGGCCAGTTTTTTCGAGATGCTCCCGCAACACGTGACCAAACGCCAGCACAACTTGTTTTTCAACGGTGCCATATTTCATCGCGCCGGAATCCATGCCGCCGTGGCCCGGATCGAGGACGATAATCGGCTTGAACGCTTTGGCGGCGCGCGCTTTGGGGTTTTGCGCGCGTTTTGGCAACGGCGGTTGCAGACCTGACGCGCCGAGACCCGAAGCACCAAGACTGGATGCACCAAGGCCGGCCGGTTGCGCCATAAGCGATTTCTTCTGAGCCGATTTCGGCGTCGCGTCGACAGGCAGGATATCAAGTGAAAGGCGGTATTGTCCGCTGGCTTCTTTGCTCAGTTTGGCTGCTTCGACAATGACGGGCTGCGCGACTTCAATGACCACACGGGTTTTGCCGGGAGCTGCAAGGCCACCGCGAAACGCTGTCACCAATCCTTTGGACGCAGCCATCAATGGATCTGGCATGCGCAGTTCAACGTCGGGCAGTTCAATGACGACGCGATTGGGGTTTGCCAACGAGAAAACTTGAAATTCAACTTTGCGATCAAGTCCGACGACAAAGCGCGTGCGCGCGGCATTGACGGCTGCAACGGGCTTTGGCGCAACGAGCGCTTGGGGTGCGGTCGATGGTGAGGCAACAGCCACGATATCGGCTGCCGCAGCACGAGTTGCAACGAGCGGCAGCAACACCAAAGAGGATAATAGAAAGCTCGACCGTGAAGTCCAAAAACGCATGTGCACGAAAGTCCCCCGTCGATACAGGCCGCCCAAACACAGCCCAACCGAACGCACTAGGTGTGCCCAGCGATGATGGCGTTTTAGCGATCCATTCCGGGCTTCTTAAGATTATCGGGCCGCCATGGTTAAGTCGGCGTAAACGATGGCGAGTGCGAGCGCACTCATGGGCGCTGCGGGGGTCTGGCTCAGTTGGTCTTCGTCCAGCGCTCAATCGCTGCATGATCGGCATCGCGCGCATCAACCCAGGTACCCGAACCATCAAGTGCCGTTTCTTTCTTCCAAAACGGAGCCCGCGTCTTGAGGTAATCCATCAGGAAGGCGCAGCCGTCGAACGCGTGCTGGCGATGCGGCGAACACGCGATGACGAGAACGATGTTATCGCCGGGCTTAAGCTGACCAACGCGATGCACGATGCGAACCGCAGACAGTTGAAAACGCTCGGTCGCTATATCAGCAATGCTCTGCAATTCATCCTCGGTCATGCCGGGGTAATGTTCGAGCGTCATCGCAGCTAATGGCGACCCGGCGCTGGTGTCTCGAACTTTGCCGACGAAGGATGCCACCGCACCAATATCGCAGCGCCCGGCGGTGAGGCGGTCGATCTCGACGGCAATTTCGAAGTCGTCGTGTTGGACCGTGATTGTCATGCGCTCATCCCCCAGTGACGGGTGGAAAAAAGCCGATCTCGCGGGCCGTTCCGATTTCCGCCGACTGCTGAACGTGGACGCGATCGCGCGCCACGCGAATAGACGGCGGATGCTTAAAAGCTTCCGCGTAACCTTCGCCACGCGCAGCTAGCAGCGACATCAATTCCGCAATGGTCACGACGTGTGCTGGCAGCGAAATGACGTCGTCGCTTCGACCGGTGCGTTCGCGCACCCAGGCAAAATAGCGAACTGTGACGATTCTCTCGGTCATTTGGGTCGCAATAGCCATCGTCATTCGTCGATTGCGTGGCGAATTCCAGCTTTGAGATAATCATAGCCGGTAAACAGCGTCAGCACGGCTGCAAGCCACAAGAGAAGCAGTCCCACCTCGGTGATGCCCGGCAAAAATTGGTCGGCTGCTGGACCCGCGACGAGCACCGCTAACGCGATAAACTGGAACGCAGTCTTCCACTTGGCAAGCTGCGTGACATGGACCTTGACGTTGAGCTCGGCGAGGAATTCGCGCAGACCTGAAACAAGGATCTCGCGCGACAGGATGATCAACGCTGCCCAGAGCGACCAACCGGTGATGGTTTTTGCGTGCACCAACATAAGCAGCGTTGCGCCGACGAGCAGCTTGTCAGCGATGGGGTCCAGCATCCGGCCGAGATTGGATTGCTGTTGCCAAATTCGCGCCAAGTAGCCGTCGAGCCAGTCGGTAATGCAGGCCACGACAAAGATGGCGAATGCCGTCCAGCGCGCGGTGTTGCCTTCGCCAAAATAAAGCAGCGCCGCCAGAACCGGGACCGCAACAATGCGCCCATAGGTCAGGATGTTGGGCAGGCTGGTCGAGATAGGGCGACGGGCGGCGTGATCCATCTGCTCTGGCTAGCCTTTGGCTTGCGTGGCCGTCAATGGGCCGTTAACAGCCCAATGACCATCCCGTTGACTGCCCGGAGCACCAGACCTGTTCCGCGGCCATTATATCCGAGGCCATAATAAGAGTGTCATCTGACGGTCGTCAGGTCAGCGCTTCAGTCTTTGGCATTGATGCGACTGCCGCTTCAGTGACCGGGCCGCTGACTGGTCCGGTCGCTGGCGCGACGGCTGCCCGTCGCAACGCTTCGAAGACGGCGATCCGCAGATCGGATTGGACGCGCAATCCGCGATTGATGTCGGGCAGCAAGACGCGCAGCGAGTAGTCGGTAGCGGTCGATGTGTAACCCTCGAAGACTGCCAGCGGAGCGGGTTCGCGCAGAATGTCGGGATGACGATCGGCGCACGATTTCAGAATTTCCAGAACGCGACGCGGATCGGCATCTGGCCCGGCATTGAATTTAAGCACAACACGGCCCAAGGCATTGCGGTGGGTCCAGTTCAAAACCCGGCCAGTGATCAATTCGGAGTTAGGCACGATCAAGCTGGCGCGATCGAAGGTCTCGATCTCGGTCGACCGGACGGAGATCCGTTTGACGTTGCCTTGTTCGTTGCCAATCACAACCCAATCGCCAACCTTGATCGGCCGCTCGATGAGCAGGATCAAGCCGGACACGAAATTGTTGACGATCGATTGCAGGCCAAAACCGATGCCGACCGATAAAGCGCCAGCGACGATGGCCAAGCTGGTGATGTCGAACCCAGCGTAAGAAATCGCGACAATTGCGGCGAGCGCCGTGCCGGCATAGCCGACGGCTGTATCGATTGAATTCGCGATGCCAACGTCCATGCGAGGCTGCACAAGGACGTTCTCGCGCAAGCGGCGCTGGATAACGCGGGTCACGAACAGCAGACCCATGAACAGCAGAACGCCGAGCACGATGCGGACCAGGGAAATTTTGAACTGGCCGATTTCGAAGCCAAACAACAGTGATTTCGACCAATCGCGGATGTCAGCTGCCACAAACCCCCATTGCAGCAGCAGCACCGGCAGTGTCACCAGTAAGACAGCAACCGACAGCAGGCTCTCCGTCACCCAGGCCAATTGGCGGCGACGGTTGGCATCAAAG